>OZ245997.1:2544444-2862500 GCA_965230195.1 Putridiphycobacter sp.
CGTCCAAAAATAAAATACCATTATGGGCTAAAGATATTTCGCCTGGTTTAGGATTGGGGCCACCACCAACAAGTGCTACGTCACTAACCGTGTGGTGAGGACTCCTGAATGGTCGGGTTTGGACAATACCGGAGTTACTGTCAACTAAACCGGCGACCGAATGGATTTTTGTGGTCTCTATGGCTTCATCAAGTGATAGTGGAGGGAGAATGGTTGGAATGCGCTTGGCTAACATGGTTTTTCCTGATCCCGGCGGACCAACTAAAAGGATATTATGTCCACCACTGGCAGCTATTTCCATAGCTCTTTTTACGTTTTCCTGACCTTTTACATCCGAAAAATCAATACCATAATCAGATTCTATTGAATGATTGTTAATGCCATTTTGAACAACCTCGGGTGCAATTCGTTCTTCCTTGTTAAGATGCATCACAAGGTCGCCTAGACTTTCAACACCAATGACTTCCAAACTATCTACTATGGCTGCTTCCTGAGCGTTCTGCTTGGGTAATATAATGCCTTTGTAACCATTGTTTCGGGCCTTTACAGCTATGGGTAATGCACCCCGAATACCCCTCAGGCCACCATCTAATGATAATTCACCCATGATGATATAATCTTCAATTTCTTCGGTAATGACCTGACCACTGGCTGCCAGAATACCCACTGCAATAGTCAGGTCGTATGCCGAACCTTCTTTTTTAATATCAGCCGGCGCCATATTAATGGTAATTTCCTTACCAGGAAATTTGTAGCCATTATTAGAAAATGCAGCTTTAATTCTTTGATGGCTTTCTTTAACGGCATTGTCCGGTAAACCAACCAGGTAAAAGTTAATACCACGTCCGATATTTGTTTCTACTGTTATAGGAATTGCTTCTATGCCATAAACGGCACAGCCATAAGTTTTCACCAGCATATATTCTTCGACTAATTAATTTGATTTATATCTGTAATATAGTCATATTTATTAAATGTAACTATCTGTAATCAAATTAATTGTATGGATTTTGACTTGGCTTACCGAATCAAATACATTTTACCAAACCCTTTGGTAATGTATTGGTCGGCACCACTTGAACGGTGATCAATACTTTCGCCGTTAATTGAGGTAATGACTCTGTAGAGATAAACCCCATTAGCGAGCTGATCACCAAATTCGTCACGACCATCCCACCTGAATTCAGTAACATTTCTTCCAATATGAATCGGACCTAATTCATCAATGGTAATGGTTCTGACTAATTTTCCACTAACCGTTAAAATCTGAATGGTAAATTCATCCGGAATGGTTGCCCCGGTTAATGTAAACACAAATTGGGTTTGTGTTGAAAAAGGATTAGGGTAGTTCATTAAATTAGTGATACTGGAATTATGGTCTATTTCAAATTCAATATCATATTCATAGTCACCGGAAATATTACCGGACTTATCAGCCCCCTGAACCAATAATCTGTAAGTTCCGTCATTTTCAAAGTCTGCATTATAAATGATTTTAAACTTTTTCGTAGAGCTATTAGCCGGTATCCAGTCCATCAATTGTTCTCCCGCCGAATTTCTAAAATTTAGTTTTTTCTGATTTCCAAACGGATCTGTAAGGTAAATTCCAAATAATGCTGTATCCTCTTCTTCATCTAATAATAGCAAAGGATTATCGTCTTTTAAACTGATAACTACTTCACTGGTAGGAGAAACCAAATCACCGTTTAGAATAAATTGATTATCGAAAGAGACTTCCAGAATCGGGTTTTTATCGTCATTGGCAACCTGAAAAGGAATTTGCCCGATATTATTAAAATGATACATTTCAGGTTGGTCTTTAGCACCCACAGCGTCATATGGATTAACTTCCACCCATAAACTATTATAGTTTGAAAGCCCCAGCGAATTAACGGTGATGGTATCTTCAATGGTCTGACCAACGCGCAGGGAATCCTGTCTTTCGTATGGTATTGGAAGCAATTGATGATTGTCTTTTTCTATCCAGTAATTGATTAGAATCGAATCCATGGGGAGATCACTGATATTTTTAATATCAAAACTGACCACCAGGTCTTCTCCTTCCAAAATTGAATCATTAGAGAGATAATAGCCCTCAACAGATGTCAGGGCAGCTTCAGGAACCGGAGTGTAGGTAACATGCCAACTGTCAATTTGTGCCGGTGTAAAACTTTCATCATCAATGGTAAAGGCCTGCAACTGTAACAATGTAAAATTATTGATTCCCGGAATAGTATTAAGATTGATAATAGAATCATTACTGGAATACAAAGTATCCAGTAAAAGGGTAGATGTAGAATTATTGGTGACTTTACCATACAATCTCAGCCTTGTGGTGTCACTTGAAGATTGTTCTAAAGCATATTGCTGCCAGTACAAGGTCTGCCAGTCCGTTCCCGGTCCAATCAATGTTGAAGTTTCAAAACCACTGTAATCGAATCCCCATAAGGTATCATCTAATTCAATGTATTCATTCAGGAACAACCCATACCGTTCTTTATAAGAGCTAAGATCTCCTTTTTTGTAAAAACCGATATAAGGTACATCCGGTTTTCCCTGCGCAATACTATCTGAACCTAATCCTTGGAAAAGGGAGTAGAGTTGAGGACTATGTGCATCCCATTCACTGTAATATAATCGTCTGGCGGTATAAATCAGAACATAAAAACTATCAGGTATTTCGTTTAGAATCATATTTTCAAAGGCCAATAATTGAGAGGAACTATCTTGCTCAAATGCAAAAAATAGTTCCGGACGGGCTCTGCAATTATTATAACCGTCATGGTCATTAGAGTTTCCAAAATTGTGATCAGTATTAACCACCACACCATCAGTAAGTCCTCTGGTGGCCCATGGTACCAGGGTCACAGGGTCAATCACGGCCACCAGTAATTTAGGATTGGTATTACAGTAGGCATAATCCTGAAGTTGTCCGTCAATTTCCCATAAAGTACCAAAGAAACCAATATTATTGGAGGCGTTTCCATAAGTTTGACAGTGAATGGTTTTTGAGGCCGGATTGAATTCCAATTGCCTGTTATCTCTGTCATAGTTCAGGAAGTCAAAATCATTTTTCTTGAATTGAAAAAAGTGATCCTGTCCCCATCCTCGTTTGCCATTGATATGTTGAAATGAAAATTCCTGCCAATTGTAGTTCCCGGGGTCATCAATTGTTACCCTCCAAAAATAAACGGTACTGTCTTCAAACGAAAGTGAAGTACTTTGGTTAGCATTAGTCAACCATTCATCAGACTGTACTTCAATTACTCCACCGAGTGAGGTTGTGGTGTGATGTTTTAGAAAAGGGCTGTTAAATAAATCAGTAGTATCAATTTCAAAACGGTAGGTGTTCAAATCTGCAAAAGGATTTACGGTTGAGGCTTTTAGCGTGATAGTATCATCAGGCACAATGGCAAAATCATAAGGCCAAACTGGGTAAATACCATCAATATTAAATATGAATTGCTTGGTCAGTTGATTATTGTTGATTTCATCATATTGCTCTTCAACCACTCCCGGAATATCTACCTTAACCTCAAATTTATTGATACCAACACCAAGGTTAACATACAGTGGTATGGTTATACTTAATGTATCAATATAATCTAATCCGTTTACATGAACTGTGTAAAGGGAATCCCCACCATTATTTGGAAAGAATCGTTTGAGCTCAACTGTAAAAGTATCAGTAACCGATTGCCCCAGGTTGTAAAGTACTATATTAACGTCAATCGAATCCACTGTCAGATCAACATTATCAGGTGTGATAAAAAAGCCTGGACTTTCAATGGCTATTTCCGGTTTATTATGAAAGTTAGGTTTTAGTGCAGGATCACCATGCAAGGTCATTTGGGAAAGTACGGTAGCGATTGAAAAACTAGAGCCATTAATGGACAGGTTATTACAAACCATTTTCATTTGTTGTCCTATACTGGTGCCGTAGTCGGATTCGGAAATTTGTGAGAAGAGCTGATGTGAAAAAGTGTTCAGACTTTGAGGAAAGCCTTGTTTTACATTTGCTAAAAATGCTATGGCACCTTTATCTTCAATCAATATAAATGATTCCGAGGCACTGTGTACCAGGGGTTCATGAATATTACCGGTCAGACAGGAGTTTCCAACTACCATAGGGTATTTTCCTTCATTATTCCAGTTTGCGGGATCGTCGACATTCTGGTCAAAACCTGTGGCAGAGGCATGACCAAAAAATGTCATGAACGATACACCACTGTTAATTCTGTCGTTGACTTCACTTAATGAAACAGGGTTGATGGGGTCGGATACCGTTTTGTAGTATGAATGTACATTACCACCAAACCTGGCATCCTCCAGCAGATTTTCATAACTGATTAAATAAGCCTTAAACAGGTTTTGTTCTGAGGCATTGCTTCCTCCTCCAAAATGAAGGATTTCTTTTTGCCACAACTTAGTTGGAATAGTATAGATTGAATTTTGATTTTGGTTTAGCTCGTAGGCTTCCACTTTGTTAAGATAAGCCATTACTTCATCTGAATTGGTTGCTGCAAGTCTTCCAATTGGAATAAGAGGTTCTAAAACATTTCCTTCAAGATTAGCCGTGATTAATGCATCACTGGCCGGATAACCATAAGTTGGTACCAAACATTGTGCATAGGCACCAATATTTATTCTCATACCACCTCCTGAAGCAGCACCTTCATTAGCTTCCCTGATACCTTTTCCTAAAAGAAAGACATGGTTAGGAACTGTTGTACTTTGATGGTACGCAAAGTGTTGAAACCTGCGGAGCCCCATAATATGCTTTGGTACCCCTCCGCCAAATTGAAGGTTTAACTCAGTGACATCTGCCAAAATAACATTATACCCTCCTCCGGCCGGACTTTCCCGGTAATCCTGATAAGCAGTAGCACCTGACCAAAGTTCCGGGTGGCTAATGATGATATAAGCATTATTAAAGTCTGTAGTGGTGTAGTTAGTGAAAAGTCCGTTACCATTAACCGGTTTTAGTGTGGTAATATCATTAATCTGACCCTCATCAAGGATAATAAAGTTTTGTTGTCCTGAGCTTGTATTTGGTACAATGGTATGAAAAGCTCCGGAAATAACTGTAACCGGTATTTTTCTAATTTGATCACCAAGGGCAAAAGCCAAAGGAGTGGGAGCGTTAAAGTTAGTAAAAGCGTAATGTGACTTTCCGGCTGATCCGTTAAGGATAGTCATTTCCATATAATTATCGGCACCTAAATTGGGTAATCTTGGATAGGTTAACTCTGTATAGTGGACCACCTGGTAATCAGAAGCAGCACCAAGATCATTAACAAACTCATGACGGATATTGGTAGTATTTGAAATAATATTGTTACTTGGAAAACTAAATGAAAGGTCATTTTTTTGATAACCTGTAAATATGGTATCCCTTAAAATGGTATTTAAGGTTGCATTTTGTACCTGTAAGTGGTGATTTCCGCTTCCCGTATAAGCAGCATTTGAAACTCCTGAAGATACAGCTCTTCCAATTACATCA
The DNA here is from genome assembly GCA_965230195.1 of Putridiphycobacter sp. Classification (GTDB taxonomy): domain Bacteria; phylum Bacteroidota; class Bacteroidia; order Flavobacteriales_D; family Crocinitomicaceae; genus Putridiphycobacter. The sequence continues at coordinate 2,549,948 of OZ245997.1, forward strand.
GGAGCACCAGCCTGAATATATGGGTAAGACGTGTTGATATTTGAATTGATAAAACTGTTGTTTGAGAGTGCATTTATAAATCCGCTTGCCCAGCCCTCACCATTGACAAATTCTGAATAGGAGAGCCCCGAAATTTTAAATCCCTCAGCATAATAGTCATCAAAAAATACAGCATTGGTTTTTAAAAAATACGGATTTTCAGGGTAGGCACTGGTATTGACATCTGTTTCCTCAATCATACGACTGTTAGTTGTCTGATTGTTCCAGGTCAGAAAATAGGTAATGGTGTCATTGTAATGCGGAAAATATTTATTGGCTATATCGTTTGGATCTTCATATAACAAGGAATCGAGCCAGGTATTGTTTTTTTGGCCGTAAAATAAAATATAATCTCCGTTGTCTATGCTGTTATCACCACCATCTTCAATATAGATGGCCTGTTCTTTTTCAAACCCAAATAATTGAAAATTAGCTGATGAAATAGTACTGACGGGAACACCTGATGCTACTAAGGTATTGTAGTCGATTTTATAAATACCGTCTTCAGCAATTTTTAAACTATAGTAATTTTGAGCATAGTCGATCCATTCGTTGCCGTATTGTGCTTTTACAAAAAAGCTGATCAGAAAGCAGGAAAGGACGACAATTAGTCTCATAATCTACTCATTTTGAATTTTCTTAGGCGGATCTTTTAATGCTAATTTAATGGAAAAAACATGAGAATACAAGGCCACAGAGGCATCTCCAATATCTGTAAAGGCATAATCAATAGTGAATCCTTTTAATCCAACTCCTAAACCAATATTAGGTTGAAAGGTAAATGACTCGGTTAAATCGGAATTTTTAACTTTTTGTATATTCCCTATTCCCATTCTGATAGCGGCGTATTTTCCATACCCGAATTCAATACCCATATGAGGATCGATACTCACAGGAGATGTTTGAATCAGTACGTTTCGCCTTCCATCAGTATTCAAATCGGCATTAATCTCAGATGAAAAATAAAAATCGTTTTTAATTGGCATTTTAAACTGAGCCCCTAAAATGATTTTAGGTAAAGTCAATTCCAATCCGTTTTGTGGTATTTCGTTCCCGGTTGCTGCAAATGTTTGGATAGTAGCAGAGTCCAGATCATAGGTCCAGGCATTAAATGTTGAGGTGACATCCTTTAGCATCACTCCAAATCGCCATTTATCACCCATCTTATAATTAGCTCCTGCATCCAGTCCGAACCCATAGGCTTTTGCAAAATCACCAACATGTCGGTAAATTACCTTGAAATTACCACCAACACTCAGTCCTTCAATTTTGAGTTTTTGTGCATACGAGAACAAAAAAGCATAGTCACCAGCCGAAAAAGTGGTTATTTTGTCATAATCGATATTCCCGTCGGCATCTATCAATTGAGTAGTGTTAGGGATATCATCTACTGCAAAGCGGATAAAAGAAAAACCGCCAACACCGCCATTGCTAAGTGGTTTGGCTAAACCGATATAATCAAATTTTGAAATTCCTGCAAAGTATTCGGAATGCATGGCGCCAATTTGAAGAAAATCGGTAACATCTGTCAGACCTGCCGGATTCCAATATCCTGCAGTCACATCATTTACACCTGCTATAACCGCATTCGACTTCCCCAATGCATTTGCACCGATCCCAATATTTAAAAATTCGTTTGAGTACTTGGGTGCGAGGTCTCCCTGACCGAATGAAATGTTGATGCATGTCCACAGAAATGCTGTCAATACAAGTCTTTTTGCCATATCTGAATGTAAAATTAAAGAATATTTCTCAGTTATAAATGCAAACTTTTAAAATTCAATTATATTGTATTGTTAATAAGTTTTAAAGGGTTGAAGCTTTTGAAAAATTATTTGCATTTTTACTGTCATGGTACAAAAAAGACGATCCATTCCCAATTTTTTCACCATTGGAAATCTGATTGGAGGCATTCTTGCTATTCTGTTTTCATTAACTGGTCAGTTGGACTGGGCACCCTACTGTATTTTCGGTGCCATTATATTTGATTTTCTGGATGGCTTTATGGCTGGTTTGCTCAAAGCAAAAAGTGATAAAGGCAAACAAATGGATTCATTAGCGGATATAATTACTTTTGGAGTAGCTCCCGGGTTTATTGTATTTGTTTTATTGAATATTTCTCTTCCAGACGGAGATTTATTTTCTTTTTTATCCAACATTGACCTACCTGGTGTTAGCCGGTTATTTTATATTTCTGATGTTCATATTGGGGGAGAAATTATGGAGCAAGGCATATCCTCCAATTTTAATATGACAATTGACTTTACCGGAGGTAAAAATATTAAACCTCAATCATATCTTGCGTTTCTCATCCCTATATTTGCTTTATTTCGCCTGGCCAAATTTAATGTCGATACTGAACAATCGGATTCGTTTTTAGGAGTGCCAACTGCAACTATGGCTATATTTTTTGCTGCATTTCCTTTATTGATTCAAGACGCCATAGGTTCTCCAACACCTTTTAAATCTGTAATGGTTGAAAATGTTGTTTTAAATTCCATCAGTTTAGTATTGCTGACAATAGTACTTTCCATTTTAATGGTCACCAGAATACCACTCATTGCCTTAAAATTCAAGAATTTTAAATGGCCTGGAAATGAAATAAGATACATATTCCTTGTATTATGTCTTATTGCCGTTATTGCTTTTAAATTTTGGGCCGTTCCTATTGTGGTTATCCTCTATATTTTATTATCTGTTATTAATAATATCATCAACAGATTGAAGGTTAAAAAATAATACCCACATTTGTAGTCTATGACTGCGATTAAACGTTTAATCCCAAATTTATTAACAGCAGGGAACCTTGTAGGGGGGATATTTGCCATTATTTTCACCTTAACAGGCAAAATAGGCTATGCACCTTATTGCATTTTTCTTTCAGCGATTTTTGATTTTCTGGATGGCTTTGCAGCTCGTTTGTTAAAAGTGCAGAGTGAATTAGGGAAACAATTGGATTCATTGGCCGATATGGTGACTTTTGGAGTAGCACCTGGTTTGATTGTTTTTTCATTGATGGATTATGAGCTTGCTCGTAATACAATTAATAAATTAGTTAATCATACTGACATCATATTATACAATACCACTGATGTTTTTAAGCATGATTTATCCCTAAACTTTACTGAAGCTATCTCATACTTTGCCTTTACCATCCCGGTTTTTGCTTTATTCAGATTAGCTAAATTTAATTTGGATACCCGTCAAACCTCTTCTTTTATTGGTTTACCAACTCCTGCCATGACTTTATTTTTTGCAGTTTTGCCTGTCTTGATATTTGATGGAATAGTTGATGGTTCAGAATGGCAAAAAAATTTAGTGTACCTTTTTGTAAATCCTATATTTCTGGGTATTTCTTCAATCATCATGTCCATCCTGATGGTAGTGGAATTGCCCTTATTTGCACTAAAGTTTAAACACTTTAAATGGGGAGGGAATGAGGTACGTTATCTCTTTTTAACAATTTCGCTGGTATTGTTTGCAACTTTATTGTTCTGGTCAGTACCATTAATTATAATTTTATATATAATTTTGTCGATTATTAATAACGCATTAAAACGCAAAAATGAAGTTTAAAGCTGAAATAGATGTAATGCCATTAGATGCATTACTTGATCCTCAGGGAAAAGCCGTTTCTCATTCAATGGCAAATATCGGACTGGGTGAAATTACAAACGTAAGAATTGGAAAACACATCAGGTTATTTGTTGATGCGGATTCTAAAGCAACCGCCGAAGCAAAGGTTGAAGAAGCCTGCAAAAAAATGTTGGCAAACGAAATTATGGAAGGTTTTACTTTTACTGTAGAAGAGGTTTAAAACCTGATTAAAATATCTATAACTAAGAAGCTGTTTCTAATTGAGGCAGCTTTTTTTTGTATCCAACTATTATTTTTAAATAAGGTTACCTTACCTTTTGAGATAGAGTATATTTTAGTTTCTTGTACTTATTATTTACTTATCACAAAACTCTCAAATATATGCTTCCTCCCTTGAGGGAGGATTGTGGAGGGTGATTTTCGTTTTAAGGCTATTCTTTTGGTGGTCACCTCCCTTAATCCCTCCTTAAGGAGGGAAATCTCCTGTTTTTTATTTTCAACAATATTAATCCAAAAAAAGGGACAATCTCGATTTCTGAGAGAGTCCCTTTTTGCTTTCAACCTATCAGTTTACCATCCTTATTTCCCAAACCAGATGGTACTAAGAGAAGATGCAGATTGTGGCATTATTCCACAATTAATTTTTCTTTAATGGTTTCTTCACCATGTTTAATGTTAACAATGTAAACACCGGTATACCAGTCACTGATATCCAGTTCATGACGATAAAAACCATCAATTTCTCCTAAATTGGTATTATAAATTGTTTTACCATTCATATCAATCACCTGAAGATTAGTTATTGCTTTTTCATTAAAATTCAACTCTATAACAGAAGCTTCTTTTGAAGGGTTGGGGTAGAGTTTAAATTCCGAAGTTGATGTGGCTTTACCGGTTTTGTTTTTCTTTTTTCCTTTAGTGTCAGGCACCTCACTTACAATTACAATGGTAAAATCCTCTTTTTCCGCACCAAAAGCTTTTACTTTCACTTCGTGGTGTTCTTTCCCGTGTTCACTATTAAAGTTTTGGTCATCAATATGGATCACTTTAAAGTCAGTCATTGACATAGTAGTATCCAGGTTTTCCATCACCTTAATAATTGTTTCCTCAATCTTTTCTTCTAAATCATCAGTATTAAAATCTTCACGTATTTCAAAATGTTTAAAATCTCCGGTCTCTACAGAATCATCTGAAATAATGATTTTTTCAACCATTACGCCATGACCTTTTTTACCATTATGCAATGCTGAAATAATACTGTCCATATGTTCATGTAACTCATGTGTTTCAATATTAATAGTTTGCTCACCATCTTTTGAAAAAGTCTTGATCTCTTTTTTGATAATAATTTCGTGAGGTTGATCAGAAGAGATTGCTTTGTGATCAAAATTGATGGAATCCGTTGTAATAAAAACGGTTTTAGCTTGCCCATCTTTACTATGGTGGTGTTCCATATCAATATTAAGATGGCTTAATTCTTTTGCCAAATCAATGATTTTAATGTCATTGTCTGAACCATAACCCAAATCATTTAAATAGTCCTGCGGGCTGTAATTATCATTTTTACCAATAATAGTGTCTTTAACAGTTATTTTACCATCAACTGATCTGATCACTTCATATCGTTTTCCTTTTTCTTTACCTGCCTTTTTCGCTGTTGTAAAAGAGTAAATTAGTCCAACTGAAGAAAGAATGATTACGCCTAATACTAATTTTAACTTTATCCTTTTCATAATATTCCTGTATTTTAGTTCCGGTTCAAAGTTAAAAGTGAACTGAGCTGTAACAGGTTAAACGAATCCTAACGTCAGGTTAAAAAAGGTTAAAGTTTTGTAACTCCCTTGGTAAACCTATAATTTTGGAGATATGCAAAAAAAGATCATTCCAATATTAATTGCTTTAATGGTGGTTTCATTAATTGGTGTTATCTATATTCAGTACAGGTGGATTCAAAATACAATAGCCGAAAAGCAAAAGTTAATTGACGTACAGGTTTACAGAGGGATTGCTAATGTTGAAGAGAGATTAAATGATCAAAAAGCGCTAAAATTTGTTAAGGATTCTCTGATTTCGAAGATGGCTTTTTCTAACGATACAGCCAGCTTTTTTGATGTTAAAACCTCTGATTCCAATAAGACTGTTGAAGTGAAGGTAATGAGTATGTTTAATACTGATATTGAAGATATAGAAATGGGAGATCAGGTGATGATCCATCATGGTTTTAGTGGTAACTCACATTTTTTCAGATCCGATAGTATCAAATATATTGAAAGGGGAGATGTTAATCAGATTGTAAAAATTCTGGAGAAAATCAGTTTCGAAAATGTTCATGAGAACCATGATGTCAGGCTTGACAGCAGTATGATACATTCCTTATTGATTGAAGAATTAAGTAGAAAACTGCATGGAACTGCAATCAACTGGGGTGTATATGATGGTAACAGACATGAATTCGTAATTACACCATCTAATACAGTGAGTATAGATTATAAAGTGCCGTTGTTTTCAACTGATGTATTGTATCCCGGCAGGTATGAGCTTCGGTTAGATCTGGATAAAAATGACTTGATTTGGCAGGAAATTAAAGTATCAACAGTATTTTCTATCTTGTTTTTATTGGTCATTATTTCGGTTTTCGCTTTTAGTATTCGGTTAATCATCAAGCACAAGAATATTTCTCAAATTAAATCAGACTTTATCAATAATATGACCCATGAATTCAAGACACCTTTGGCTTCAATATCATTGGCGGCTGATAGTTTGGTTCATCCCAATGCTGTGTTGACGGATTCTTATTTAAAAGAGTATGTGGATATCATTCAACAGGAAAAAGATAAATTAAATTCTCATGTAGAGCGTATTTTAGAAGTGGCAGCACTAAACAGAGATGCTCTTGAAATAACAGTTGAAACGGTAAACCTGTTAGATATAATTACTAATGCTATAAAGAACCTGAGTCTGTTGATCGAAAAAAACAGAGTTAAAATACAATTTGCTCCCACCAGCGAAATTATGGTTTTAGCTAACCAAACCCACCTTGAAAATATTATCGTTAATTTAATCGAGAATGGTATTAAATATGGGGGAGAATTGCCGGTAATAAAGGTTGAGGTAAACGAAAATAAAGATTTTGCATTAATAAAAATTACCGATAATGGAATAGGGATGACTAAAAGACAACTCAACAAGGTTTTTGATCATTTTTACAGGGCTCAAACAGGCGACTTACATAATTCCAAAGGTTTTGGTTTAGGTTTAAGTTACTGTAAACTGGTGATTGAAAAGATGGGAGGAAGTATCAGCTTAGATAGTCAGATTAACAAAGGTACTGTAGTCGAACTAAAGGTTAAAAAACAGGAAAATAAACGGTCATAAATGAATTTTGGACAATGAAAAAAATTCTACTAGCAGAAGACGAAGAGAACTTTGGCGCACTCTTAAAAAATTACCTTGAATTGTCAGGTTATCAGGTTACCTGGTTTCAAAATGGGGCAGAAGCTTATTCAGGGTTTATGAATCATGATTTTGACTTGTGTATTTTAGATGTGATGATGCCACATATGGACGGTTTTTCATTGGGTGAAAGGATAAAAAAACGAAAAGAAGTTCCTTTTTTATTCCTGACTGCTAAAGGAAAAAAAGAAGATATCCTTAAAGGCTATAGTATTGGGGCAGAGGATTATTTGACCAAGCCATTTGATACTGATGTTTTACTGAGAAAAATTGATGTTATACTGAATCGTTCAGGCTCGGCTTCGGAGGCACCCAGGCAGAAAGAAATTTATGAATTGGGAAGTTTTAGATTTTCTCCAAAAAACAGGCTATTGGTTTACCAGGAGGATACAAAATGTAAATTGTCGCCAAAGGAATCATTATTACTGGAGTTACTGTGCAGATACGAAGGTAAAATTATGCCCAGAGAACTTGCTTTGGATCAAATCTGGAACGAAAACAGCTATTTTACTAAAAGGAGTATGGATGTTTACATAGCAAAATTAAGAAAGCACTTGTCACCTGATCCCAATATAGCCATTGAAACTTTTAATCAATTAGGTTTTCAGTTGAATATCAGTTGAGTATAAATAAATTGATTACAACCTAATACGTCCATGAATTGGTAAACGGATTAAAGTAATCCAGACCAAATTTGAGTCGGAAAACGGCTGAATTTGTTGAGTTGAACCTACTGGTATAATAAAAGCCATATTTAAAGTATTGTTTCCAGAGCATGAATTTTCTTTCCACACCTACAATAAATTCTGCGTGGAGATAATTAATATCCTGAATGGATAATAAACTGGCTCCTGCAACTGATTCAAACTTGAGCAGATTAATGAGTGGTATTTTATTCAAAAATAAACCATTGAAATGATGGAAGTAGAAAGCCTGCATGTATGGTTTTGAAGTATAAAATGTGGAATCAAGTGTCTGGTGGGTCATTAAAGGATTTGAAAACCAACTGAAATCTGATCCTCTAAAGAATTTATTTTCAATAAATCTGAGGTCTACCTGGTTTACAAATGAACCCGCTGTCATACTCCATCTGGAATCGCCATAGTTACCAAGGTTAATTTCATCAGAAACGGTAAGTTCAAGAAAATCAAAATTGACTTCACTGTCAAATAAGCCCGGAACTCCCTTACGGTAAGTTAATTCCAGTTCAGGATATTCCGTTCCAACAATTAGTTTTTTGTTCCCTTTGATAATGTATTTTTGTTTAAACCTGTATTGAAGCCTCAGTTCGAACAGGGAGACTTTATATCGCTTAAATTCTACAGGCTTATTGAAGTTGCCATAATATTCTGTCAATATAGAGTCACTGGCAATATAATCTCCAATAAAATCTACCCATGACCCTAATTCTAAGCTTTGAATTGATTGTCTGTCGGAATAACTGAATTTCAGCTGTCCATAAAGTCCATTAATCAATTCGCGTCGGTGTGACAGACTAATGAACTGATTTCTGACATAATTGTTCCGGCCAAACAGATCGATAATGGAGGTTTGCGTAGTGATCATATCGTAAACATCTCCTCCTTCAACTTTTACGCTCCCAAATTTTAGAGGTAAAAAAGTATATTCGACCCCTAATTGCCCCTTTAAGTCTCTGTTTCTAAAACCATAGTCCAGTTGAGGTGATATTTTTATACTTTGAGTATTATCGAACGTTTTAGAATAATGTCCGCCTACACCATATCTGAAACCGCCTACTCCCAGTATTTTTAATCCTTCCAAAACGGGGTTAATGTAAATTTCCTGTTGCTTAAATCTGTTTCTGAATCCAACCCCGTTAAGTGTAATATCCCAAAAAGTTACTTTGTTATACTCTGCATCTACACTGTCAAGGTAATGTTCACTTTCTTCATATGCCTCTATTCGTCGTTGTATCCTGATATAGTCGAGTTCGGTAGATTTAAGTTGTATTGGACGTGATTTTATCCAAAAAGTGGAATCTCTGTCAAACGCCTGTTCATCATAATGTTGAATTTCATTTTTAAAATCTTTTTCGGTAAATGTCTGGTTAAATTTATAATCAGAGTGATTAACCCTTGTATTGGCTGAGATGATAGATTCCACATCATTGACAATGTAGATGAATTCCCGTCTGACCGGAACCCAATAACCATCTTTCTCTTCATAATCGTGTATCACAGTGAAGTCCTTAAAAAATGGCATAGCCGCAGAATTCACTTTTAAATCAAATGATTTAATTACCCAGAGTTCATCAATAATATATAAACTTCCGCTAACTAGGGCTGCGGTTTTAAATCGTGGAATAACCTCTATTTCGTAGATTTTTCTTTCGCTTTCAAAAAAGATTGATTTAAGTTTAAATTTGTAATTAGTGAATGCCTGAACGCCAATAGGGGAGGTGATTGGATGCTCCGAAATTTTAGGCAGATTAATCATGTTTTGATAAAGGTTGAAATCCCCATCTTCAATTTTTTCAAAAAAGATGTATGGATTAACCATTATAGTTTGTTTGGGCACGATCTCTTCTTCAAAATAAGTTTCAATACTTTCGGTAGATGAAGGAATATTTTCTGTTTTTTCAGAGTAATCTTGGTAAGCCAGTACTGTTTCATGATAGGTGCCGGGAGATATAAACTTTGATTCTGCGATAGACTCAATGAGGTTCATTTTAATTGGTTCCGGTTTTGCTGTGTCAGGTTCTGCTTTTTTACTAAAAGAAAATTCTCTCTTTTCCTTTTCTAATCCGGTTTTTTGATAAGTTATACAGGAATAATTGGTAAACTGATTAGCCATGCGTTTACGGTTATCCTGCATTTTTTTGATTACTCTTTTAGCAGCATTAATTTTATCGGCGTGAACATCTACAGTCGATAATTCCGTGGAATATTGGTATAAAACCATATCCAGAATAGTCATTTTACTATTGATATTTACAACCTGCGTGGTATCTTTCATTCCAATCATCCTGAATGCAATTGGATATTGTTTTGGACTATTCAATTCTAAAAAGTAGGCACCTTTGTGATCGGTAATAACACCATAAGTGGTATTCTCGATAAATACCCTTACCCCGGGAATAGGTTCGTTATTTGAATTTGAAACAGTTCCCTTTAATACATATTGAGAAAAACCAAAGAGATTGACCAATAGAAAAAGGGAGAGGAATATGAACTTCATGTCGTGTTTATTATCAAAAATTGTACCTGAAACAGCTAACTAATTTAGTTAATAAGTCCAGGAATTGGTATACGAATTAAAGAAATCAAATCCGATTTTAAACTGAAGTGTGGCTTTAGATGTACTGTTGATCCTTGATGCGGCAAAAACACCCACTTTAAAATATTGTTTTCTGATTTTGAATTTTTTCTCAATTCCGGCAAACATTTCTGCGTGAGAATAATTGGCATCCTGTATCAAAAGCATACTGGCTCCACCCATCAACTCAAGTTTTAGCTTATTGATAAGTGGAATTTTATTCATGATAAAGCCATTAAAATGATGGACATAGAATCCCTGGAAGTAGGGGGCAGGTGTGTGAAAAGTGGAATCCAGCATTTGATGAGAACGTAAAGGATTTGAGAAAAACCATGTGTCTGATCCTCTGAAAAATTTGTGCTCCATAAACCTGAGATCAACACTGTTAACGAATGACCCGGCTAAAACATTCCATTTCGAATCCCCGTAGTTCCCCAGATTAATTTCATCAGAAGCTTTAATCTCTATAAAATCAAAATTGACTTCACTGTTAAATAAACTTGGAATACCTTTTTTATAGGTTAGCTCCAGTTGCGGAAATTGAGTACCCACAATTAGTTTTTCGTTTTTCTTGATGACATACTTTTGTTTGAATCGGTACAAAAATTGAAATTCTACCATTGATATTGTATACCTTTCAAAGGGTTGAGGCACGTTTAACTCTCCAAATAACTCGTTTGACCAATTGGCTAATTTCAAATCGGTAATGGCTTGCCTGTCTGAATAAGTAAACCTGACCCGACCATATAAACCATTTACAATTTCAATTCTGTGTCCTACTTCTATGAATCGTTTTTGAACAAAATTACCCCGGCTAAATGTCCCTAAAACTGAATTGTAGTTGGTGATTAAGTCAAACACGTTTCCACCATCTACTGAAACACTTCCGAATCGTTTAGGGAGGAAAGTATATTCAATTCCACCACTTCCTTTCAAATCCTGATTATTAAAGCCATAATCCAGGTCGGCAGATAATCTGATTTTTTTAGAATTATCGAATTTCTTGGAATAACTGCCCCCAATACCATATCTGAAACCACCGACACCAAATATTTTTAATGAACTCAAAATAGAATTGATATAAATTTCCTGTTGCTTGAATCTGTTCCTGAAACCAATACCATTTAAAGTAACATCCCAGATTGTAATTCTGTTAAATTCAGCATCTACACTATCCAGATAGGCTTCGCTTTTCAAATAACTGTCAATACTGTCTTGTTTATGTATAAAATCCAGTTCAGCCTGTTTAAGTTGTATTGGTCTGGTATTGGCCCAATAGGAGGAATCCCTGTTAAAAGCTTCGACATCATAACGGAGCAATTCATTGTTAAAATCATTTTTCCCAAAAGTTTGATTGAACTTGTAATTGGAATGGTTAACCCTTGTATTTGCCGAGATCAGGTCTTTTCCTTCACTGATAGTATAAATATATTCTCTTCTGATAGGAACCCAAAAGGAGTCAATATTTTCATAATCCTGAAGTACGGTGAAATCCTGAAAAAATGGCATGGCAGTGCCATTGATTTTTAAGTCAAATGATTTAATCACCCATTTTTTATCAAGAATATATAAGGTTCCACTAAATAGGGCTGCAGCCGCAAATTTAGGAGTGACTTTTATTTCATAAATTTTTTGATCGTTCTCATAAAAAATACCATCAAGGTCGAATTTATAGTTTAAAAATGCATTTGCTCCAATAGGTGAAACAATAGGGTGTTCGGTTATTTTAGGTAAGTTGATCATGGATTGATAAAGATTAAAATCCCCATCCTGGATCTTTTCAAAAAATAAGTAAGGATTATATGGGATGGTCTGACTGGGAACAATATTATCGTCCAGATCGAAGCTAACAGATGCACTGAATTGATTGGTGGACTTTTCAGAATAGTCGTGGTGCGCAATAATTTCTTCCTGATATGTATTAGGAATTTTATATTTTGTGAGGGCATAAGATTCTATAAAGTTCATTTTAGAAGGGCCCGAAATAACGGAATCTACCTGTTCTCTTTTTTTGACAATTTTTGGATTAAGCTCTTTTTCAAGCCCGGTTTTTAAATAGGTATTGCAAGTGTAATTGTCATATTGCCTGGCCATATTCTTCCTGTTTTTTTGAACGCTTTGAATAACACGCTTGGCTACATTCACTTTTTTTGAACTTACTTCTACCGTTTCCAACTCTTTGGTATGATCATACATGGCCATGTTTTGTATTGTAATTTTATTTGAAATCTCAACCATAACGGTTGTGTCTTTCATCCCAATCATTTTGAATGCAATGGGATAATCCTTTTGGGTTTTAAGCTCAATAAAATACTCACCTTTAATATTGGTGATGACACCATAGGTGGTATTTTCAATAAAGACCCGTGCTCCGGGGACCGGTTTTCCCATTTGATCGACAACAGTACCTTTCAGTACATTTTGAGCGTTAACAGAACTAAAAAAAACGAGGAACAAAAAGAGTACAAATGTTTTCATAGTGATCGATTACAATTGTATGACAGAATTTGATTGATTTTGTTACAGGCCAGTAAAAAAAATGCAAAAAAAAAGTCGTGAAACCACGACTTTTCTGCATTTATAAAATCTTATTATCCGTTCATTGAAATCAGGAATTCTTCGTTGGAAAGCGTGGTTTCCATTCTTTCTTTCATAAATTCCATGGCTTCAACAGGGTTCATATCAGCAAGGTATTTTCTTAAGATCCAGATTCTCTGTAATGCATCTTTGCTCATTAATAAATCCTCACGTCTTGTACCTGATGTTAAAATATCAATTGCAGGGTATATTCTTCTGTTGGCAATTTTTCTGTCCAGTTGAAGCTCCATATTACCCGTACCTTTAAATTCTTCAAAAATAACTTCATCCATTTTTGATCCCGTCTCTGTTAAAGCGGTTGCCAAAATAGTTAATGATCCGCCGTTTTCAATTTTTCTGGCCGCTCCGAAGAATCGTTTAGGCTTATGTAAAGCATTTGCATCAACACCTCCAGATAGTACTTTTCCGGAAGCAGGTTGAACAGTATTATATGCTCTGGCTAAACGGGTGATGGAATCCAGTAGAATAACCACGTCATGACCACATTCAACCATTCGTTTTGATTTTTCCAAAACAATATTAGCCAGTTTAACATGTTTATCAGCAGGTTGATCAAAAGTTGATGCCACTACTTCGGCATTTACTGATCGTGCCATATCGGTTACTTCCTCAGGTCTTTCATCAATCAATAAAATGATCAGGTAAACTTCAGGGTGATTCGCTGCAATGGCATTGGCAACATCTTTTAATAAAACAGTTTTACCGGTTTTAGGCTGTGCCACAATCATTCCCCTTTGCCCTTTACCAATTGGGGCAAACAGGTCCATTACCCTGGTGGAAATTGACTCTTGTTTATGTCCGGTTAACTTTAATTTCTCGTCAGGAAATAATGGTGTTAAATATTCAAAAGGTACCCTGTCTCTTACGTAACTTGGCTCTCTTCCATTTACGCTTTCAATCGAGATTAACGGAAAATATTTTTCCCCTTCTTTTGGTGGTCTTACCGCTCCTCTTACTGTGTCACCGGTTTTTAAACCGTAAGTTTTAATCTGGTTTTGAGGAACGTAGATGTCATCCGGAGATGGCTGGTAATTATAGTCAGAAGACCTTAAAAAACCATAACCATCCTGCATCATGTCCAGCACACCTTCACTGATAATTATACCGTCAAAATTGAACCCATAAAAATCTTTTTGATTTCGTTTAGGGTTATTTTGGTGCTGTTGTTTTTTATTATTGTTGGAATTGCCATTGTTTGGCTTATTCTGCTTTCCGCCCTGAAAATTCTTGTTTTGCTCCTTTTGCTCTTTATTATCTGTGTTTTGCTCTCCTCCTTTATTCTCCTGTTGTTTATTCTCATTTTTCGGGCCAGAAGCAGCTGGTGAATTTTCCTGTTGACCCTCAACACGTTCTTTACTCCTCTCCATTCGCTTTCTCTTAGGTCTTTGGGGAGTTTCTTTTGTTGGTTTTGCTTCTTTTTCATCTGGTTGAAGCTCTAGTGTAGTTTGAGCATCAGAAGAACTGCTATTGATAATAGCGTCTATAATTTCCTGCTTTTTTTTATTACCCATGTCAGGGATATTTAAAGCAATTGCAATTTCACGAAGTTCAACAACTTTTTTTAATTTCAGTTCAGATAATTGTGACATAAAAAGTATTAAAGAAATATCTAATTTTAGAATTAATTAATTTAGATTTTAGTTTAAAGGATTTCGAGAATAATTCTCTATTATGAATAGGGTACAATAATACGAATAAAATTCGCAATTCAAGAATAAAAAGCACTTTTTTAATGGCTTGATTATTTTTTTTGTTTTAAGATATTTTTAGACAAATTAACATTCTTTAAAAATTTAAAATGTGACATCTCTGTAATTTTAATTTATATAAATACACAATTAAGATTAAAGACATGAAAAACACATTAACAATAGCACTTGTAGGTATCCTTTCAATAGGTGGTGGGTACCTCGGTCATCAAGCTTCAGAATACTTGTCTGCCGATAAAATTTCAAATGATGTAGCAATTACAGAAACTGAGCAAAACAATTTTATTAAACTTGTTGATTTTAAAATGAGTGAAGACTCTGAGGGACAATGCAAATATATGGATTTGACTATGGCCTCAGAAAAAGCAGTTGATGCTGTCGCTCACATTCAAACCCATTTCGTGAGAGAAGAAATTACCTATGATCCTATCTTAAAACTCTTTTATGGAAAAGATGCTTATAAGATCAGAGAACGTCACGGTAAATCTTCAGGGTCTGGTGTGGTGATGTCAGCTGATGGTTATATCGTTACCAATAACCATGTGGTACAGGATGCCAAGGAAATAACGGTAATGCTTAAACAAAAAAAATATACTGCCACTTTGGTCGGAACAGATCCCTCCACAGATTTAGCTGTGATAAAAATTGATGCCAAAGGATTAGATTATTCTGCCTTTGGGAATTCAGATAATTTAAAGTTAGGGGAGTGGGTATTAGCTGTAGGGAACCCATTAAACCTTCAATCTACTGTTACTGCAGGTATAGTCAGTGCAAAAAACAGAAATATTGACTTATTAACTTCGAATTACAACCCTAAGGATAATATATTCCCGGTTGAATCATTTATTCAAACTGATGCTGCTGTTAATTCAGGAAACAGTGGTGGAGCTTTGGTTAATGTAAAGGGAGAATTAGTTGGTATCAATACAGCTATAGCTTCCGGCACCGGGTTTTATGCCGGTTATTCTTTTGCCATTCCTTCAAATATTGTTAAAAAAGTCGCTTTTGATTTAATGACATATGGAGAGGTGAAACGGGTACAATTGGGTATTAACCTGATTCAGAATAATTCGGATTTAATGGATGAATATCAATTGGGAAGTGAAAAAGGATTGGTAATCACTAATGTGATTCAGGGAGGAAATGCTGAAAAATCAGGGCTTAAGCCAATGGACATTATTCTGGGGGTAGGTAATAAGTCAGTTCAGTCGGTTTCTGAGCTTCAGGCCTCGATAGTTTTAAATAATCCCGGAGATAAAGTAAAGTTATCTATTTTAAGAGGTGGAACCAAAAAAATTGTTGAGGTAATGATGGCATCCTGATAAGGTGAGAATAAATTTAGTATCATCTATTTTTATTGAATTCCATTATCTTTGTGAAAAAAACGAATAATGACTTTAATAAAATCAATCTCAGGAATCAGAGGTACAATTGGAGGTAAGGTTGGTGAAGGTTTAACACCTCTTGATGCTTTGCGGTTTTCAGCTGCTTATGGTATTTGGATTAAATCAAGAGGAAAGCAACACAGACCAAAGATTGTGGTGGGCAGAGATGCCAGAATTTCAGGTGAGATGATTTCTAATATTGTAATTTCCACACTCCAGGGATTGGGGATAGATGTAATTAATTTGAATTTATCGACAACGCCTACTGTGGAGATTGCAGTTCCTATGGAAAATGCTGATGGTGGAATTATTCTGACAGCAAGTCATAACCCTAAACAGTGGAATGCACTTAAGTTACTTAATGAGAAAGGGGAGTTTATTTCAGGGGATGATGGTATGGAAATTCTCAGAATTGCAGAAAATGAGGCTTACGATTTTGCTGAGGTTGACGAGTTAGGAAAGGTCAGGGAGGACGAGTCGTATTTACAAAAGCACATTGCAGCAGTTTTAAATTTACCTTTAGTTGATGCAGAAGCAGTAAGAAGGAAAAACTTTAAGATTGTTGTTGATGCGGTTAATTCTTCCGGAGGAATTTTTGTGCCTGCTTTACTAAAAGCACTTGGTGTTGCCAATGTGGTAGAGTTGTATTGTGAACCAACAGGAGATTTTCCTCATAATCCGGAGCCATTACCTGAAAATTTAACTGAAATTTCAGATAAAATAAAATCAACCGGGGCTGACCTGGGAATAGTTGTAGATCCTGATGTTGACCGATTAGCATTTGTTTGTGAGGATGGTTCTATGTTTGGTGAAGAATATACACTTGTAGCAGTTGCTGATTACGTGTTAAAACATACCCCGGGAAATACTGTGTCTAATTTATCTTCTACCATATCACTTAAAGAAGTTACTGAAAGTTATAATTGTAATTATAATGCAGCATCTGTTGGTGAGGTAAATGTGGTTGAAAAAATGAAAGAAACCAATGCGGTTATTGGTGGAGAGGGGAACGGAGGTGTGATCTATCCTGAGTCTCATTATGGCAGGGATGCGTTAGTAGGTATAGGTTTGTTTTTAACACATCTTGCTAAGTCCGGATTAACTGCACTGGAGTTGCGTGGAGAGTATCCGGATTATTTCATATCCAAAAATAAAATAGAGCTTGAAAAAGGGATGGATGTTGATGGCATTCTAAAGGAAATAGCTGAAACATATTCTTCAAACGAAATTGATACACAAGATGGTGTAAAGATTTACTTTGAGAACGGTGAATGGGTGCATTTGAGAAAGAGTAATACTGAACCTATTATTAGAATTTATTCGGAAAGTACTAATGAAGAATCTGCCAATAAACTGGCACAGTCAATAATGGAAAAGATAAATCAATTATCGAAAGTTTGATTTAGAGCTAAAATTTTAAATAAAAAAGGGGCTGTCTCGAAAGGACAGCCTCTTTTTGTTTCCAATATTTTCCAAAAAAGAATGCCACTTCACTTTTGAGACAATCCATGTTTTATTATCATAATGTCTTTAAATACATACTGCATCCCTTAAGTCCCTTCTTACTGAGGGAAAACTCCTGTTTTTGTTTTCTACAATTTCGAGATAAAAAAAGCGGATCGTAATCGATCCGCTTTTTTTCTTGGTTGGTTTTATGAAATTTAAATATATTACTTAACAATATTTACAGTTCCTTTGAACTGGTATTTTTTATCATCCAGTGCATCTTTAGCAACAATTACCCAAGGGTATGTACCATCTTGTACCACATTACCATTGTTACCGTAGGTTCCGTCCCATTCGGCTTCTGAGTCGTATGATTTCCATACAATTTCACCATAACGGTTGTAGATGGTTAGTTCGTAGTCGTATATATCAATACCAGATATATATACTCTCCATTTTTCGTTAAAGTTGTTACCATCCGGGGTAAATACATTTGGTGCATAAGTTTGTACATCATTAATAATTTGTACTTCACCAAACACTATGTTTTCACAACCGTGTACATTCCATCCTTTTAATGATATTGGATATCTGCCTGGTACGGCATCTTCAAAAGTAATGGTTGGGTTTCTTTCGGTAGAAGTTTGCGGTGTGGCATCACTACCAAAGTCCCATTCAAAACTCACAGCTGTATTGCTTGAAAGATTAACCATTGTGGCATTAGGCTCATAAATGGTAGCCTGAATCGGGTTTGAAGTAAAGTTAAGCTTCGGTGTTCCGTAGGCCTCAATATATGAGTAGTAAGTAGTGTCAAAAATACACTGCTCGTCATCATCATTAGTTGGAGTAGGAGAATAATTAGTGGTTACAGTCATGGTCACATCATATATTCCCGGGTTAGTAAACTCGTACTCTAATAAGTCATCATGATCTCCTACCAGGTAATGTCCGTTAGAGAATGACCATTTAATGGTTTCAATGTCAACTTTATTTTGTGTTGGTGCCGGATTAAACTCAACAAGTAATGGGGCACATCCGTCTACTCTTCCACCAGTTGTTGTTAATGCCGGGAATACCGGTTGTGGTTGGTAAGCGGTAAAGTGAGCAGTATCCTGCGGACAAGATCCTTCACTCATGATCACATAAAAATCACCATTATTATAAGGGGTAGTCAGTAGTGGCCCTGTTCCAATAGAGTTGGTGTAATTATCCTGGTACCATGTATAAGTATAGTTACCATCTCCACCCTGACCATCAACAAATAAAGTCAATTCATTTTCCTGGCAAACCAGTACATTATCAGTAGTTGAATTATCATTATCATCACCAGGATAATCCGTAATAATCAGTTCATCCGGCTCAGTGATTACCACATTTAATAAATCAACCGAACAGTATAATCCGTTTTGACCTGAATAAGCAGTAATATCATAAGTTCCGGCACATAGTCCTGAGAATGTATTATTGTTTACCGGAGGTGCTCCGTCAATACTGTAAGATTGCAGGTTCTGTCCGATCACAGCAATTTCACCGTCACAGAAAGAGAAGCAGCTGGCATCTACAATAAAGGTGTCCGTAATAATTGGCAGGTTAATGTCATTGACCACATCCGATATATTAAAGACACACCCAATGGCATCCTCTATCAGGAAGTCGTAATTTCCTGATCCGCACAGGTTGGTAAATGAATTAGATACCTGAGGCGCTGTAGCACTGGTTAAATCAGTAAAGGTATATGGCGTCACACCACCTGAAGGGTTAATTTGTACTGATCCGTTACAAGCCTGGCAATCACTGTCAACTGCTACAGTAGTTGCAGTCACTGTAATCACATCAGGTGTAACCGTTGCAGTATCTCTACAACCTGAAGGGGTTTGGGCAATATAATAGTAAGGGGCGTTATCCCACAGTACATTGGCATTCATTACCGGGTTCACCACAGTTCCTGTAGAATCTTCCCAGTATCCACCGGCATCAGGTGTACCACCTAAATAGGTAAACAGGTCAATCACTCCGGCCTCAACACAAATTTGTGGTGTTGATGATATTCCCGGGTCAGGTAATGGTAAAATTGTAATTTCAATAGAGTCAGACTCCCAGCACATATCCACATCAAAAGCAGTTAATGTATACCAACCGGTTTGAGTAGGGCAGATCACAGGGTCAGCTACCGCTGGTCCCGGAGGCATACCATCCTGGTTATCCCACGAAAGGAAAGCTGCGGCAACCGGGAAGTCAAACGGATCACAGAATGTGATTGACCATTCATGGAGTACTCCAAATCCTGTTCCCTGGTTAATGACCTGTATATTCCAGAATCCCTGTACCAGTACTGTATCTAAACCACCCGGATTGGTAAATGCCGATCCGATTGGTCCGCCTTCCGGCAGGTAATTTGATCCTGAGTTTAAAGGCACATTAGGTACTGTTACATCAAATAATGCATTGGGTGTAAAACAAATATTGTAATCATCATTTGTGGCTCCGTTATTAGAGGTCAGCTCAAAGATCTGTCCATCCGGCGCCATGAGGTTAACTACCAGGTCTCCGATATCATCATGTTCAATATTAATACAAACTTCTTTAATAGAGTTGGTGGTCAGTGTATCAAAGCCAACAGCGACTCCGGCTACAAATATTGAAGTTGGTAATGGTGGGTTTGGAGAAGGGGCATAGGTACTGTTAGGACCAAAAAGTCCGTCAGTGGTATTACTGAATGTTTGTGTGGTTGTTCCGGTAAAATCTTCCTGTGCATAACCGTCAATCGGGACACATTCTCCCGGACATACAGCTGTGTCAGGTGTGGCAATATTGGCAATAATACCACCAAAGTTTTGTTCTACCTGTATAGTAACGGTATCAGTTAACTGACACCCTGAGGAATCCATAGCCACATAAGTTGTGGTTACAGATGGTGTAGCCACTGGGTCAAAACAACCATTACAGGTAAAGTTAGTCCCAATTACAATCGGGTCACCGGAAATAGAAGTCCATAGTATTGGTCCGTCTCCTTCGGCAAATATTTCGGCCACCTGGTTTCCACAAATTGAATCATTAGGACTGACTCCCAGTGGTGGTGGGATATCAAGTGCTACCGAAAAGGAAGCGATTCCCATAATCGGGCAGGCCCCGTCATTGGCATTAAAAGATATAATTGTACCGGTATAGTTAAGGTTAACCGTCCAGTCTACAGTTGCAGTGGTAGGGTTGGTTCCGGTAAATGAAATATTTGATCCCGGTAAAATGGTTTGTATATTCGACACAATGCTTACGGTATCGTCTGGTATATCAATATCAGAGAATGTTACATCAAAGCTAAAGAAATCACCATCACAGGCTGAAATACTGTAAGTATTGGTTAAAGGGTCAAGATTTAATGAAGCCCCGGTTCCGTTATCGTTAAAGTTATCTACTGTTAAAGGGGCTTCCGGAGGTGTGTTTACACAGTTAATCACCTCAAATTGCATATCGTGAATAGTGGTACTGATGAGTACCCCCACACTATTGTATTCTTCAATCATAACGGCTACCACATAGGTTCCGGTAGCAGTAGGTATAAAATCAAGCTGACCTGTAGAAGGGTTAATGGTAATTCCCGGTATAGGTGCTGTAGCTGAATAACCGGCTACAAAACCATTAGGGTTTCCGGCACCTTGTAAAGGGTCAGTTAATTCAAAAAATAGTGAATCTCCATCCGGTTCAACCACAGCCATATCGTAGGCTACTGGTAAGTTAACACATACATAAGGAATTGGAGCAGCACCAACCACTGGTGTGGTATTATTAGGGGCAACAGCCGTATTAATGGTGGTTTCCAAATACATGGTTCCTCCGTTTAAGTTATCCGAAGGGTTTCTGGCATTTAGCGCATAACTGGCATGCCAGGAATCACAGGTTGGATCTAAAAATACATAACCAGTCCATACATTAGATTCCACCCCTGGTAAATTACCACCATTACATTCACTTTGCGCTAAGGCGGATGGACATAATTGTGATACCTCTGTTACGGTTGGGGAGGTTAAACTAATTGTTGGTAAAGTCAATCCGCAATCATTCCAAAGTTCAATGTCAACATCTGTCGGGGCAGGAATACCACCACAATCACTATATAATGTTAACGTGATCTGAAATTGATTGGGGATAGCTGTGGCTATAAATGAAATATTACCTCCAGAGGCATGTGAGCCGTAGGTGTAATTAATGCCTAAAATAAGGGCCAGAATAACAAGACCGGACTTTATAAAATTCATAAATTAAGTTTTGTAAACCTTAGACGTAACAAATAGTTAAAGGTTGTTTTGAATAATCAATATATAAGTAATAAGTAGTTCACAAATATATAACTTTATTCACTAAAATAAGTACAAAAAAAGCGACTTTGGAAGGTCGCTTTTTGTAAAAATTGGATTGCTAATCTTTATATCTGATCAGGTGGACGTTACCTTGTCCTTCAAATTTGGTTCCGTTGGTTGAAACAGCATTATAATTATAGAAATAAACACCGTCTGAACAATCTTTACCGTTTTTGGCATTAGTTCCATCCCATTTATCATTAATTGAATTGAAATGATAGACTTCCACACCATATCGGTTAAATACACCACAGTCAAATTCTCCAATTCCTCTTGCCGGGAAAAAGAATTCATTATTAGGAGTGGCACCAGGTGTAAATACATTTGGTACTTCAATTCCAGGGAATGGGTGAACAGTTAGTATTTTACATGCTGTATCTCTACAGTCATTAAAGTTCTTAGCCACAAGGCAAACTTCATAATTTGTCTCAGAATCACCAACAGCTCTTAAAACAGTATCCGTTTTAGTGATGTTATAATCGTATCTAAAAAACCAGTTTCCGTTTTCATTACCAGGTTCGTTATTGTACCAGGTTATTTTAGAGGTTGAATCAGATAGTACATACGAAGGCTTAGAGAAATACATAGAGGTATTAATCAATTCAACTTCAATGTCTTCAGTTCCTTCATATTCACCAGGTCCTGTAAATTGCTCTGATATTAGATCAAAATCAGCTTTAGGTGTTAATGAATCAACATATACTTGTTCAATATAAGTACATTGGTTTTCATCAGTAATGGTTACTTCCATCCATCCTGGTTCATTAACAATAAAGGTGGTATTATTTGATTCATCACCATTTTCAAGGTTTTCCCAATGGTAAGTTACATTACCAGTTCCCGAAGAATCTAACCCGGCAGTAGTGACAGTTACTTCACCATTTCCTTTTTGGAAACTTCTGGTTCTACAGTATGTTAAAGAAGGAATATCAACTACTCCAACTAAAGGATTAGGTTGGTTGACGTGAAATGTAAATTCATTTGAACATCCAATATCATCTACAATTTCTATAGTATATTCTCCTGCTCCAAGTCCAAGGTTTCTTGTTACATTTTGACCATTACTTCCATTTGGATTAGGATCCCAGCCATAAAAAATATCTTCGTAATCACCCTGATAGTGGTGAACAGTGTCAATTATTGCAAAACCGGTTGTATAGCCATGGCATTCAGGATCAATTATAATCAAATCAATATCGATTGCCGGTGGTTCAATTAATTCAACAAATTGCTCATCTTCACAACCAGTACTGGTGGTTAATTCCACAGAGTAAATTCCGGCAGGTAAATTATTGGCATTATTGGTTCCCGGGATGTTTACCACATCACCATCAGAATTTGTAATTGTAAATATTGTATTCGGGTCAATTGGTCCTGTAGCTGTTAATGAAATTGATCCGTTAGTGGTACCATAACACTGAGGATGCCCTTCATTAAAGTTTAAAGTAACCAAACTTGATTGTACTGTAAAATCATGACTCCAGGTACAACCAATGGCATCAGTTATCGTGACATTCCATGTTGCCAGTCCGGTACCATATAGTCCGTTTACAGTTGATGTACCACCAGAGGCAACAGTTTCTGTGAAGAAAACACCTGTTGGACTGGTCCAAACTACATCAAAAGGACCTGCTCCTCCTGAGATACCATTAACAGTTGCAGTACCATCAATCATTCCAATACAAGATTCATTGGCAAAAAGGTTCGGATCAAAAAAGGCATTAACCACACCAATATTCATGGTTACATAAGCAGTATCAGAGTCCAGACAGGTAATGGCATCAGCACAAGCTTCAGCAGAAGTATCAGGCCAAACCACATGGTAGTAAATACCTGAGGTTAATGTTGAAGGATCCTGAACAGCTGCTATTTCCTGGTTAGCCGGGTTATACCACTGACCATCTGTTTGGTGGAATCCAATATAGTCACCGAAGTCAATATTTCCTGAAGAACTACAAATACTTACAGTAGAATCGGTTCCAGGGAACAGTGCCGGTGGAATATCAAGGTCAACCACAAAAGTTGCAAATCCAGGAACATCACAAACCTGATCGGATGCATTTACCGAAATAATAGATCCGGTATAACCAGACTGGAATTCCCAACAAACAGTTGCAGTTGCAGGGTTAGTACCGGTTTGGGTTATAGTTGCACCAGGCAGGAAGGTATTAATATTGGAAGTCAGATCGAGAATATCTCCTGAGTTGACATCCGTAAAAACAGCATCAAAACAAAATTGGTCACCGGTACAGAGTTTAATGGTATTGCCATTTTCTACAACGGCTGTGGTTCCAAAATTATTAAAATTAGTTATAGAAACAGGGGCTTGAGGAGGTGTATTGGAACAAGCTTCAACAACAAATTGAATATCGTGCATTAAGGTTCCAACTAACAGACCTTCACAATTGTACTCTTCAATTAATACAGTTACTACATAGCTGCCGGTAAATGTTGGGGTAAAATTCAACTGTCCCGTTACAGGATCAATTGTAATTCCCGGTATTGGTGACTGGGCAGAAAACCCGGTCACGTAATCAATAGTATCTTCCGCAAAATTTAATGCACCTGTTAGTGAAAAATGTAACGAATCTCCATCAAGTTCAAGTACACCGTAATCATAGGATACCGGTTCGTTATTACAAACATAAGGAATAGGTTGCGAGTTAATGGTTACAGAATTATTACAGGCCTGAGTCGCTGAATTTAAAGTAGTTTCAACATAAAAACAGTTAATACCGTCTAAATTTATCACGGCATTATTTCTGTTGCAGACCTGAAATCCAAACTGCCAGGAATCGCAAACATCTGGTAAGGTAACAAGTCCCTCGTATATATATTCCTGTATTCCAGGCAGGCTTCCTCCGTTACAGGTACTGTTAGGAAGCGCAGTAGCACAAAGTTGTGAAACTTCAGAAAAAGAAGATTGTAAAAGTGTAATTGGTGGATTGGTTAAACCACAATCATTATCCACATCTAAAGTGATGGAAGCAGGAGCAGTTGCACCGGCACAATCCCGGTATAATGTTACGGTAATAAGAAATTCATTTGGGTTGGCAGTACAGGTATAGGAAATATTTCCACCAGCGACATGCGTGGCAAAAGAGGTATAGCTCAATACAAGAGTAAATGCAGCCAGAATTATTTTTTGAAAGGTATTCATGACGTATAGTTTTAGTAATGCAGGGGAGTATAATAATAACGTCAGTTTAATTTCAAAAGTGACAAAGCATATCTGAAAAGATCTTTTTAAACAGTCATTGTCCTTAACAAAAAAAGGAGCTGTTCAACAGCTCCTTTTTATTTATGATCATTTGTTTTTAGTCTAAAGACCTAATCTTTATATCTGATCAGGTGGACGTTACCTTGTCCTTCAAATTTGGTTCCGTTGGTTGAAGTTGCATTATAATTATAGAAATAAACACCGTCTGAACAATCTTTACCGTTTTTGGCATTAGTTCCATCCCATTTATCATTAATTGAATTGAAATGGTAGACTTCCACACCATATCGGTTAAATACACCACAGTCAAATTCTCCAATTCCTCTTGCCGGGAAAAAGAATTCATTATTAGGAGTGGCACCAGGTGTAAATACATTTGGTACTTCAATTCCAGGGAATGGGTGAACAGTTAGTATTTTACATGCTGTATCTCTACAGTCATTAAAGTTCTTAGCCACAAGGCAAACTTCATAATTTGTCTCAGTGTCACCAACAGCTCTTAAAACAGTATCCGTTTTAGTGATGTTATAATCGTATCTAAAAAACCAGTTTCCGTTTTCATTACCAGGTTCGTTATTGTACCAGGTTATTTTAGAGGTTGAATCAGATAGTACATACGAAGGCTTAGAGAAATACATAGAGGTATTAATCAATTCAACTTCAATGTCTTCAGTACCTTCATATTCACCAGGTCCTGTAAATTGCGCTGATACCAGATCAAAATCAGCTACTGGTGTTAATGAATCAACATATACTTGTTCAATATAAGTACATTGGTTTTCATCAGTAATGGTTACTTCCATCCATCCTGGTTCATTAACAATAAAGGTGGTATTATTTGATTCATCACCATTTTCAAGGTTTTCCCAATGGTAAGTTACATTACCAGTTCCCGAAGAATCTAACCCGGCAGTAGTGACAGTTACTTCACCATTTCCTTTTTGGAAACTTCTGGTTCTACAGTATGTTAAAGAAGGAATTTCAACTACCCCAACTAAAGGATTAGGATGGGTAATGAAGAAAGTAAACTGATTTGAACATCCAACTTCATCCACAATTTCCAGTGTGTATTCTCCTGCTCCAAGTCCAAGGTTTCTTGTTACATTTTGACCATTACTTCCATTTGGATTAGGATCCCAACCGTAGAAAATTTCTTCATATTCTCCCTGGTAATTTAATACAGTATCGGCTAAGGCAAAACCATTAGTATAGCCATGACATTCAGGGTGGTGTAGTAAAAAGTTTACATCAATTGCCGGTGGTTCAATTAATTCAACAAATTGCTCATCTTCACAACCAGTACTGGTGGTTAACTCCACAGAGTAAATTCCGGCAGGTAAATTGTTGGCATTATTGGTTCCCGGGATGTTTACCACATCACCATCAGAATTTGTAATTGTAAATATTGTATTCGGGTCAATTGGTCCTGTAGCTGTCAGTGAGATTGATCCGTTAGAAGTACCGTAACACTGAGGATGCCCTTCATTAAAGTTTAAAGTAACCAAACTTGATTGTACCGTAAAGTTATGAGTCCAGGTACAGCCAATAGCATCAGTTATTGTGACATTCCAGTTTGCGAGTCCGGTACCATATAGTCCGTTTACAGTTGATGTACCACCAGAGGCAACAGTTTCAGTGAAGAAAACACCTGTTGGGCTGGTCCAAACTACATCAAAAGGACCTGCTCCTCCTGAGATACCATTAACAGTTGCAGTACCGTCAATCATTCCAATACAAGATTCATTGGCAAAAAGGTTCGGATCAAAAAAGGCATTAACTAGACCAATATTCATAGTTACATACGCAGTATCAGAGTCAAGACAGGTAATGGCGTCAGCACAAGCTTCAGCAGAAGTATCCGGCCAAACTACGTGGTAGTAAACCCCGGAACTTAATGTTGAAGGATCCTGAACAGCTGCTATTTCCTGGTTAGCCGGGTTATACCACTGGCCATCTGTTTGGTGGAATCCAATATAGTCACCGAAGTCAATATTTCCTGAAGAACTACAAATACTTACAGTAGAATCGGTTCCAGGGAATAGTGCTGGTGGAATATCAAGGTCAACCACAAAAGTTGCAAATCCCGGAACGTTACAAACCTGGTCGGATGCATTTACAGAAATAATAGATCCCGTATAACCAGACTGGAACTCCCAACAAACAGTTGCAGTTGCAGGGTTAGTACCGGTTTGGGTTATAGTTGCACCAGGCAGGAAGGTATTAATATTGGAGGTCAGATCCAGAATGTCGCCGCCATCTATATCCGTAAATACGGCATCAAAACAGAACTGGTCACCGGTACAGAGCTTAATGGTATTACCATTTTCTACAACGGCAGTGGTTCCGAAATTATTAAAGTTAGTTATAGATACAGGGGCTTGAGGTGGTGTATTAACACAGGCCTCAACAAAAAATTGGATATCATGAATCAGGGTTCCAACCAATAAGCCTTCACAATTATATTCTTCAATTAAAACTGATATCACATAGTTTCCAACAAAGGTTGGGGTGAAGTTTAGCTGTCCGGTCACCGGGTCAATTGTAATTCCAGGGATTGGCTCTGAACCTTCAAAACCAGTTGTGTATCCAATTGTATCAGCTGAAGCTTGTAAAGCACCAATAAGTGAAAATACTACTGAATCTCCGTCTGGTTCTAAAATACCATAATCATAAGATACCGGTGCATTATTACAAACGTAAGGAATTGGCTGTGCATTAACAGTAACTGAGTTATTACAAGCCTGTGTAGCTGAGTTTAATGTTGACTCAACATAAAAACAAGGGTTTGTAGCTAAGTTTGTTGAAGGGTTTCTGTCACAAACCTGAAAAGCAAAATGCCAGGCATCACAAATGTCCGGAAGGGTAATCAATCCTTCATAAATATATTCCTGAACTCCTGAGAGTCCACCACCATTACAAGTACTGTTTGGAATGGCTGCATCACAAAGTTGTGATACCTCCGTAAATGCAACTTGTGGAAGTGTTGTTTCCGGAGCAGTAGGGTCGGTTAATCCACAATCATTAGTTACGATTAGATTAATAGTACCCGGAGCACCGATTCCTGAACAATCCCTGTAAAATGTAATTCTTACCAAAAATTCATTTGGATTAGCAGTACAAGTGTAGGAGATGTTTCCCCCGGCTACGTGAGAAGCAAATGAGTTTAGACTAATACTCATTGCAAATAGCATGAATATTAGGGTTTTTAGTTGGTTCATGTCTTAATAAATATATGATTCTACTTTAATAAACGTATTCCTGATAAAGAAGGTGACAAAAGAATTTAACTTTTGTTAAAAAAAATTTTCCTTGCAAGAAAACGGTTACTGGATCGCAATATAATACAATAACTGAAATGAAGCAAACAAATCATTTAAATGATACCTTCAAAATTTGAGTGTTATCAGGTAACGGGTTCAGATCCTAAACTACAGGGAAAACAATTGAGAATAAGTTAAATGGTGAATACAGAATAATATTTATGTAGATAGGATTAATTGATGAATGGAAATTTGAATATCATACAGTTACAAAAGAAAAAGGCTGTCATTTTGGTGACAGCCTTTTAAATACTTATATAAGTTTTATTTTATGAATTTCCTTTAGCATAATCAGCCAGAAATTTTTCTAAACCGCTATCAGTTAATGGGTGCTTTAATAACCCCATAATAGCACTTAATGGTCCTGTCATAACATCTGCTCCAATTTCTGCACAGTTAATAATATGCATGGTATGACGTACTGAAGCGGCTAAAATTTGTGTTTCAAACATATAATTGTCATAAATATCTCTGATTTGAGCAATTAAATCCAAACCATTAGTGGAAATATCATCCAATCTGCCAATGAAGGGAGAAAGATATGTTGCTCCTGCTTTTGCAGCTAATATGGCCTGTCCCGGTGAAAACACCAAAGTACAGTTTGTTTTGATGCCCTTACCCGAAAAGTATTTTATGGCTTTAATACCATCTTTAATCATAGGTACCTTAACCACTATATTTTTATGAAGAGAAGCTAGGTTTTCACCCTCTGCAATCATTTCTTCGTAAGTAGTGGAAATAACTTCGGCACTAACCGGTCCGTCTACAATATTACAAATGTCAACATAGTGTTTAAGTATGCTATCTGTTCCGGTAATTCCTTCTTTAGCCATTAATGAAGGGTTGGTAGTTACACCATCCAGAATACCAAGATCATTGGCTTCTTTAATTTCGGCTAAGTTCGCGGTATCTATAAAAAATTTCATAATCGTCTTTTCTTTTGCTGCAAATATAAAACTACGATTTAACTTTTACCCGAAAAACTATCAACAGGATATCAACCAAATGTAAAAAACAGCAGAAATTGCAGGTTATTGGTGTAGGTTATTCCAAATTCAGGACAACTTGGCAGTCTTTTCAATTTGGAACGATTACTGCTAAACTTCTTTCATAGAAAAATCTTGTTAAATCCATATTAACTGATTAATTTTAACGACTCAAAAAAATAAACAGAAATGCTTGAAATTTTTAAGAAGCTATTAGGAAGTAAAGAGAAGAAAGACGAAAAAATTTTCCGACCATATATAGATAAAGTTAATGCTGAGTTTGTAAAGCTGTCAACGCTATCAAATGACGAACTGAGAGATAAAACAACTGAGTTTAAATCAAGAATTAAAACTTATGTCAAGGAAACCGAAGATAAAATAGAGGCACTTAAAAAACAGGTAGAGGAAAATCCGGGAATGGATTTTCATCAAAAAGATGAAATTTTTAATAATGTTGACAAATTGTCAAAGGTTCTTGATGAAAAATTAGAAGAAATTCTTGAACAGTTATTACCTGAAGCATTTGCTGTTGTTAAAGAAACTGCCAGACGTTTTGCTGAAAACGATCAAATTACTGTAACTGCGAGAGACTATGACAGAACTCTAGCCGAAAAGAAAGGACATATTGCAATTAATGGTGATCAGGCTGTATGGGATATGACCTGGGATGCTGCAGGAACGGAAGTGACCTGGAACATGATTCATTATGATGTGCAAATTTATGGTGGAGCAGTACTTCATAAAGGTAATGTGGCAGAAATGCAGACAGGGGAAGGAAAAACCCTTGTAGCTACACTACCTGTATATTTAAATGCTTTGGCTGGTAAAGGGGTTCATCTGGTAACGGTTAATGATTACCTTGCTAAAAGGGATTCTGAATGGATGGGACCATTATATGAGTTCCATGGGTTATCTGTTGATTGTATTGATAAACATCAGCCTAATTCACCTGACAGAAAAAAGGCATATAGAGCAGATATTACATTTGGTACCAATAATGAGTTTGGATTTGACTATTTAAGGGATAATATGACTTCCGATCCTGATTCAATTGTACAACATAAACATCATTTCTCGATTGTTGATGAGGTGGATTCGGTTTTAATTGATGATGCCCGAACACCTTTGATTATTTCAGGACCAACAGCAAACGGAGATAAGCAGGAATATGATGCCTTGAAGCCTAAAGTAGAAAAGATTGTTGCAGCGCAAAGAAAGTTAATCAATGAATTATTAATTGAAGCGAAGCAAAAGCTAAAAGGAATTGAAGACGGAACAGCAACACGGGAAGATCTTGAAGAAGGGGGAATTGCTTTATTAAGAACTTATAGAGGACTGCCAAAGAATAGTGCCTTAATTAAATTTTTAAGTGAACCTGGAATCAGAGCGCAATTACAAAAAACAGAGAATTTTTACTTGCAGGACAGAGAAAAGGAAATGCCAAAAATAGATAAGGAACTCTATTTTGTGATCAGTGAAAAACAAAATTCGATTGAATTAACAGATAAAGGTATAGACCTTCTCGCTTCAGGTGAAGAGAAGAACTACTACATTATGCCTGACTTGTCAATTGTATTGAATGATATTGAAAAGGAGAATTTGCCAAAAGATCAGGAATTGGCAAAGAAAGAAGCATTGATTAAGGATTACACCGTTAAATCTGAGCGGATTCACAGTATTAACCAATTGTTAAAGGCTTATACCTTATTCTTTAAAGAAGAAGAGTATGTGGTGGTTAATGGTAAGGTAATGATTGTAGATGAATCAACCGGTAGGATGATGGAAGGCAGACGATTCTCGGATGGATTACATCAGGCGCTTGAGGCTAAAGAAAATGTTAAGATTGAGGCAGCCACCCAAACTTATGCAACGGTAACGCTTCAAAACTTCTTTAGAATGTACCATAAACTGTCAGGGATGACTGGTACAGCTGAAACAGAAGCTCAGGAATTATGGGATATCTATGAATTAGACGTTGTTATTATTCCTACTAACAGACCAATTGCCAGAAAAGATGAAGAAGATTTGGTATATAAAACGACCAGAGAAAAATTCAATGCGGTAATTGAAGAAATAGATAAAATTGTAAAGCAGGGGAGACCGGTACTGGTAGGAACAACTACTGTAGAGTTCTCAGAGTTATTAAGTAGAATGTTGAAGATGCGAAAAATTCAGCATAGCGTATTGAATGCCAAGTACCACCAACAGGAAGCAGAAATAGTTGCCGAAGCAGGTAATGCCGGAAAAGTAACTATTGCAACCAATATGGCGGGTCGTGGAACCGATATTAAGTTAAGTGATGAAGTAAAAGCGGCGGGAGGATTAGCGATCATAGGTACCGAACGTCACGATTCAAGACGAGTTGACAGACAGTTAAGAGGTAGGGCAGGTCGTCAGGGAGATCCTGGGTCTTCTCAGTTTTTTGTTTCACTGGAGGATAGCCTGATGCGTAAATTTGGATCAGAGAGAATTGCCAAGGTGATGGATAGAATGGGGTATAAAGAAGGAGAAGTAATTCAGCACGGAATGATTTCCAAATCAATTGAACGGGCTCAGAAGAAAGTAGAGGAAAACAACTTTGGTATTCGTAAAAGATTACTGGAATATGATGATGTAATGAATGCCCAAAGAAATGCTATTTACAAAAAACGTAAAAATGCATTAGTTGGTGATAGAATTGGATTAGATGTTTCAAATATGTTCTATGATGTAGTTGAGGATATCGTTAATGATAACTATCCTAAAAAAGACTTCGCCAATTTTGAATTTGAATGTGCAAGATTTTTAAGAATTGATACACCGGTTTCAGAATCTGAATTTACATCTACAAATCCAAGCCAGCTGATAGATTTAATGTATGATAAAGCAGTTGAAGCCTACAATCAAAAATCTGAAGGGGTTATACTTAAAGCTAAGCCGGTGGTTGAGCAGGTATTTAAAAACGAAGGAGATAAATATAAAAACATGGCCTTCCCGATTTCGGATGGAGAAAAGTCAATTAATGTGGTTATGCCGTTAGAAGAAGGTGCAGCAACAGGCGCTAAAATTTTAAAGCGACAAATTGAAAAGATGATTACTTTAGGCTTTATTGATAATGAATGGAAGGATCACCTGAGAAAAATGGATGATTTGAGAACTTCAGTTCAACATGCTTCGATTGAGCAAAAAGATCCGTTAGTAATTTATAAAAAAGAAGCATTTGATTTGTTTACAACCATGACTGGTAAGATGAGTAAAGAAGTCATTTCATTTTTGGTAAGAGCGAATCTGCCTCAGGAATCACCACAGCAGGCGGCAAGTACCGAGGTTGTAGATTTTGAAGAGGTTGGTCATGCTTTTGATAACGGACAGGTTTCAAGTACACCGGCACCAGAATTTTCGGGTAGCGAAGGTTATGAAGAGGCCATGAGAAATTCCGGTAATCAGGCACCAAAGGCCAAGCCTGTGGTTGCTCAACCTAAAATTGGTCGAAATGAAAGAATTACAATCCGTAATATGCAAACCGGAGAAGAAAAGACCATTAAATTTAAACAGGCAGAACCACTGTTGAAATCAAGACAGTGGATGATTGTCCAACAATAAACAAAGATTAAAACAAAAAAGCTGCTGTGTTAAAGGCAGCTTTTTTTAGGTACAATAATAATTTGATATTTAAGTCTAAATCATTTGTTTTAAGTGTTTTGACTGTGTTGAAGTGAACTCTGTTTTTAACAAGTCATTTTTTTAGAATAAATTCCCATCTTTGTCGTTAAGAAATAATTAGTTTGAAACTTTCCGTAATCATAGTTAATTATAATGTAGAGTACTTTTTAGAGCAATGTCTAAACTCTGCATTTAAAGCTCTTAATGAAGTTGAGGGGGAAGTTTTTGTAGTAGATAATAATTCAATTGATGGATCGGTAGAGATGGTTCGTCAAAAATTTCCACAAGTCAATTTAATTGCCAATACTGACAATCCCGGTTTTTCTATTGCTAATAATCAGGCAATACACCTGTCGAAAGGAGAATATGTATTGTTATTGAATCCGGATACTGTTGTTGAAGAAGATACCTTTAAACAAGTAGTTGAATTTATGGACAATAACCCTGATGCGGGAGGGTTAGGTGTTAAAATGGTAGATGGAAAAGGTGTTTTTTTACCAGAATCGAAAAGAGGATTGCCAACACCGGCAGTTGCTTTTTACAAGATTTTTGGCCTTTCGAGATTATTTCCCAATTCAAAAAAGTTTGGAAAATATCATTTGTCTTATCTGAATCGGGAGGAAATTCATGAAATTGAGATTCTGTCGGGGGCATTCATGTTAATGCGAAAAAAGGCATTAGATGAGGTAGGTGTACTGGACGAGACCTTTTTTATGTATGGCGAAGACATTGACTTGAGTTATCGCTTGATTTTAGGAGGGTACAAAAATTATTACTATCCCAAAACAAGAATTATTCATTATAAAGGAGAAAGCACTAAGAAAAGCAGTGTGAATTACGTATTCGTATTTTACAATGCTATGATCATTTTTGCGCGGAAACACTTTTCCCAAAAAAATGCCAGATTGTTTTCCTTCCTTATTAATACTGCAATTTATTTCAGAGCCGGTTTAGCCATATTTTCAAGGCTGATTAAGAAAATGTTTCTTGGATTGTTGGATTTTGCGGTTTTACTGGTAGGAATGGTTATTATAACCAATCAATATCAGGACATTCAAGGCATACAATTCCCTGAGCATATAGTCAGATGGGGACTGCCAATTTATGTGTTAGTATGGCTTTTGGCCCAGTTGTTTGCCGGAGGTTATGATAAACCACACCGATTAGGAAAGTACTTAATTGGAAGCCTTGCAGGTACAGGAACAATATTGGTTATTTATGCACTTTTGCCAAAAGATTATCAATTTTCAAGGTTGATTATTCTGATTGGAGGAACATTTTCATTTCTGTATTATGTATTGACCCGGGTATTCATGCATTATTTGGCTGGAGAATCATTTAAACTAGGTGGAAACCACAGTAAAAATATTGTAATTGTTGGGGATGCTGAGGAAACGAAAAGAGTTAAATCAATTATTTCTAATGCCAATTCAAGTATAAAATCAGTCTATTTCGTTTCTAATACCGCCGAAAAGATTGATGATTCATACGTTGGTTCCTATAATCAGCTGGAGCAGGTTATTGATATTCATAAGATTCATGAGGTTATTTTTTGCGCCAAAAATATTACAGCTGAGGAAACCATTAGTCAAATGATCAAATTGGACTCAAGGCATCTGGACTTTAAAATATCACAACCTGAGTCATCCTATGTAATTGGAAGTAATACGATTGATAGTCAGGGTGATTTGTATTTTATGGACATCAATCAGGTGAACAAACCAGCACACATCAGAAACAAACGGGTATTGGACATTGTTTTGTCCTTATTATTACTGATTTTTTCTCCGGTTATTGTTTGGCTTTATTCAAACAAAAAACAGTTTTTGGGTAATTTATTTCAGGTAGTGATAGGAAAAAAATCTTTTGTGGGTTATACCCATACTCAACATATGGGGAATTTGAAGTTGCCAAAGATTAAACAAGGTATTTTAAATACAGCAGCTTTGTTGGAAAGACCAACGGATGAAATAGAGATTATTGCCAGGATGAATTTGATCTATGCCAAGAACCACACAATGTTGATGGATCTGAAAATTATTTGGAATAATTTTTTACGTTTAGATCAGCGCTAAAAAAAGCCGCTTAAAAAAAGCGGCTCTCAATTCAGTAAAGTATCTTAGTTCAATTCTGTTAGAATTGTATCATTATCTTCTCCGCGAACAATTAAAGCAATAACGCTTTCAACATCCACATCATCAATAGATTTATAACCTAATTGAATGGCAAAACGCTCAACCAATTTCATTTCTCTGTCTTCAATGATATTGTCAGCAATCATAATTCTTACCAGGTCAATTAACATTTCGAATCTTTCATCTTTCGAAATAGGAGGAATTACCGGATACTTTTTAGGGTCATCCATTATTGTTCCGATTTGAGAATAAGTTAATCCTATTCTTCTACCGATTTTGTGTAAGGCAAGAATTTCAGTGTCATCTAGGTTTCCATCAGCATTTGCGATAAGAACCAAATTCTTAAAATGACCTTTATCCTGCGTTCTTTCTCCACTTTCAAATATTTCAGCTATTGACATATCTATTAAAATTTTGCACAAAAATAGCATTATTTTTAATTTATATGTTCAAATACGGGCAAATTCTAAAGTTAAATTAACCCCAAAGAGTTGAAGTTATCAACATTGCAATTGGCCTAAAATCGACTATATTTGGGCCCATGATTAAGGTAGTTGATTTAAGGGT
This sequence comes from Putridiphycobacter sp., assembly GCA_965230195.1. Taxonomy (GTDB): domain Bacteria; phylum Bacteroidota; class Bacteroidia; order Flavobacteriales_D; family Crocinitomicaceae; genus Putridiphycobacter. Next base: position 2,585,676 of record OZ245997.1, read on the forward strand.
GATTCCTGAAAAGGCAGACGATTGGGATTATTTAACCCACCTGGTATGTCAGGAATTAGATATCAGGATTGATCAAACGAATCATATTGAATTAATCAAGCGGTCAATTGATGCCAGAAAAAAACAAATTGTTTATCAGTTAAGATTTAACGTTTACATTAAAGAGCCTGTACCGGAAGCGAGGCCCTATTTTGTTCCTAAACAAGTGGAAAATGGTCAACCTGTTCATATTATAGGAGCTGGCCCTGCAGGACTTTTTGCAGCCTTGGCGGCAATTGAAGATGGTTTGAAGCCTATTGTTTTTGATCGTGGAAAAATGGTAAGGGAACGCCGGAGAGACCTGGCTCAAATTAATAAAGCTCTGGTTGTTAACCCTGAATCCAACTATTGTTTTGGAGAAGGTGGAGCAGGAACGTATTCAGATGGAAAGCTCTATACAAGATCCAAAAAAAGGGGAAATGTTAAAAAAGTACTGGAATGGCTGGTTCATTTTGGGGCAGATCCTGATATTTTGATTGATGCGCATCCCCATATTGGAACCAACCGACTGCCAAAAATTATAGAGGCTATTCGTGAAGGCATATTAAATGCAGGAGGAGAGGTTCATTTTAATTCCAAACTGACTGATTTTTTTATTGAAGATCGTAAGATTACTGGTATTGAGATTAATAATGAAGAACGTCATCAGGTCAACCATTTAATTTTAGCCACAGGACATTCTGCCAGAGATATTTTTTACCTTTTGGATAAAAGAGGGATTAAAATTGAAGCTAAGCCATTTGCATTAGGAGTTAGAATTGAACATAGTCAGCACTTAATTGATGAAATTCAGTATCATGGCCGGTTAAGTGACCAATATCTGCCACCTGCCTCTTATAGCTTGGTTACACAAGTTGAAGGAACAGGAGTGTTTTCATTTTGCATGTGTCCGGGAGGAATAGTTGCACCATGCGCAACTTCGCAGAACGAGGTGGTAACGAATGGATGGTCGCCCTCCAAGCGAAACAATCCATTTGCTAACTCAGGTATTGTGGTTCAGGTTTCACCGGAAATGCTACCGGGGTATACGCCTGATAATCCATGGATTTGCCTTGATTTTCAAAAAGAAGTTGAACAAAATTGCTGGGATGCCGCAGGACAAACGCAACAGGTACCGGCACAACGATTAATGGATTTTATCAATAATAAAACTTCTGAAAGCTTACCTGAATCTTCATATATTCCCGGAATGGTATCAGTTAATTTAAAGTCAGTGATGCCTGAATTGATTACAAATAGATTACACACAGCATTTCTCGATTTCGGTAAAAAAATGAAAGGCTTTCTGACCAATCAAGCTGTTTTACATGCCCCGGAATCACGGACGTCTTCTCCGGTAAAAGTGCCAAGAGATAAGATTACGCTTGAGCACGTGGACATAAAAGGGCTTTATCCATGCGCCGAAGGAGCAGGATATGCCGGAGGAATTGTTTCTGCTGCGGTTGATGGGATAAGATGCATTGAAAGTATTTCAAATAATCATTAAACAAGGTCTGTTGATAATTGAAAACTGTCTCAACCTCATTTATTGAAGTCTAATCTCTATATTTGGTTGGCTAAAATAAACCAATGACAATAGAAGCGCTTCACAACCTATTCTTAAAAACTTCGGGGATATCAACCGATACCAGAAAGATTTCGAAAGACTCACTGTTTTTTGCTTTGAAAGGCAGTAATTTTAATGGTAATACTTTTGCTAAAAAAGCCCTTGAATCAGGAGCAATGTATGCGGTGGTTGATGAGGCAGAGGCTTGTTGGGGAGAACAATACATTCTGGTAGAGGATACCCTGAAAACACTTCAGGACCTGGCGCGTTTTCACCGGCAACAATTTAATATTCCCATAATCGGAATTACAGGAAGTAATGGAAAAACAACCTCTAAAGAATTGATTGGAGAAGTGCTTAAACAATCCTATAATGTATTGATGACACAAGGTAATCTCAATAATCATTTAGGAGTGCCATTTACATTATTGGAGCTCAAAAAGGAGCACGAAATTGCCATTATTGAAATGGGAGCCAATAAACCAGGAGACATTAAGGAGCTGGCAGAAATTGCTGAACCAGACTATGGGTTAATTACAAATATAGGAACAGCACATATTGAGGGATTTGGCAGTTTACAAGGCGTAATAAATACCAAAACAGAACTGTATACCTTTATTAAAAATACAGAGGGACAATTATTTTACAACTCAGATGATGATTTGTTAAGTGGTTTATTACCTCAAAATACATCTTCCCACCCTTATGGTGAGAAACAAGGTGAGGTAAAAGGAAATTTGAAGGGATTAACACCATATGTTCGATTAGTCTGGTCATATGAGGACTATACATCACCGGATATAGATACTCATTTGGTGGGAAAGTATAACTTCACTAATTTTTTGGCCGCAATTTGTATCGGAAAACACTTCGAAGTACCTGATGATGCCATTAATGCTGCTTTATCTTCTTACCAACCTTCAAATAACCGGTCACAGGTCACCAAAACAGAAAGAAATACACTAATTGTGGATTGTTATAATGCTAATCCTTCAAGTATGTTGAATGCACTGGACAGTTTTTTTGAAATGACCGGTGACAAGAAAGTTGCTTTTTTAGGAGATATGCTGGAGCTGGGGGATATTTCGGTAGAAGAACATCAAAAAGTGGCTGATCAACTTAAAGGAAAAGGAATTGAGGTTTACTTTGTTGGTAACGAATTTCAAAAAATTGAATCAGATCAAAAGCACTTTTTAACCGTAGACAATTTAATTGAAGCCTCAGTTCCCGATCAAATCAGCAATGGTTTAGTGCTCTTAAAAGGTTCCAGGGGTATTAAATTGGAAAGATTGATAGAACGCTTATAATCATAAAACCCCATTTAAGTTTTATAATTTAGACAAATTGAGATGTTTACAAAAAAACTGTTTCAAAAAATGATCAAAGGTCTGCTGGCAATTATTTTGATGGTGACGTTATCGGCCTGTATCAATGTGGAGTCCAATCAATCAATTTCAGTCGATCAGGAACAATCTGACTATCGCCTTAAAGTTGAGGATGCGAAGGGGTTTACTATTCATTATGGTGATCAGTACACAACCATAAAAATTAACTCTTTGTCAGACAAATACCCTTTTTACGACAGTATACTGATTGCTAATCAGGCCGGAATAGCTAATGCTAAATATTTGCCTGGTAGTCTGAATAAAATAGCTTGTCAATCCAGTACGCATATTGCTTTTTTGGATAAACTAAATAAAATTAACCTCCTTTGTGGTATTAGCGAAATGGATTATATGCCAAAAGATGCCATCTACGATAAAGTGGCTCAATTAAATGTACAGGAACTAAATAATAATGGTGTTGTTGAAATAGAACGGTTAGTAAAAAGCAATGCGGACCTGTTTCTGATGTATCCTTTTGAATGGCAATCAGAAAAATATAAAGCAGTGAATATACCTACATTACTGGTTGCTGAATACCTTGAATCAACACCTATTGCCAGATTGGAATGGCTCAAATTTTTTGGCTGCCTGTTAAATGAGCCTGAAATGGCTGATTCTGTTTTTGAAAGTATAAAACATAGATACAATGATTTAGTTGTTCCGGTTGACTCAGCAGCAACGGTGATGTTTAACCTGCCTTTTAAGGAGAATTGGAATATGCCTTCCTACCATTCTTTAACTGCTCAATTGGCTAAAGATGCTGGATTGAACTATATCGTACCCTCAACCGGTCAGGACAATATTGTACTGTCAAAGGAGATAGCATGGGAAAAAGGGATATCTTGTGAGTATTGGATTATTATGGCTGGAAGACCAGAGGGGTTTTCATTTAACGATCTGCTAGAAGAGGCTTCTATCTACAAGGATTTTCGCTCAGTAAAAGAAAAAAAGGTTATATTTTGTAATACATCTTACTCAGGCTATTTTACTGAGGGTGTGGTTGAACCTGATGTTATGTTAAAAGATTTGTTGTTTTTAACCGGAAAAATTTCTGATCATACACCTAAGTATTTTAAATTTTTAAGTGAGGATTAAAAAGGACATATTGATTTTGCTCAGTATTGTTGTATTAACAGTACTGTTGTTTATCTTCTGTTTAACAGTAGGGGAGGTGGAGATTGGAATCAATGAGTTATTCCGGATTTTAAATGGAGAAACAGCTGAAAACAAGGCCTGGAATTATATTGTCAATAATCGGTTAAACCGGGCAATAATAGCGGTACTATCAGGAGGAGCATTAGCCATTTCAGGTTTAATTTTACAGGTGTTTTTCAGAAATCCATTGGCAGGCCCAGGGGTATTGGGAATCAGTTCCGGCGCATCATTGGGGGTGGCAATAGTGGTACTTGGTGGTTATAGTATGACAGGTTTTTCAGGATATGTTACCACGGTTTTATCAGGTTTTTCAGGAGCAATGATGATATTGTTATTATTGTTAGTAGTTTCAAAATACATTAAAAATGCCATCACATTATTGGTTTTAGGCTTAATGTTGAGTTATTTTACTTCGGCTATTCAAAACATATTATACCAGTGGGCCACAGCTGAAACCACACGTGAATTTGTGGTGTGGGGACTGGGATCGTTTGACGGTCTTGAAAATGTGCAGGTGTCCATATTTTTTGTTTTAATATTAGTTGGGTTTGCAGCCAGTTTATTACTGATTAAACCACTTAACGGGCTTGCGCTTGGTGAAGATTATGCCAGATCACTTGGTGTTAACATAGGACGTGTAAAATGGGGTATTATATTAATTACAGGTACTTTAACGGCTATTGTAACGGTTTTTTGTGGTCCAATAGGCTTTCTTGGAATTGCTGTTCCACAGTTAACCAGAATTATTACTCAATCAAGAAATCATCTAATGATTATTCCATTCACATTCGTTTTAGGAAGTTTTTTAGCTCTGGCCGCCGACTTTAGTATCAAAATATTAGGTAATAATATTCCGTTAAACACTGCCACTGCATTAATTGGTTCTCCGGTTATTATATGGACAATTTTAAAGATGAACCGGACAGGATTCAGGTCGTAATATTTCCCTCTTTTTTACCGTAAAATCGCATTAATTAAATGTTAATTTACTGTTGAAAACTTCTTGTTTTAAACGGTTATAAAGTTGTGATTAGACTATGAATTTTTTATCTTTGTTTGCCCTCGGGCCGGAACGATTTTTTTAGAAAATTTAATTAATTATATGAGCGAAGAAAATAAGCAGAATTATTCAGCCGATAGTATTCAGGCACTGGAAGGAATGGAGCACGTAAGAATGCGTCCTTCAATGTACATTGGAGATGTCGGTATTCGTGGATTACATCACTTAGTGTATGAAGTTGTGGATAATTCAATTGACGAGGCTTTGGCCGGTCATTGCGACAATATATATGTTGAAATATTGGAAGGAAACGGTATTCGTGTAAAGGATGACGGACGTGGAATTCCGGTTGATATTCATAAAAAAGAAGGCGTTTCTGCACTTGAGGTTGTAATGACCAAAATTGGGGCCGGAGGTAAATTTGACAAAGATTCTTATAAAGTGTCCGGTGGACTTCACGGTGTGGGGGTTTCGGTTGTAAATGCTTTATCGGAAAGTTTAACTGCCACAGTACACAGAAACGGAAAAATTTATACGCAATCGTATGAAAGAGGTAAAACATTAGCACCAATTAAAGAAATTGGAACTATTGACGGTACCGGAACAACAGTTGAGTTCCGTCCGGATCCTCAAATTTTTGATTTGATAGAATTTAATTATCATACCCTTGCGAGCAGGATGAGAGAATTATCTTACCTGAATAAAGGGATTACAGTAACGCTTGTTGATCACCGTGAAACTGATGAAAACGGTGAGCACATTAAAGAAGTTTTCCATTCGGAAAACGGATTGAGCGAATTCGTGAGATTTTTGGATGAGAGTCGTGAGCCGCTTATCGGAGAAGTTGTTCATATTGAAGGAGAGAAAAATGGTATTCCTGTTGAGGTAGCCATGATCTATAACACTTCTTATGCTGAAAACCTTCATGCTTATGTGAATAATATTAATACTCACGAGGGAGGAACACACTTATCAGGATTCAGAAGAGGATTAACAGGTACACTTAAAAAGTATGCTGAAGAGTCCGGTATGCTTGATAAACTAAAGTTTGATATTTCAGGGGATGATTTCAGAGAGGGATTGACAGCTGTGGTATCAGTAAAAGTGGCTGAACCTCAATTTGAAGGTCAGACTAAAACAAAATTAGGAAACAGAGAGGTAACAGCACCGGTTAGCCAGGCGGTTAGTGAGATGCTTGCCAATTATCTTGAAGAGCACCCGAAAGATGCTAAAGCAATTGTTGAAAAAGTAATTTTAGCTGCTCAGGCAAGACATGCTGCCAGAAAGGCGCGTGAAATGGTTCAAAGAAAGAATGTGATGTCAGGGTCCGGATTACCGGGGAAACTGGCTGATTGTTCTTCTAAAGACCCTGCTGAGTGTGAGGTTTACCTGGTTGAGGGAGATTCAGCGGGAGGAACAGCTAAGCAGGGAAGAGACAGAATGTTCCAGGCTATTATGCCTTTAAGAGGTAAGATCTTAAATGTTGAAAAGGCTATGCAACATAAGATCTTTGAAAATGAAGAGATCAAAAATATTTATACTGCTTTAGGTGTTCGGGTTGGAACAGAAGAGGATGACAGAGCTTTAAATACTGAAAAATTAAGATACCATAAGATTATCATCATGTGTGATGCCGACGTGGATGGATCTCACATTGAAACATTGATTTTAACCTTCTTTTTCCGCCATATGCGCGAATTAATTGAGAAAGGGTATGTCTATATTGCAACACCACCATTATATCAGGTTAAAAAGGGTAAAAAATCAGCTTATGCCTGGAATGATGATCAAAGAGATAGATTAATCATGGAATTTAAAGGTTCAGGATCTGAATCAAGTGTGGCTGTACAAAGGTATAAAGGTCTTGGTGAGATGAATGCCATTCAGTTATGGGAAACCACTATGAATCCTGAAGGCAGAACATTACGTCAGGTACAGATTGAAGATGATATTGAATCTGACAGAACATTCTCTATGCTTATGGGAGATGAGGTTCCGCCAAGACGGGCCTTTATTGAACAAAATGCTAAATACGCTAATATTGATACTTAATTAAGTTATTAACGAAAATTAAAAGAGGCTGTCTCAAAAGGATAGCCTCTTTTTTGTTTCCAACAATTTCAATGCAAAAAAATAGGCTACCTCATTTTTGAGACAGCCCTATTTTTATCTATAATCTTTCGTCTATTATCTAAAATCTAAAAGCCTAGTCTTTATACCTGATCAGGTGAACATTACCTTGTCCATCAAACTTGGTTCCGTTGGTTGAGGTTGCATTATAACTATAGAAATAAACACCATCTAAACAATCCCTACCGTTTTTGGCATTAGTTCCGTCCCATTTATCATTAATTGAATTAAAATGGTAGACTTCCACACCATATCGGTTGAATACGCCACAATCAAACTCTCCAATTCCTCTGGCCGGGAAAAAGAATTCATTATTAGGGGTGGCACCAGGTGTAAATACATTTGGTACTTCAATCCCAGGGAATGGGTGAACAGTTAGTATTTTACATGTTGTATCTCTACAGTCATTAAAGTTCTTAGCCACAAGGCAAACTTCATAGTTTGTTTCAGTATCACCAACAGCTCTTAAAACAGTATCTGTTTTAGTGATGTTATAATCGTATCTAAAAAACCAGTTTCCGTTTTCATTACCAGGTTCGTTATTATACCAGGTTATTCTGGAAGTTGAATCAGATAACTCATATGACGGTTTTGAAAAATACAGAGAAGTATTAATGAGTTCAACTTCAAGATCTTCAGTGCCTTCGTATTCGCCAGGTCCATGAAAACCTTCGGACACTAAGTCAAAATCAGCAATTGGTGTTAATGAATCAACATATACCTGTTCTATATAGGTACATCCGTTGTCATCAGTTAATGTAACCTGCATCCATCCTGGTTCATTGACAATAAAAGTGGTGGTTGTAGTTTCATCCCCATTTTCAAGATTTTCCCAATGGTAGGTTACATTACCGGTTCCTGATTGATCTAATCCTGCAGTAGTTACAGTGACTTCCCCGTTTCCTTTTTGGAAACTTCTGGTCCTACAGTAGGTTAAAGAAGGAATTTCAACTACCCCAACCAAAGGGTTAGGTTCTATAATAAAGAAAGTAAATTCATTCGAACAACCAATCTCATCCACAATTTCTATAGTGTATTCACCAGCTCCAAGACCGGCATTTTCTCTTTCATTTAAGCCATTTGTCCCATTCGGGTTTGGGTCCCATCCATAGTATATTTCTTCATACTCACCCTGATAATTATATACAGTATCGACAAAAGCATTACCGGTCAGATCTCCGTGACAATCGGGATTGGTTAATGATAAACTTAAATTCAGGGGAGGAGGATCATTCAATACCACTGTCGTTGAATTCTCACAACCATTATTATCAAAAACACTTACCGTATATGTTCCTGCCGGAAGCACATTAGCAGTATTCGTTCCCGGATCGTTCTTGATATTTCCATCTGAATCTTTTATTGAAAAACTCCAGGTGCCTGCCGTGTTCGAAATGGCGCTAATTGATCCGTTAGACGTACCATAACATTGAGGATGGTTGATATTAGGGGTAATATTTACACTTGATCCGGCCGAAATAACAAAAGAGGTATCCCAAACACAATTATCTAATGGAGATGAAACACTGATTTGCCATAAACCTGAATATAGATCGGTTTGTGAAACATTGCCACCGGTGCTTATATTTTGAGTATCATGAGTGTTGCCAGAAGGATCGGTCCAGGTTACTGTTAACTGTCCATTATTTGTATTAAACAGATTGGTTAAAATGGCCTGTCCGTTATTTGAATTAACACAAGCTTCTCCGGTAACCGCAAGTGAAAAACCAGTGCTGATCGGAGTACAAAAACTTTGAACATTATTTAATCCTCCGGTTGATCCTGTGAATCCCCAATAAACCATGGGATCTCCTCCAAAAATAGAATTAATGAGGTCTCCGGTGTATTGCGCTTGTTGAACACCATCAAAATAAACTGTAAAGGTAGAAGTTGCAGCATCCCAAACTACGCGTAACACATGCCAGTTACCATCTTCAACGTTTGGAAGAAGAGCCGGTCCTGCTAAGGCATTAGCGCCGGTATTGTCAAGATCACCATTCTGGAGTATACCAATATGGTCTTCGGGTGGATCATTATAAGAAAATCCACCAGGCGCTGCACCTGTATTTTGATAGGTATCTATTTCAACAATAAAGGAAGGTGTTATTCCTAAAATCCCTAATCCACCTCCAAAATTGCCAATATTTGTTCCTGACTGCTGAAGTGTAAATGTAATACCATCAGCACCACCATCATTAAAACCTAAAAAAACGTCAAATGAGTAGTCAAATGAATTATTCAGGTCTATTTGGGTAGCGTTCCATACACTACCGGACTGGCTGTTCACATCAGAGGTTAATTCGTAACAATTACAGGAAATTTCGCTGGCATTATTATTAAGAATATACTGTGCCGAAACAGTTTGAATTCCTGTAAATAAAAGAAAAAGAGATGTTAGTCTGAGTATTTTAGATATTTTCATAATTCCACAAATAATTTACAACTTTAGCGGGATGAAAATGTTTGCATAGATAACGAAAAAAAGTACTTAAAAGTTGCTGATGCTCCTTTTTTTATCAAAATTCATGAACAAATAAATTAGCCGAGAATAACTCAAAGATATTAGGCTCTTTTTAATGATTGATTACGATCGTTTTACTAATCCTAAAACAGAGGACGATTCAGTATAAATAAATTGTTCAGTATTAGACTCTGATTTGTTGGTGCGCTGAATTAATTTTAAGGCATGCTGATAAACTTCTTCCACTTCTATAAGTTTCATACAAGTATTATTGCCCTTACATGGTGGAATTTCAAAATCGTGGACGCAAGGACTGCAATAAACGGGTTTATAAACAATAACAGAATTATCGAAAAAGCCATATTGCTTTGGAGAGCATGGACCAAATAGTGAGATGGTTGGTGTCTCACAAGCATAGGCAATATGCATTGGCCCCGTGTCATTGGTAATCATAAATTGACTGTGACGAATCAATGAAATTAATTCAGGAATGCTCGTTTTTCCTGCAACACTAATCACATTTTTATAATTCGATAAATCCGATTGAATAAGATTGGTATAATTGGCTTCTCCTGAGCTTCCGATCAGGTAAATAATCAAATCCGGATTATTTTCGGATAATTTTTTGATGAGTCCAACAAAATTTAATTTATCCCAGCGTCTTTCAATTCTCAGATCAGAGGCATTTGGATTAACAATGATGTATTTGCCATTAGTTTCTAAATCACCCTGAGGAATATTTTTGTAAAGTGGATAAAGTGGCGGTTTTTCAGCTTGATTTCCAAATAATCGTGAAATTTGAAAGTAAACTTCTGATATAGGGACATTAGGATTAAAAAACATCATATGAGAATAAATGCCCATACGAAAGGAGTTGGAGCGCAAATAAAAACCAATTCTGTTTTTAGAAAGTGTAAGTACAGTAAATACCGGACTGAAATTAGAATATATCTCCAGGTCAATATAAATTTCAGGTGCTTTTCTGATCAAAAAAAACAATGCTCTAATTGTCGAAAAAAACAGATTAAAAAAGCCTTTGTCGTTTATTGTTACAATTGTATCGATATCACTGATTTGTTCAAGTAATACCTTGTTCTGTTGTGTCGAAACAAATATTATTTCGCTGTTAGGATACCTTTTTTTGAGGGCCGTGATCATGGGAGTAGACTGTATGATACTTCCCATTCCCTTGAACTTACAGATTGCGATTCGCGAAAATTCCCGTTCCAGGTTGTGATTAATGAAAAGAACTTTACCCACTAAACGAACAAAAAAGTTGAGTACCCAGCCGATTGGTCGGAAAATATGTCTGTCAATTAATATCTGGTGTTTAGTCTTCAAGTCTTATGTCCTTTATAATTTCCGCCTCAATTATTGTTGTTTCAATTTGTTTATCAACTACAATTCGGTTTACATTATACTGATACCATTGGTAATGGTTACTTAATCTTACAGCATAATCGTGAATACCCGTATTGAGTTCAATCAATACTTTTCCCAGGTACAATTGATCACTCCAAAGGTGAATCGGTACTTTCTCTGACAGCCTTTCAGTTGAAATTTTTAATTTTAAAAAGGCATGCTCTAATTTTGATTGTTCACCAGTAAGTTTATAATAAATATGTTGTGCGGTATTAGTTTTTTTATCAGTTAATAACGGCTGTGCATTAAAATTATTGGTTTTATTTTTACTTAAAAATTGCCCCAGATGTCGGGCAGAATGTTTGTATTTTTGGTCAATCGACTGATCAATTAACGTATCTTTTTCTGTAATATGCCATTGAAATGAAGTCCCTTTTTTGGTCCAGATACTTTTCCGATTAATAATAGCGAAAGGTTTGTAGTTTGAAAAAATATATTCAGCAATCAGATAGTATCTGAGGGTATTTGGAACACCATCTGTTTTATCGAACCAACTGAAAGGGTAGTGCGAAAAAATCACAACAGGCAAATCCATTGACTGATAAGTATCGATTAATTGAAGCTGAAGATAGTCATCAACTGTATTTTGAAGGTTTTGACAAAAATAACCCGGACTATTTCTTTTACAGTAATAGTAGAGCATAGGTGTATTCGAAAAATCGATAAAACTTTGCTCAGAAGTGAGGTTTTGATCTAAAAAAGCCTTTAAATCAATATAAGTTTCCTTCGTGAATTTCTCATCATTAATTACTCTTCCTTGCGAAGCATTTGTTTTAAATTCTGTGAGGCTTTTTAAAGTTATTGGAGAAGAAATTGCAGAATTTGTCATTAGTGGAGAGGACGGTAAAGGAAAAAATTTAAAAACAAGATACAGTACAAAAGCAGATGAATAAAATGTTAGAAAACGGTTTTGTTTAAGGAATCGTCCGAGCCAGTAAAAAACAAGCAAGCTTGCCGCCAGGAAAAAAGTAGAAATAAAAAATGTTTCATTATTCTCCTTAAATGAATGTCTGACTAGGCCCCGTTGAGCATTTGCAATAAATATGATAAAAAAGAAGAGTGAGGCATATAACGTAAATTGGTTTGCTTTGGTGAGCGAGGCATTTATTCTGATTTTAATTAAAATATATAGGATGGAGAGTGCACTCAACGCTGGTAAAATAACATGGTAGATCCAAAATTGTTGGGGATAGGCCTTAGCCAGTTTGCTGTAGCCATGTGCCTGATTGGCGGAAACGTAATGAAGGGCAGTTTTAAAATTATTATAAATATATTCAGGACTCCTGAGAAGAAAACATAAAGACAGGACACCGAAAACGATCAAAAGGGTAACAATAATGGATTTTCCAAACGTAAGCGATTTAAACCTTTTCTTTGAAACAAAAAATGATAGTGGTATAAAAATCAGGGAAGAAAACAGTGCAGCCGCACCAATGTCAAGTTTCCAAATGATCAGGAAAATAATTGTTGCGAAAACGAGTATGTAGTTTTGAATGGTTTGTTTTTTTAATAAGCGCAATGTTGCAAATAGTATTAAGATGGATGGAAATAGTTTAAGCGAAAAGAGTCCTGCGCTAAAAGGGATTAAGATAATGAATAGCAGTGCTAGTCCTCTGTTTTTTAATAAACGTCCGAGAAAATAATAAACCAGCAGGTAAAAAATGATAAGGTTTAGAAAACTGTATGTCAAAAAGTCGAGTGAGCCATTATAGCCAAAAACAAGATTATAAATAATACCTGTCCACTGTTCATACAGCATGTGTGAACTCATAAAATCCACCATTGGTAGTTCATGGTTGTCGAATATCTTCATCATGGCATTAGCCGGATTAGCCAGTTCAAACAGTTCATGAGGCTGATTGAGTACCAGGCTATAAGACGAAAGCATAACTATGGTTATAATTATGGAGGGGTAAAGCAGACGATTCAAAAGCCGGTGAGGGTTAAATACTGTTTTTTTTCTTAACCTGCCAATTAAAAGTGTGCCCAGAAATACGAATCCAAATGAAATAAGAAATACCAGCTTATGGCTGATAAAATAATCGTATTTAAGTTTAATAAATGCAAGGAGTTCCAATGTAAAGAAAAGGATAACCGGGAACGAAGACAAACTGGTGAGGTAAAGGTTAATCTTATCAGACCTTAACTTGGTTTTTTGACTGACGAAAATGTAGAAAATTGTTAGAGTTAAGAGAGTCAGGCTAAACCAAAGTGCATAATGCTGATAAAATGAAGTACCGGAAAAGAAACCTGTAAAGAAGAATATGAGTAGTGCTGATGCCAGAACAAAGTTAAGGTTGACCTGGTTTTTGAAGGGGGAAAAGTGAGGGAGACGATCTGAAAAAGCATAAACAACCGTCAGGAAAATGATACAAATGGCAATCAAAATAGAACAGGCATTACTATTAATACCAATTACTGTTGAAATAACACTGAATATACCAGCACATGCAAATATCAGAATGGTTTTTTTCTGCCATTGTTGAAGTTTGATCAACTTAAAGAGAGAATCAGATAATAGGTAGAACAAACAAATAAGTATACTACCCCAAAAAATCAGACTGTAAAAAAAATTGATTCTCTTTTTGATATCCACAGTATTGAAGGTAGCCTCACTGAATACAAAATTTTCTGTCTCGGTAAAAGAAAAATCAGGATTTTGAATATTAATGAGAAATAAAACTGTAGGAAATAAGGTAAATAAGAAAACACTTTTATCGAACTTAAATTCCTGCCTGTACTTTTTTATTTTTTGTAAAAATTTCAATTAAAGTGCTGTTGTTTTGTAGCCGTTAAATTAATATTTTTTAGTCAAAAAACAGGGGAGCCTACATATTTCTTGGTGATATAACCTTTATTATAGAACAGAACAAGGGGTTGACAAATGAACGGATGTTTTAATAGAGCAGGACATCCTTTTTTTCTACCCATCCCTGGTTTTTACCAAGGGCTACATTGACCCATTTACCTTCAGTTTTAATAATGCTGAATTTAGCGCCTTCGTGTAATTCAAATGAAACCGATTCTTCCGTGTCAGGAGCAGTCATTACTTTTACAACCGGTTCAACAATAATACCATGGTTCACATTTGTAATATGATTTTTATGAACAATTGCTAAAACAATACAAATTAGTATACAGATTCCACAAACAGCGCTCGTTAAAGCATAAAGTGATCTAAAACTCCGGTGTTGCGCATTTCGATAAATGAATATAAAGGCAACAGATAAAATACTCATCACTACACCCATCCAGGCCCAGAAATTAATACTTCTGCCAAACAGAACTTTACTAAACCAATGTCCAATACCTCCTTTACTTTGTTCAATCTTGTCTTTGGTCAAATCAGAAACAAAACTTAAATTATAGTTGATGTCATCATTGGATGGATCAATTTTCTTTGCCTTTTGGTAAGCCCAGATTGATTTACCTATTTCATTATTTTTATAATAAGCGTTTCCCAGATTATAATATAATTCTGCCGAGTTATAATTATCTGCAATAAGTTGTGTATAATACTGAATAGCCAATGTGTAATTTTGAGCAGAATAGGCAGAATCGGCCCGGTCCATTTGAGCAACAGAGTTTAACCCAATTATTATAAAAGATATTGAAAGCAATATTGTTTTCATTCTATAATTTTTTGTCAAGATTAGTAATGAGACCCTCTATTGTTACAATTAATTCATCAACCTTTGATGCTGGTATTGGCGCATACTGATACATTTCAACAGTTTGCCATGTAGATTGATAAGTATTAACCGTTTCTGTATCAATTTCTTTTTTGGAAAGCATATTTACTACACTTGACAGTGTCATTTCTGCAGTAGTTAGTCCCAGTTTTTTTTGGGTAAAGGATTTTAATGTTTCACTCAAAATACCCAGAGCGGCTTTTTCGTTACCCTCTTTAATATGAGATTTAGCCAGGTCTAAATTTTTACCGAGTTGTTTCTTCATAGCTCTGTCGGCCAGGGCATTTTGATGTGCTAAAGTTCCCCTTTTTTGTCTGATCAAATATAATCCTCCCAGAACAAGGAAAGGAAAGGAAACCAGAAAAATATAAGCTGCTTTTGAGATTAAAAAATCATCATATTTAAAGAGTCCTGATTGGTTTTTGAGCAGGTAATGGATATCCTCATTTTGTACATCAACCTCTTTCTTGTTATCGGAGCTACCCTGACCTTTAGCTATACTGTTTTCCGTTTTTAAAACAGTAATATTAAAATCACCTGTAGAAAGGGTTTTATAAGTTTTTGATTCAAGGTCAAAATAAGAAAACGAATAAGATGGAATAATATAATCCCCGTAAAAGGTGGGGACAAGAACATAATTATACGAAATGCTACCATTTATACCACCCGATTTATAACTAAGATTATTTTTAACCTCAGGATCATATTGTTCAAAATCATTTGGTATTTCAAGAGCGGGGTCGTCAAAGGTGTTCATATTACCACTACCTGAGATTTTAAGCTTTAAATCAATGGCCTCTCCCGGCTTTAGGGTTGTTTTACTAATATCGTGCTCCAAATCAAAACGACCAACTAACCCGTTAAAATTCTTAGGTGCATTACCAGGTAATGGTTTAACCGATATTTTTACTTTGTTGGAATGGGCTTCTCTTCTGTATGATGAGAAAAAGCCTCTTCTGAATATTGCTGAAACATATCCCGGTTCAATGCTTAACTCTCCACTGGTTTGGGCAAAACATAATTCCGAATGTATAGTAGTGGTATAATAGCGCATACCATTAATAATCTCCATGTCAGAACTGAAGTTAGTTTGATTAGGGTTAAGGTCTTTTCTCCAGATACTTTTAGAGTCTCCAAATTCAATGTTTTCCAGGTTTTGAGGCTGGTTTTTGGAATACATTTTTAAGCTTAGCGTGAAAGGTTCACCCTGGTAAACTTTTGTTTTACTGGCATGCATCCTGATAAAAAAGTCGGAATTAGCATTATTAGGGACATTCACACTACCATTACCTGATTTAGTAACTGTAACTGTGATTTTTTTAGTTTGGTAAGGTTGCCCACCACAGGTCATGTATACCGGATCGATAGTATAGGTACCTTCTTTAAGAGCACGTAATCTGTATGAAATCTTGTATTCCCGCTCAACTGTTCTTTTCCCATTAATATTTAATGTTCGGGAAGAATTTGATTGAAAAGGCCCCTGCAGGACCTGTAAACCATTAAAATTAGGCCGCTGGATTTGACAATTACTATTGGTTGTAATTTCAAAGCTAAATACTTCATTAACTCCAACTTTATTTTTATTAACAAAGGATTTCACCTCGACACTTTGCCCTAAGCTCTGAAGCGAAACGAATAGTATAAATAAATATGAAAAAATCTTTGTCATCCTCGCGAAATTACCAATCTTTTTTACTTTTTGATCCCGATATCACTTTGATATTTTTGTCTTTTTTATCCTGAATTTCTTTTTCCTTTTTGGCCGCAGCTTCAAGTAGTCTTTTAGCCTGTTCTTTACTTAGTTTATTTGGCTTAGGTTGTTGACCCTTTTGTTGTTTATCTTCTTCATCACCTTTATCACCATCCTGATTTTTATCCCTTTTTTGGTCAGATTTTTGGTCGTCCTGATTATCTCCTTTTTGATCCTGATCCTGTTTGTTTTCATCCTTTTGACCATCCTCATTTTGTTGATCATTTCCATTCTGATCCTCATTTTTATCCTGGTTTTGATCTTGTTGATCCTGATTTTGGTCTTGGTCCTGTTGATCCTGGTTTTGCTGTTGTTGTTCCTGTTCTTTTTTTAGTTCGTAGGCATAGGCAAGGTTATATCTTGTCTCCTCATCACGTGGATTAAGTCTTAGCGCTTCTTTATAAGCTTCAATGGCTTCGTCAAGTTTTTTGCTTAGCAGTTGGCAGTTTCCAATATTGTGGTATACCATTGATTTTTCAAGCTTCGTTTTAGCATAATCAACAATACCTTCTAATTGCTCCAGTGATTTATCGTATTCTTTCAGTTTAAAAAAGGCATTGGCCAGATTATATGATGCTTTAAAGTCGAACGGCGCTTGCTCAATTACCTTCTCGTAATAATAAACAGCATCCTTATACTCTCCATTTTGGTAGAATACATTACCCTTATAGGTATTTTTCTTGATTTCATTCTGAGAAAAGCCCATCAATGAAAAAAAGACTACAAAACCGATAATCAAATTAACTTTCATCATTTTCACTTTCAATTAGTTTTGCATTTTGATCGGTAAAGAAGAAATAAGCTGTCAAAAATAATAAACCAAGTCCGATAAACCATTGGAACTGATCTTCGTAATCGGTATATAATTTTGAATCTATTTCTGTTTTATCAATCGTTTTTAAATGGTTAAGTAAGGGATCAAGGTTAACAAAATTACCCTGAGCCTGGGTATAGGCCCCACCACCCGAATGTGCCAGTTGACGTAGCATTTCGGCATTCATTTTTGTGGTTACCGTATTACCTTCGTCATCTTTTTTTAAGCCGGACCTCTTACCATTGACATAGTGTGGTATTACCGTTCCTTTTGTAGTCCCCATACCCACGGTACTGATAATAACATCTTTTGATTTTGCTTTTTTAGCTTCCTCAATTGCTGCACCCTCGTGGTCTTCACCATCCGACATAATGATGATTGTTTTATTGATCCCGTTATCTAAATCCAAAGCTCCCATAGCAGCTTTAATGGCAGTACTAATTGAAGTCCCCTGATTTGACAACATATCAGGACTAACCGAACTTAAAAACAATTTAGCTGAACCATAGTCGGTTGTTAACGGAACCTGAACAAATGCATCCCCGGCAAAAATCAATAAACCAATTTTATCGCCATGAAGGTTATTAATGAGTCTTTCAATACTCATTTTAGCAATTTTAAGACGATCTCTTTTTTGATCCAGATCGAGTGCCCGCATAGAATTGGAAACATCTAGTGCTACCATGATTTCAATACCTTCTGAAACTGCTTTTTGACTGCCTTTACCAAATTGGGGATTGATTAAAGCAATGATCAAAAAAGCTATGGCGTTTCTAAGCAAAAAGAATCGGATGAAAACTTTTGTAGATGAAATGGGTTTGATGAGGTGGGGTAGTAGTTTGGTGTCTCCTAATTTTGCCAGTGCCCTGTTTTTCCAAATAAGGCTAATAACAAAACCACCAATCAACAATGGGATGACCAGAAACAGGAACCACCATTCTGTGTTTTCAAGTTTAAAGGCCTCTACCTGTTCGCGTAAAAAATAAAGTGATACAAAATAAACAGCCCAAAACAAAACCTCGACTATCAAAATAGCGATTAAAATAGGTTTAAGTTTATATGTGAAATTTTTTAAATGCATCAATTAATACTTTTCAGTAAAGTGTGTTTCAATAAAAAATTGGCTAAAATAAATATCAGACCAAAAAATAAAAAACCGTAATACTTTTCAGGTGGATTTGTTTTAAATTCTAAAACTTTAACCTTTGATTTTTCCAATTGATCAATAATGCCATAAATTTCGTTCAACTCCTTTTCATTCTCTGCTCTAAAATACTTTCCGTCTGTTAATGCGGCAATTTCTCTTAAAAGGTCTTCATCAATTTTAACTTCCATGTTTTGAAGTGTGGTAGTTCCAAAAATATTCTGAACCGGATAGGGAGCCATTCCATTTTTTCCAACACCAATGGTATAAACCCTTACGCCATATTCCTGGGCTACCTGTGCAGCTGTTAACGGGTCAATATCACCCTTATTATTTTCTCCGTCCGTCATTAATATGATGACCTTACTTTTGGCGCTGCTTTTATAAAGCCTGTTAACGGAAGTGATTAAACCGGAACCTATTGCGGTTCCTCCTTCAACGGTACCGGAGTTAATTTCAGATAATAATTGCAAAAGTAATTGGTGGTCAGTGGTGAGTGGTGCTTGTGTATAGGCTTCTCCTTCGTAGGCAACAATCCCAATTCGGTCATTTGGTCGTTGTTCAATAAATTGCATTGCTGTTTTTTTTGCAGATTCCAAACGGTTTGGTTTAAAGTCTTCTGCAAACATACTTCCCGATACATCAAGAGCTAAAATAACATCAATCCCTTCAATGTTTTTCTTTTTATACTCTTCAACATCTTTTGGGTCTTGCGGACGGGTAAATGCCACTACAATTAGTGTAAAGCCAATGATAAAAAAAAGGAAATTCAAATGCTTTAGCCAGGGCCAGATATTGAATTGTTGGGGTTCAAAATTGTCGATTGTCGATATATTGACTAATCTTGTTTTTCTCCTCCAGTGAACAATGTACCAGAAAATGAAAAGCGGAATGCACAATAAAAACCAAAAGAAGTCTTTGTACAAATACTCGTAATCCAAAAAAGCTATTTCAGTTAATATATTATTCATCTTCCAATTCAATTTTCATTGATTCAGGGTCGTTCTTTTTTGTGCGTTCAACAAATTCAATTGACTTATTAAGTACGATTTCACCATCAGCATTATCTGGTTTAAATTTGGCAAATTTAACCAGGTCAGCCTGCCTTAAAATTTCCTGAAGGAAAAATTTATCCTTACTGATAATATCACTGTATTTTAAGTCCTTTATAATTTCAACTGTTGTTTTTTCCAGAGCCAGGATATCAAATCGTTCTTCGAGGTATTTTCTGATAGTATCTGTTACCATGGAATAGTATTCCTTTTTATTATCATTTTCCCAGGCCTGCTCTTTTTGTAATTCATTAAGAATAGTCAGTGCTGAAATATGAGCTGGTATTTTGGGTTTTGGCGGCTCAACAATAACTTGTGGCCGGTTTCTGTATCTGATAAATAAGATGGTTATAGCAATGAGTAATAGTCCAATAACGAACCAATACCAATTTTCCTTGAACCAGTCTGATACTCTTGCAGAAACAGAATAATCAACTTCAAAAATAGGTTTGACATCAAAAATACCTTTACTGGTATCTACGGCTACTGTATTGACTAATATCTCTCGCTGTTCTGTTGAATATATCGAGTCAGAAGTGATGAATTCGAATGGTGGAATAACCTGAGTACCTTCTTCAAAACTGGTCAGTAAAAATTGTTGGATATACAGTGAAGTTTGGGTGATTGAATCAATCACTTTTTTTTGTAATTGAGTACGATCAATAATTTCAATTTCATCCGTAATAAAATTGTCAAATTCAGGCCAGGAGAACAATGAATCATCATCAAGGTGACCGGTTAAACTTAATTCAAGCATGAATTGATCACCAATTCTTACTGTGTCATGACTAACAGTTACTTTGGCACCTTCCTGAGAAAACGATAAAGCTGTTGATAGTGCAAATACGATATGAAGCAGGTGTTTTTTCATTTAACTGCGGCGCTCGAATAAATTCATTAAAGGTTTAATATAATCCTGATTTGTTTTCAGTTCGGTATAATCAACATTAAGTTTTCTAAAAGTCTGCCTGACCTGCTGGTCAAATCTTTTTTGACGCTGGAGGTAATTTTCTCTGGCTTTTTTTGAAGAAGTATTGATCCAGACTGATTGGCCGGATTCAAGATCTTTAAATTTAGCCAGTCCTATTTTAGGAATTTGATATTCTGCTTCATCCGAAAATTTTAATGCAATTAAGTCATGTTTTCTGGCAACAATTTTCAATGCATTCTCATAATTTGCAGACCTGAAGTCACTGAGTAAAAATACTGTGGCTTTTTTCTTTTGAATTTTAGACATGTATTGAAGTGCTTCTTCAATATTTGTGGAACTTCCGGAAGATTCAAAATTAATTAGTTCCCGTATGATTCTCAGGATATGTGATTTCCCTTTTTTTGGAGGGATATACTTTTCAACTTTATCGGAAAATAAAATCACACCAATTCTGTCTTTATTTGAAGAAGCTGAAAAAGCTAATACAGCACATAATTCCGTAATGGTTTCACGTTTTAACTGTTCGCGGGTACCAAACATACCTGACGGCGAAATATCTACGATTAACATCACAGTCAGCTCACGTTCCTCTTCAAAAACCTTAACAAAAGGTTCATTAAACCTCGCAGTTACATTCCAGTCTATTGTCCTGATTTCATCTCCCAACGCATATTCCCGAACTTCACTAAAGGCCATTCCTTTCCCCTTGAATGCCGAATGGTATTCACCGGAAAAAATTTGAGAAGTTAAGCCTTTCGTCTTAATCTCAATTTTCCGAACCTTTTTGATCAGTTCTTTAGTGTTCATGCGTCAACTAAAAATTTAATTTTCGAAAACGGTTTGCAAATGATTAAGGTACCTGAACGTGTTCTATGATACGTTTAACAATATCAGCCTGAGTGATATCTTCTGCTTCTGCTTCGTATGTTAATCCGATTCTGTGCTGCATAACATCTGCACAAACAGCTCTAACATCTTCAGGGATAACAAATCCTCTTCGGTTAAGGAAAGCAAATGCTTTAGCAGCTAAAGCCAGATTTATCGAAGCCCTTGGTGAAGCCCCAAAACCAATCAGATACTCCAAATCATTAATTTTTTGTTCTTTAGGGTTTCTGGTGGCAAAAACAAGATCTACAATGTATTGCTCAATTTTTTCATCAAGATATACCTCTTTAACCAAATCTTTGGCCTTTAAAATCTGATCTAACGTCACAGCCTGACTGGCTTTAGGAAATCCGCTTGATGATATATTTTGCCGGATAATTAGTTTTTCCTCCTCTTTGGTAGGGTAATCGAGATTGACTTTTAACATAAAACGGTCAACCTGAGCCTCTGGCAATGGATATGTTCCTTCCTGCTCAACAGGATTTTGAGTGGCCATTACTAAAAAGGGCTTTGGTAACTCAAAAGTGGTTTCTCCAATAGTGATTTGACGCTCCTGCATAGCTTCCAGTAAAGCACTTTGCACTTTAGCCGGAGCTCTGTTTATCTCATCTGCCAGCACAAAATTGGCAAATACCGGTCCTTTTTTAACGTTAAACTCTTCGGTTTTCTGACTGTAAATCATTGTACCGATAACATCAGCAGGAAGTAAATCGGGTGTAAATTGAATTCTACTGAAATTACCACCAATCGTGTCAGAAAGCGTTTTAATAGCTAATGTTTTTGCTAACCCTGGTACACCTTCTAACAGAACATGACCATTAGCCAATAAGCCAATCAACAGTCTGTCAATCATATAGTCCTGACCAACAATAACTTTGTTGATCTCGAGTTTCATAAGATCTAAAAAAGCACTTTCAAGTTGAATTTTGTCGTTAATTTCCTGAATGCTAACACTCGTAGATTGTTCCATAAATTCTTTATTCAATTTCCTTTAACAAATTTATCCATCAAAGATTGATAAGAAAATCTCAATCTGTTAAAAACTGTTAAGGAAAATTAATTTTGATTTTTGCAAATTTTTCTGAAAAAACTACCAGATTTTACTGGTCTGGATTACTTTCGGTATATTTTTCAATTACCTTTCTCACGCTACCATATTTTAACAAAAGGTCATTTGCTTTTGTATATTCAATATTCAGTGCATTCATAATCATTTTGGTTCCCCGGTCAACTAATTTATCATTGCTTAATTGCATGTCAACCATTTTATTACCTTTTACTTTTCCAAGTCCAATCATAATACTGGTCGATATCATATTGAGCACCAGTTTTTGAGAAGTTCCCGATTTCATTCTGGTACTACCGGTTAAAAATTCCGGTCCTACAACCGGTGTAATGGCATATTGAGAGATAAAAGCAAGTTCACTACTGGGGTTGTTGGTTAGTCCTACCGTTAAAGCTTCAATTTCGTTGGCTCTTTCAATTGCTCCAAGTACATAAGGGGTAGAACCTGATGCTGCAATTCCGACCAAAACATCATTCTCATTAAAATCGTATTCTTTCAAATCCTGCCAACCTTGTTTTTTATTGTCTTCTGCAAACTCAACCGCTTTTCTTATAGCCGAATCTCCTCCCGCAATTAAACCTATTACTATATTGTGATCAACACCAAAGGTTGGGGGGCACTCACTGGCGTCAACCACACCCAGTCTTCCACTGGTACCAGCGCCAATATAAAAAAGCCGACCACCTTTTTTCATTCTTTCCAATGCTTCAAGAACAAATTCTTCAATGACAGGGATGCAGGCTTCGACAGCTTCCGGAACCAATTTGTCTTCATTGTTAATTGATTCCAGCATTTCTTTCATGCTCATTTTTTCCAAATTGTTGTATTTGGATGATTGTTCGGTAATCTTCATTTTTTCAATTAAAGGGTTAAACCCGGGGTATGTGTTGGGTTTTCGTAATGAGGATTAAAAGATCAAGTAAAGACAGATGCTCCACGGTAGTTTTGACTCGCAATCGTGGTCATTGTCACGCTGAGAATCAAAGTTGTCGGACGTATCTGAATTTGAAGATATTTGAATCCGCAATAGATAATCTAATACATAATCCGGGTTAAAGTTATAAAATACACGGAAATTGGGTGAGAAAAATAAAGTATATGTGACAATTCAGTGAAAAACCGTTATCACAAGAGTGTTAATTATAATTGATTATGCATCAATACAATTTTTAGGTACAATTTGTGATGCAAAGTTTAATATCACTAACGTTAAAAACTGTGAATTAAGAGCAGATTTAATTCTAAAATGTCAGTTTTTTTTGAGATATTTGTATAATTAGTGATAGTGTAATTGGTAGCAAAATGAATTATGAAAACATGGTTGCATGTTTTGATCATTGCTATCTCTTGCTATATTTTGAACTTTTTTATACGATAGGAGTATAATACATTGAAATGAGATTTTTATTATTCATCATAGTGCTACTGACCGGATTTGCCGGTATATCCCAGGAGAAGGAATTCACGATTATGGCGAAAGTACTGGATGATGATAATGGTAAGAAGTTGGTGGGTGCTACAATTGAGGTGTATACCAGTGGAAAGTTAGTAACCTCAAAAGTATCAACCGGGAAATTTGACCAGATTTACGTTGAAACCGGGAAAATTTACAAAGTCTATGTAAAAAAATCCGGTTATGTGACCAAGATGGCTGAAATAGATTCCCGGATTAAGTACCCTGAAGATGCAGGAGATCTTGGGGTGGATTTTAGAGTAAGTATTTTTAAACGGGTTGAAGGAATCGATTTTACTTATCTGGAAACTACACCTATGACAAAGTTTAGGTTTGATGAAACCTATCAGGCTGTATATGATATTCCTTATACCGAGGAAATGCTACGTAAAATTGAAGAATTGAAGCGTAAAATTGCTGAAAAAAAGGAGGAAGAGAAAGAAAAGGATAAAAAGCAGTTGAAAACCGAAGCAGATTTTAATGCTTATATGGAGGCGGGTAATAATGCAATGAGCTCCAAAGAATATAAAAGAGCTGTTACGCAATATGAGTTAGCTTTAGGACTTAAAAAAGACCATGCTGGAGCGAAGGCAAAACTGGAGGAAGCGAAAAGATTACTAAAGGAACAGGAAGCAAATGCTGAGAAAGACAGACAGTATCAAGCCAAAATGGTAGAAGCATTAAATGCTTTTAAAGGAAAAGAAATGGAGAAGGCGCTTAAGCTTTATAAAGAAGCCCTTCAAATAAAATCTTCAGAACAGGAACCTAGGGAAAAAATTGCCGAAATAGAAAAAATACTGGCCGAGGAAAAAGCTTTAAATGATAAAATTGCAGCCTTGGTAGAAGAGGGAGATAAGGCAGTAGAAACAGAATCATATGATTTTGCAATTGATAAATACAACGAGGCACTGAACCTGAGAGCAGATGACGAAGTGAAAACCAAACTGGAAAAAGCTAAGCAGTTGAAAGCTGATAAACTGGCAGCTGATAAAGAACAGGAAAAGAAGAATGCCGAATATGCTGCTTTGATCAAAAGTGCAAAAAAATTATTTGACGATAAAAATTATACAGAAGCAAGAACTAAATATGAAGCTGCCGGTAATTTGAAACCTGATGAGGCAGTTCCGCCACAAGAAATAAAGGTTATTGATGGTATTCTTGAAAAGTTAAAAGCTGAGGAAGAATTAACTGCAAAGTATGAAGCGAAATTAACTGATGCTCAAAGTGAATTTGATGCTAAAAACTGGGAGAAATCACTGGCATTGTATAAAGAGGCAGAGGCCTTAAAACCAACAGAGACCAAACCTAAGGATCAGATTAATGTTATTAATGAGATTTTAGTTAAGGAAAAGGCTAATTTAGAAGCTTATCAAAAACTGATTAAGGAAGGAGACGGTTTAGGAAGTGCTCAAAAATTTGAGGATGCCATTGCTAAGTATGAAGCGGCAAAAGAATTAAAAGATTCGGATGAAGTCAGAAAAAAAATTGAGGATGCTCAAAAAGCTTTAAATGATGCAAACGAACAGGCAAAAGCAGCAGCCGAGTTAGAGCGTAAATATAAAGAGGCCATAGCAAAGGCTGATAACGCCAGAGATGATGACCAGTTGGAGGCAGCAATTGAAAGCTATAAAACGGCTTTGTCTCTCAAAAAAGATGATAGCTATGCTCAGGCTGAGATTGACAAGATAAATGAGACTTTGGATAAGAGGGCAGCAGATTTGGCAGCTAAAAAGAAGGCAGATGAAGCATACCAGGCCTTGTTAAAATCGGCGGATGGATTATTGGATAATGATAAACTTGAGGCTGCAAAAGCAAAGTATAATGAGGCCTTAAAAGAACGACCAGATGATTCATATCCAAAAGAGAAAATCGGAATTATAGATCAAAAGTTAAATGAATTGGCTGATCAGGAAGCAAAAAACAAAGCTTATGATGAAGCCATTAAATTAGGACAGACGCTTAAAACAGAAGAAAAGTATGAGGAGGCAATCGGATCATTTAAGAAAGCGCTAGAACTCAAACCTGGAGAAGCTTTACCTCAGAGTGAAATAGATAATATTAATAAAATTTTGGCTGAAAGAAAGAGTGAGAAAGAAAAAGCTGAAGCGTATTCGAAATTGATTGCTGAAGCCAATCAATTGAGGGATAAGGAAGAATGGTTGAGTGCAAAAGCTAAGTACAGTGAAGCTTTGGCAGTGAAAGAAAAAGATTTGATAGCTACCGGAGAAATAGAAAAAATAGACAAAATTTTAGCTGAACTGAAGGCGGCAGGTGAAAAAGATGCAGAGTTTTTGCGTTTGGTGAGTGAAGGAGACTCCAAAGCTGGTCAGGCTGAATTCTCTGATGCAAAAGCATCTTATCAGGAGGCTTTAAAAATCAAAGACAGTGATGAGGTTAAGAAAAAAATAGCTGACATTGATAGTAAGCTGGAAGCCATAAAAAATATTGCTTTACAGCAGGAAGAAGCTGACAATTTGATTGAAAAAGGAGATGAATTATATGCGCAAAAAGACTGGGAAAATGCTCTAAAAACGTATGAGGCTGTAGAAAAAATTGAAAACGCGCCGGATGTAAGTAATAAAATTGCAGACATTAAAAAGAAACTCAATGATGTAAAAGCTGAAGAGGAGAAAGCAGAACAGATTAAGAATATGATTGTTGAAGCTAAAGATCAGGAAGAATCAAAGGATTATGAAAAGGCTTTAAAAACATACCAGGAAGCTTATGCAGTCAGACCTGATCCTGAAATAACTGAACATATTAATCGGATAAAAGGTAAGATCAATGAGCAAAAAGCCGCTGAAAATTTAGTTTCAAACTACCAGAATAAAATTAATGAAGCTGATTTATTGTTCAATGAGAAGAAGTGGCAACAAGCTTTGGAATTATATCAGGCTGCTAAGTCAATTAAAAGTGATGAGGCTTATCCTGATGAGAGAATTAAAGCTTGTAAAGAAAAAATCGAGATTGCTCAAAAACGGAATACCCGAAATAAATACGAGACCGCGGTAAATGAAGCTGAAAATTTATTTTCTGCTAAGCAATATGATGAAGCTATCGCAAAATTTGAAATAGCAAAAGTAATTTTACCTGATGAGACTTATCCACAGCAAAAAATTGATGAAATCAGAAAGCTTAAGGAAGGTATGGCAAATGCTGAAGCCGAAAAGCTTGAAAAGGAAAGACAGTTTAAGGCATTAGTTACTGAGGCTGATGCTGCTTTCTCAACACAAAATTTTGATATTGCCTTAACAAAGTATAAGGAGGCAGGAAAGCTTAAACCGGTAGATAACTATGTGGAAAATAGAATTAAGGAGTCAGGGAAAAAGTTGGAGGCATTGAATAAGGCAAAAGAAACTGCTGATAAATTTAAAGAATATATCGCTCAGGCTGATCAATTGATGAGTGATGAAAAATGGGATGAAGCCATAAAAGCATATGAAACTGCTCAGTTGTATGATGTTGAGAATGATTATCCGAAAAATCAAATCAAATTAGCAAAGGAAGCTAAATCCAATGCGGGAAAAGAATTATCGGAAAATGCTTATCAGGATTTATTAACACAAGCCG
Organism: Putridiphycobacter sp.; assembly: GCA_965230195.1. Lineage (GTDB taxonomy): Bacteria > Bacteroidota > Bacteroidia > Flavobacteriales_D > Crocinitomicaceae > Putridiphycobacter. The sequence goes on from OZ245997.1 coordinate 2,613,171, forward strand.
AAACAAAATTTAATAATAAAGAATACAAGGAAGCACTGACAATGTATAAAAGTGCATTTAAGCAAAGGCCAACAGATGATATTCCTGCCAGGAAAATCAGTGAAATTAATCAGATTTTAAGCAATATCAGTCGTGTTGAAAATTCTAAGAACAAGTACAAGGAATTAATTAGTAAAGCAGATAATTTGTTTGAACGAAAAGAATGGGACAGAGCAAGAGCTTTATATGTTCAGGCTTATGATATTGAAAATAACTCTTATCCTGATTCACAGATTAAGAGAATTGATGCTATTCACAGTACATTTGAAGATGATCAGTATAAACGAATGATTGCTAAAGCAGATGAGTATTTTAACGCAGAGAATTATGAGAAAGCGAAGGTCTTGTACAAGCGATCTATCAAAACATTTACAAAGAAAAATACAGCTTATCCAAAGGCTCAGATCAAGAAAATCAATGCATTATTAAATCCACCGGAATTAGTAAGAGCAGGAGGAGGTCCGCCGGTTGGAAGAAAAGTCAATATGACTGAGGAGGAAATGCAGAGAATGTTTCTTGAAGCGGAGCAGAGTAGAAAAGAGAAGGAAACAAGTAGTGTAGCTAACAGTGGAAGTGATGTGTCTGATTATATACTCAAATGGGGGAAAAAGGAAGAAAATGAAAGTTACAGGGTTGTGGATACCGAGACAACCGTATTGACACAAATATTTGAATCAACTACGGAAAATCAACAAAAGCAGATTGGTTTAGTCGAGGAATTTGATACGTACGAAGTGGCGTATCAGACTAAAATGAGGGAAGAGTCGACTTATTCTGATAACGTGATTTTCAAGCAAAGCCAGGTGGTTGAAAATATAAAAAGAGAAGAGTATGAAAACTCAGTTAATAATGATAAGGACAGGGAGTCGTTTGAAGAAAATGTAACTGTTATAGAAGATGATTTGACGAGTGCTTCAATTGATTTAAATACAACACATTCTGATGTATTATATAAGCAGGTAGATAAAATAGAAGGGATTGAGGTAGAGAAGAGAGATGGTTATAAGAATATTGAAGTAGGGAGATTGAACACCGAGATTGACGTTAATAATGTAGAGGTTGCACTGGTTAATGCATCAATGAAAGAACAATGGAAACAGGAGGATATTGCCTTTAATACTACAGGTTTTGTTGAAAATTCTGAGGCAGAAATTTACGAAGCAGCAAAATACAGTGATATTCCAAGACAAAATATGGAAGTAAAGGTGACTGATGTTAATACTGATATGGCTGCAGTAATGACTGAATATGGTAAAGAACAAACCGCCGTTTCTGAGAATGCCACAGTCAGTATTGAAAAGTTAAACCAGGCACTTTTTGAAGCTGATCAAACAGCAGAATTACAAAGACAGAAAGTAGAAATTGCTAAACAGAAAATTGATAAAAGTATTCAGGACAATGCAATTAGTTCAAGTAGTGAAAGTACTGATCAGATGTTTAATACCAGTTCCGAAATTGAAGCTCTAAAAGATGAGCAATTTGAAGTCAGTAAAACTAATGCTGTACGTTTAAATGAGGACAATGAGACCATTAACGAGATTATAAGCGAGATTTCAAAAAATGAAACTAATAATAAACTGATCAACGAAAATGAAATGCATATGACACATAATCATGTTGAGTTAGCGGAGAAAACTATTCATAATAATAAAGTTGTTGATACTAAGAAAACAGAGGATAATTCAGACGTTATTTTAAAGAAACAGGATAAATTAGTTAATGCCCAAATTGAACTTGAAAAGAATAATGAGGAAGGTTTAAATAAAACTGAGGATGTTTTAATCAGTATTGCAGAAATAGACGTAAATGCCATTGATCAGAAAGTAAAAAATGAATTGGGAACTCAGTTTCCGGAAGGGGTTACAGAGGAGATTTACGAGCAGAGAGATGAAGATGGTTTATTAGTTAGTTATGTTGTACGACGGGTTGTGGTAATCGAGGGAGAAGGCGCAGTTTATGAAAAGTCTCAAATGCGATTCGGAATTTCTTATACCAAAAACGGACGACCAATAACTGAATATAAATGGCAAGACGAAACCGAAGACGCAAGTCTGATCTATCATTAAACCAGATTCCTTTTTTATTAGTTTTATGCTTTTTACTCGTTTTGGCAGGGTGCAATTCAGGTGAAAAAACTAGCAACGTTAAACCTCAGATTATTAAACTTTCGGGGAATACTCAGGGAACAACCTATTCCATTATTTGTACCGATACCATTGATATAACTTCGGAGGAAATAGACGAAACGCTACGTCAGTTTGACCTCGCTTTAAGTACCTATATTCCCGAATCAATCATTTCAAAACTAAATGATGCACCTGTTGGTAAATTTGAGTATCAGGATATCTATAATTATTTCAACAATTGTGTATACGTGTCAAAAGAGGTGTTTAAATTAACAAATGGCGCATTCGATCCAACCGTTTACCCTTTGCTGGATGCCTGGGGCTTTTTTAAAGACGTTGAATTTATACCTGATACTAATACTATCGATTCTATTTTAACCTCAGTAGGTTTTGATGATGACATTCATTTTTCGTTTGATGATTTATCGCCCAAAAGAACTTCTGCAGTAATAAAAAACACACCGGGATCTAAACTGGTGTTTAACGCCATTGCTCAGGGGCAGGCCGTAGATGTATTGTGCCATTTACTTGAGTGGAAAGGGGCCAAAAATTATTTTGTTGAAATAGGAGGAGAAATAAGAGTAAAAGGAAAGAATCCAGACCAAAAACTATGGACCATTGGGATAGATGAACCTATAGAAAATTCAACCGCTTCGAACAGAGAAATTATGAAAATCATTCAATTGGATAATAAAGCAGTGGCCACTTCAGGTTCCTATCGTAAATTTTACGAGCGGGATGGTCGCAAATATTCACATACCATTAACCCTAAAACCGGGTATCCCGTACAACATCAATTACTAAGTGTAACTGTGGTATCTGATAACTGTGCTATGGCTGATGGTTTGGCCACAGCATTTATGGTAATGGGTACCGATAATGTTATTCAGTTTTTAAAGGACGGTTCTGTACCTGGTGTTGATGTCTTTTTAGTTTACAATAATTCAAAAAATAGATTAGAAACCTTTATGACAAATGGGTTTAAAACATTAATTTTAGAATAAATATTTCAAAACCAATTTCAAATGGCCTTAATACAACAATCAAACCTCGACTTTCTATCCAAATTAAAAAACAATAATAACAGAGAATGGTTTAATGACCATAAAAAGGAATATGAAAATGAACGCGAAAATGTCATTCAATTTGCTGAAGGCCTTCTGTCGAAGGTTAAATTACATGATAATATTGAAACAGCCAGTGGTAAAAAGAGCTTGTATCGAATATACCGTGATATCAGGTTTTCAAAAGATAAAACACCATATAAAACAGTGTGGTCGGGTTCTTTTTCAAGAGCGACTAATTTGTTAAGAGGAGGGTACTATTTTCATATTGAAAATGGAAATAGTTTTATTGGCGGTGGCTTTTGGGGACCAAACTCAGCTGATTTAAAAAGAATGAGGGATAATATTGCAGACTATGAAGATGAGTTCAGAGCTATATTGGCTGATAAAAATTTCAAAAAACATTTTGGAGAGCTAAGGGGAGAGCAACTTAAAACAGCTCCAAAAGGAGTTGATAAGGAGCATCCGGCAATTGATTTATTAAGATATAAGCAATTTTTGGTAATGCGGTCATTTTCCGATCAGGAAGTATTAAGTGAAAGTTTTGCTGATGAAATTAATGAGTCGTTTAAAGCTATGAGACCATTTTTTGATTTTATGAGTGAGGCCTTAACCACAAATGAAAACGGAGAAGTTATTGTCTAAGCGTATCATTCTTTTTTAATTGTACTATTGATAGGATGTGAACAAAAACTGCTGCCGGCATTAAAAAGCCAGCTATCAGAACATAAGGATACGTCCCGAAATCTGTAGGCATCAGTCTGACCTTACTTCCGTACAACTCTGGAAAAAAAATAGTTGTAGTGACCACTAAAATAACACTTGCCAATACTGCCAGACCAATATAGTTCCACCATATTATTAGTTTTCTGGAGAGTGCTTTTTTTTGGTAGACTAAAAAGGCAATAACTAATGCTGAAATGCCAACTATCATATCAAAGTTGTAACCTTCAATAGTCATATTTTTGTGTAAAATACCTTCGTGTAGTGACATAACAAAAAGCGATTCAACCATAATTCTAAAACTCTGAAAGTAAACGAGCCAATGTTCAGGAATAGCTGTAATCCAGGGTTTATTTCTTTTTTGATAAATGAATACACCGGTAAAAATAAACGCCGGTAAAACCAGAAACAACATAAACTTTGGAGGGAAGTCGTAATTGGCTAAAAAACCGTTTGATGAAATGAGGTAAATATATATTTGCCATAGGGTAAGGCCAGCAATAATAAAGATGATCTTTTTTCTGATGGTGCGACCGGTCAGTAAATGTTTCTTTTGTTGCATATCGCATTATTACGAAAAGAGCGAGATTTACCACCAATGTTAATCCAAGGTATAGTAGTGCCGTAAAAGTCATGATTTTGAATTTAGTTTTGATAATACCAGATTAAGGGCTTCTTCTCCGTCATCACCAAGAAGTGTTCTCATTTCTGTCATAGCCTTATTCCATTCCGGGATAATCGAATTAACAAGCTGTTTGCCTTTTTCAGTGATTTTAATTGAAGGAAAAGATGACCGTGTCAGATAAGATTGTTCAAAAAGACGTTTCAAATTTCTGTTGACTGAAGATTTTTCCAATTTTGAGAAGTCTGACAGCTCTTTTTGGGTGAGGCCATCATTTTTGGAAAGGATAAACAATAAGCTCACCTGACTGTTTGTGACACCGAACGGACTGATGTACTTTCTAAAGATATTTCCTGTCATTCGGTTAAGTCTCATTACTTTGCCCGAAATACAGGTCTTGGGATCAAAATTGTCGATATTATTGGTATGCATAATACAAATATAACTGAAAAGTTGTGTATACAACTCGTAAGCTTGAAATTTACGCAAACAAGGCAAAAGTCTATTGAAAAACAATACTGAATGACAGAAAAGGATATAATTTCTTAACTTTAAGTTCATATATGGGCAATATAATGTTTGTAAGAGTACTACTATTCGTTTTCATTTTTCTGTCTGGTTTTGTATCAAAAAGCCAGAGTTTGTTCAATATTAATACCATAAGAACAATTGAAATTAATTTTTACGATTCAAATTGGGATCATTTACTTGATTCCCTGGCCACATTGACAACCGGAACCGGAGCAGGAACTCAGAGAATTTTAGCAGAGGTTATTATTGATGGTACCGTATTCGACAGTTGTGGAGTCAGGTATAAAGGGAACAGTTCTTTAGACACAGCCAGCACCAAAAATCCTTTTAATATTGATCTAAACTATACTATTTCCGGTCAGGAATTTATGGGAAAGGATAAGATTAAACTGGCCAATTGTTTTACTGATCCGTCAATGGTAAGAGAGGCGTTGATGTACGAAATCTCAAATCAGTATATGGATTGCCCGCATGCTGATTTTGTGAGGGTAATAGTCAATAATGATAATTTGGGCATTTATACCAATACCGAGTCAGTCGATAATGAGTTTCTGGAAGAATATTATAATAGTTCCGATAATGCTTTTTTTAAGTGTGATCCCATATCTTTTGAATTATACGGAGATAATTCCAACTTAGCTTATCATCCTGATACTATAGCATATGATACATTGTATGATATGAAATCAACATATGGCTTAACAGAGTTACAGACTTTGTGCAATAATCTTGAGAACAATATTACAAACATTGAGCAATTTTTAGATGTGGATCGTGCTTTGTGGTTTTTAGCCCTGAGTAGCGTATTTGTGCACAATGATGGTTATACCGCATTTGGGCATAATTACTACGTTTATAAAATGGATAATGGCAGATGGAGCATCATTTTATGGGATGTTAACATGTCATTTGGAGGTTTGTTATGGAACGGCACAAATTTTCTGCCTTTATCCATGTCTGATTTAATCAATCAGGATCCTTTTTTACACGAAACGGCTTTTAATTTTCGTCCGTTAATTGCCCGGTTACTATCTGTGCCCCGATACAAAAAAATGTACACTGCCCATTACAAAACCATAGTGGAAGAAAATATCAACAATGGTTACTACCTGCAAAGGGCAGAATTTATGCATAATTTAATTGAAGCTGATGTTCAAACCGAACAGTATAATGCCTATTCTTTTGCCGACTTTAATGATAATTTATACACTAATGTTGGTATTTGGTTTAACTTACGTCCTGGTTTGGAAGCGTTAATGGAAGCAAGGGAGACATATTTAAATAGTTTACCCGAGCTTCAGTTTAGCACTCCTGATATCAGTAATATCACATCTGTTCCTGTTACACCACAACCATTTACAACGGTGACTATCAACGCAGAGGTGGCTAATGAAGATGAAGTAATACTGGGGTATCGGTACAATCAATTTGATGTTTTTACAAAAGTTCAGATGTATGATGATGGTTTACATAATGACGGAAGTGCAGCAGATGGAATATATGGGGTTCAGATAGGCATTAATGGAACAGAAATGCAGTATTATATTTATGCTGAAAATGCTGATGCAGGTAGGTTTTCTCCTGAAAGGGCCCAATACGAGTTCTATACCCTTAGTCCTGAAAAAGGAGTGGTGATCAACGAAATCTCAGCTGACAATTCAACAATTGCAACTGATCAGAATGGTGAGTTTGATGACTGGATTGAATTGTATAATAACAGTAATACGGCAGTTGATTTAAGTCAGTACCATTTATCAGATGATGGGAATAATCTGGCAAAATGGACATTTCCTGCAGGAACAATGATACAACCAGGTGCTTACATGATAATATGGGCGGATAAAGATACTTTGCAGCAAGGCTTACATACTAATTTTAAACTGTCAGCTTCCGGAGAGTCATTATTTTTAATTGATAATATAGATCAGCTGGTTGATTATGTTGACTTCCCGGCTCAGACAACCGATATCACTTACGGAAGATTTGTTAATGGCACCGGTAATTTTACATTTTTGTATCCAAGTATTAACAACGAAAATACTACAATTGTGGGGATGGAAGTTGTTTCAGAACCAGAGTTTAAGTATTATCCGAATCCAGCAACAGATGCGGTTATAATTAGTTTTAGTTCAGATAAAGTGAAGTATGATATTAACTTATATGACTTGTCAGGGAGATTAGTATTAACAGATCAGATTGAGAACAGTGCTGAAAAAATTCTGGATGTATCCGGATTAAATGCTGGAATTTACATTATTCAAATAAACAACAATACTTCTAAGTTAATCATTGAATAGTCAATACTTCTACCAGTTCCTTTTAAATGGCCAATAAATAAGCATCCCCAGTCCGTAGAGCGGATAATAAAGTTGATGTAAGATGACCAGAACTAAGGTTCCAATGGTAATAGAATGTGTACCTAACCACTCTGATCCGATTTTTAAAAGAACAGGAACAAGCCAAATTGCGGATTGGTTTAATTGTAATAAAGCATACAACAAAAAAATATTTGAAGAAAGAATAATAACCACTCCAATAATTCCACTAAAACTATTCAACTTCGAAATCCACCTTATTCTTTGATTTAATAAGTCTTTTATAGTGCCCGGAGCATCAGTTGATACAGCCAAATCAGTATTTTCAAAAGCATTAATATAGCCTTCGGAATTTTGGATAGCCTGCAGCAAAAATATATCATCACCACTTAAAATATGATCATCTTTTCTGACTTTTTCAGTTTCTAAAAATTTTGCTTTACTAAATTTCAGATTGGCACCATTGCACAAAACAGGTTTATTAAATCTTGCGGAGAGATAGGTAATGGTTTGTAACCATTTAAATTCTATTACATTTAGTTTTTGAAACAGTGTTTTACCTACCATTTTAACAGGAAGGATAGTAAGGTCAGCTAATGGAAGGCTTGAAATTTTCCGGAAAAAATCTGGTTTGAAATTAACATCTGCATCTAATGTGAGAATTTGCTTATAATTAGCTTTTCTTACAGCATATTTTATGGCCTGTTTTTTTCCTCCAGTAGTTCTTAGTCTGAGTAATCTAAACCGGATGTCTAATTCTGATAGTAAAAATTCAGCAGTTTTATCTTCAGAATGGTCATCAACAAATATGAATTCAATGTCATCCGGTATATCAGCCCCGTTTAAAGAATTAACCAGTGGTTTTATTCGAAGCATTTCATTTTTGTAAGGAATGACAACGGTAAGTCCTTTTGTTTTTTCAGTCAAAGGATTAATCCTAGCACCAGAATTACTGAGTGAAATAATACTAAGCAGCAATATTAAAGCGAAATACAATGTTATTAATATCATCTTGATTTCTTAAGCCAAATGAAAAGCCCTGACAGACCAGGTAATGCTAAGTTAATAAACCATAACGAAAATGAAACCAAGAGAATAACCGGAACCGGTAAACCAGCCCAGCCAAAAACAAGAAGGGCAGCAGATTCGCGAACCAATAACTTGCCAAATAACAGTGAAGGTATAAGTGTGGTAATTAAAAAAGTTGTTGCCGCTAATGTACTAATCTCTGTCCATGAGGGATGATTTGAAAACAGGATGAATAGCAGGTTATATTGAATAATAAAAACACTATAGCGGATTAAACTAAGATAGAGAATCTTTGTTTTAAGGTGATTACTGATAACAATAAACTGATCAAAATTGGATTGATCCTTTTGATAAAGGTATTTACCGGGAAAAGTTTTTAATATCAGTTCCGGTTTATAGTAACCTAATAATCCAATCAATAATATAATTGTGCTTAAACCATATATAAGAGCAGGGTTCAGATCTACAATATACCACGTAATGACTAAAGAGAATCCAATGACCCCGACAAGAATACTGACTAAAAATTGTGATAAATTACCAAGTTGTGTCTGATAGGTGGCCAGGATACGCTTTTCCTTATCAATATAGATATTTCGGCCAATAAAATTACCAATTCTGTTTGGTGTCACCAAACCGGTGGCCAGACCTGATAAAACAGAACCATAGGCTTGCTTAAAAGTGAGGCTTTGAGTTGAATGAGAGAGTATTTGCCACTTTCTGGCTTCTATTCCCCAGTTGACCAGTGTAAGAACCAACAAACCTGCTAATACATAAAACCAGTTATTTGAAAAGTTGATAGCATTGAAATCGGTTTGGTCATAGGTTTGTACGATCTTTAAATAAATGAAGTAGAGTAGAACAACTGCAATGATTAACTTTACAATAAAGATTAGTCTTTTGGAGAATGATATTTTCGGTTTAGTTTGCAAGATCCTAAAGTTGATCAGCTAAATCTACAAAAAAGGACTGTCCTTTTTCAGAGACACCTGTTATTTTATAGAGGTCTTCATTATTATTTTTGTCTTGAAAGTAAATCGTTACATTTTTGCCCAAAAAGGTAATTTTTGTGATTTTTTTAAAGGGAACTTTGAATACAGAACCTGTTTCATGTCTCATATATTTGTAAAAGAACCAACCTCCAACTGGGAACAGAATTAATATGGTCAGACTGGTTGTAGCACCAAATATATTTAAAAGGTAAAGCAAAGCAAGTCCGACAAGGAAAAGGATTGTATAAACTGAAATTCTATAGCTTTTCAATTTGGCCTTACGATTGGTTTCAGGACTTTTCTCCTCAATATTTTCTATCTCAGTCCAGTTACCGGAATGTGTAAAATAAATGGTTTCATCAACTATATTAACATAACCATACTCGTATTTGAACCAGATTTTATCTGGATTATTTAATACATTCATAAATATGAAATCTTTGAGTGCTTTTTAAAATTGTGATCTGGCTGAACCACTTTTTTAAGTGCATTTGATAACCCAGATTGGAATTGGCCACTATAGTCAATCTTCCTCCTTCCCTTAAACAAATTGAAGATTGTTTAAACAGTCCTAATGCAATACTGGTATCAACAACATGGCCGAAATGAAACGGGGGATTAGTAATGATCCAGTCAAGAGAGTTGGCTGAAAAATCAGATAAATCATAATGATGATGAAAAATTGCACTTGCGGACGATAAATTGAGTTTTGATGATTCTATTGCCAATACAGAGTCATCAAGAACATGAAGTTGGGCCTGGGGTATTTTTCCACTGATAACCTTTGCAATAATACCATTCCCACTGGCAAGGTCAAGTACAGCATTAGCATTCTGGTTTATTGTGAGGTTGTCCAGCAAAAATTGGGTAGCTAAATCAATTTTATTAGCAGAAAAAACACCATGATATTGTTGTAATTGAGTCCCATTATAATCGACTGAATGAATAAGTGAAGGATATTCAATTGTTTTCTTTTCTGATAATATCATTACTCTGGCCTTCTTCTTTGCCCTGGTTTGCTCAACAGACTTAAAGTACTTTTTTGCTGTTTTAAGTATTGATTCGTTAAAATATCTGGTCATAAAACCACAATAAATCCTGCCTTCATTTGTCAATGCAGTATGAGCATGTTGAAGATATAATTCAAATAAATCATTCGATTTGGGTATCTTAATCAGTGCATCAGTAATCTCTTTCTTCAAGGGTTCGAGTGGAGTGGAAAACGTACTTTCGGTAAAACTAAACTGATTATTTTTAAGGTTTTTTTGAATGGCTATTTTTTGACTGTAAAGGTCAGTTATACAAGTAAAACTGGTTTTATTCTGACTTAAAGAACAGGCCAAATAACCAAAAGTATCATGATAAACCGCTAAATGTTTTGTCCCGGATAATGGTTGACCAATCAGCAGCTCATCTGCAGCGTTCCAGGCTCTTAATGTTTGATTTTCGGAATGTGGAATGCGAATAAGTTTTAAATTGTTCATCTGAATAACTACTGATACTGTGCAAATATAACAGAAGAATATTTCTGAGCTGAATTCGATTTCATAATGGTAGCAATTCTCAACAAATTTGAGTACTTTCGTTTTTCAATCACAGAAAGAAAATATGACACCAGAACACCCAAAAAAACTATTCCTTCTCGACGCTTTTGCACTAATTTACAGAGCTTATTATGCATTCATTAAAAACCCAAGAATAAATAGTCAGGGTCAAAATACTTCAGCGGCCTTTGGGTTTACTAATGCCATGCTTGATGTTATAAAAAAAGAAAATCCAACACATATTGCGGTTGTTTTTGATGCACCCGAACAAACAAACAGAGCTTCTGACTTTTCTGATTATAAAGCAAACAGAGAAGAAATGCCTGAAGACATCAGGAGCATGCTTGAGCCGATTAAAGAAATTATTTCAGCGTTTGATATTCCAATATTGATTAAGCCGGGATATGAGGCAGATGATATTATTGGAACGATTGCCAAGCGTGCTGAAAAGGATGGTTTTTTAACTTATATGATGACTCCGGACAAGGATTTTGGGCAATTGGTTTCAGAAAATATTTTTATGTACAAGCCCGGAAGAGGGGGGAAACCTGCTGAAGTATGGGGTATAGAAGAGGTAAAGGAAAAGTTTGAGGTGGATGATCCTATTCAGGTGATTGATATTTTAGGATTATGGGGTGATGCAGTAGATAATATTCCTGGAATTCCTGGAATTGGTGAAAAAACCAGTAAAAAATTAATTAAGCAATACGGATCGGTTGAAGGTCTGATTGAACATGCTGAAGAATTAAAAGGAAAACAAAAAGAAAATGTCATCAACTTTGCAGAACAGGGATTGATGTCAAAAATGTTGGCGACGATTATTTTGGATGTGCCAATAGAATTTGACCCGGAGGCACTACAAAGATCAGAACCAAATGCTGAGAAAATAAAAGAGATTTTTACCCGGTTGGAGTTCAAAAATATGGCCAAAAGGGTTTTGGGAGAAGAAATAATAATTCCTTCTGCTAAAAGCAGGGAAGGCCAGCTGGATTTATTTGGTACGCCGCAAATGGAGGTTGTATCAGAGGCAGCTGAAGATCAGAGTAGCGGTGTAAAAACCATTGCAGATGCCAATGCAGATTATCAAATTGTGGTTTCTCCTGAAAAAAGAAAACAGGTATTAGACCTTTTACTTCAGGAAAAAACAGTTTGTTTTGATACAGAAACAACTGGTTTGGATGCTTTGAATTGTGACATTGTCGGATTGGCGCTTTCCTTCAAAAAAGGAACCGGTTTTTATGTGGTTACGCCTAAGGGACAGGAAAAAGAAATTTTGGAAGAATTCAATCCGTTTTTTGAGAATGAGTCGATTGAAAAAGTAGCCCACAATATAAAATATGACCTAAAAGTATTGTCACAATACGGTATCGAAGTCAAAGGGCCGTATTTTGATACTATGATTGCACATTATTTGTACAATCCTGAAGGAAAACACAATATGGATTATTTGTCCGAATTGTACTTAAATTATAAGCCGGTCTCAATAGAAACACTGATTGGTAAAAAGGGCAAGAACCAGTTAAATATGGGAGACCTTGATCCTGAAAAAATAACAGATTATGCTTGTGAGGATGCTGATATTACACTCCAACTGAAACATATTTTTGAAAAAGAAATAGAAAAGCCTCATTTAAAATCCTTGTTTTACGATATGGAAATGCCATTAGTAAAAGTACTTAAGGAAATGGAGGTTGAAGGGATTAATTTGGATGTACCATTACTTGAAAAGTTTTCACAGGATTTGGATTCGGAATTGATTGACCTCGAGAAAAAAGTAAAAGATCTGGCAGGGAATCATGAATTTAATTTAGATTCACCAAAGCAATTAGGAGAAGTACTTTTCGATCAGTTAAAGATTGATGCAAAAGCTAAGAAAACCAAAACGGGACAGTATTCTACCAGTGAGGATACGCTTTTAAAACTGGCCGGAAAACATGAAATAATTCCATTAATTTTAGATTACCGTTCTCTGCGAAAGTTGAAGAGTACTTATGTTGATGCTTTTCCTGAGTTGGTTAATCCAAAAACTAAGCGGATTCACACCAGCTATATGCAAACCATTGCAGCAACCGGAAGGTTAAGCTCAATTAATCCTAATTTGCAGAATATTCCGATCAGAACTGAACGGGGAAGAGAAATGAGAAAAACATTTATTCCGAGGGATGAAAATCATAAACTTCTGGCGGCGGATTATTCTCAGATTGAATTACGGATTATTGCAGCATTAAGCAAAGAGGAAAACATGATTCAGGCTTTTAAAGATGGCTTAGATATCCATGCTGCAACTGCTGCGAAAGTATTTAAAGTTGAGAATATTGATGAGGTCACCTCTGATCAAAGAAGGTCAGCCAAGGCGGTTAATTTTGGAATCATTTATGGTCAGTCTGCGTTTGGCTTAGCACAAAATTTGGGCATCTCCAGAAAAGAAGCAAAGGCAATCATTGACAGTTATTTTGAGGAATACCCAAGAATTAAAGCTTATATGTCGGAAGCGGTTGAATTTGCAAGGGAAAATGGTTATGTCAAAACGATAATGGATCGAAGAAGGTATTTGAAAGACATTCAATCAGCTAATGCCATTGTCAGAGGATTTGCTGAACGGAATTCGGTTAATGCGCCAATACAGGGGTCTGCTGCAGATGTTATCAAAATAGCTATGATAAAGCTACATCAGGCTATGGCTGCCGAAAAGTTAAAGTCAAAAATGTTATTGCAGGTGCATGATGAATTGGTATTTGATGTGGCTATAGAGGAGGAAGAGAAATTGGCCGCATTAGTAAAAGAACATATGGAATCAGCTGTTGATTTAGTCGTTCCGCTTGATATTGAATATAAAATTGCCGAAAATTGGTTAGAAGCGCATTAATACTGGTTTCAATAATTGTTATTTTGTCCGGTTGTGGTCAAAAAGAGAATGTTGAAATCAGGTTTCGCAATCCGGAAGTTTATATCTTTTTAGCACATATTTACGCAACAGATTCTACTATTGATGAAAGAATCCCTCAGATAAAGCGTCCGGACCATCATTTTTGGTTAGGAGGAGACATTTATTTAAATACTTCCAATTCGGGGCGCATGTTTCGTTATCTCGATTACTTTTTTGACCTGAAATCATCTGAGACACATTGGGCAGTAGGTAATCACGATTTATGGGAAGGTACTAAATCGATTGAAGACTATACTGAAAAAGCAGGTGATTACGCTATATACACCAAAGGTATTACACTTATAGTAATGAATTCCAATACTGCCGGTTCAGGTATTGGTTGTGAAGAGAGGAACAAACAAGCAGACTTTATCTGTTCAGTTTTAGATACTGTTAAATATTCATCCCATGTGGTATTAATGTCTCATCATATTTTTTGGGGAGAGATGAATCAGGATACTTTACCGGTCAGGACTTATGCAAATACCGATCATACCGGTCGTGTTTTTCGCTGTGACCCAAACCTTAAGCCTCATGAGGTTTTGTATCCAAAATTTAAAGAATTGGTGAAAAGAAAAGTAAAAGTGATATTGTTAGCTGGTGATATGGGGCAGAAAAGGTCGGCTTATGAATATGTGAATGATAATGGAATTACTTTTTTAGGAAATGGAGGACTTTCAAATACATTGTATAATAACGAAAAGTTTCAAAAGGCCAGTAGCGACGATAGTGTATTGGTATTTGTCCATTATCCTGATCAGAGAACGTTGACATGGAAATTTATTAATGCAGGAAATTAATCAAATGGATTACTTTAATCAGGAATCAGATAGGTTGTATTATCGGAAAACCTTGGAATCTGATATTCCCGACTGGACCTCATTTTTTATAGAAAATGATAGTTTGAAATATCTTGGGATTGACCTGAGTAAGCAACCTGAAACTCATGCAAAAGATTGGATAGAAAGGCAAAAACAACGTTATGCTGAAAGTGGACTCGGACATTTAACAGTCACTGAAAAATCAAGCGGCAATTTAGTAGGCATGGCTGGAATAATTCCCAGGGATTTAGATGGAATGCGAGAGTTTGAGATCGCATATTCCCTGAAACCTGAATATTGGGGGATGGGGTATGGGACTGAAATGGCTAAACAAATAAAGCAATACGGGATACAAGCCGGAATCAGTAAAACATTTATTTCTATTATCGACAAACAAAATATCAGGTCGATTCGGGTGGCAGAAAAAAATGGAATGTCAATTAAGGGAGAGACTCATTTTCTAGGCCTGGATGTATATATTTTTTCAACTTAGATAACATTTTTTATGGAATTAGATGTATTTTATCATCAATACACTAAACTCAACATAATTAACCTTTAAAGTATTTTGCTTGTTGGTTAATAATGAAAGGTTTAAATTTAACCTGTATTAGATTATTAATACGGGGTAACGACATTTGTATATTATGATCAGAGCTAAATTCATCCTGCTATTTTTAGTGATCGCCAACAGTATTTTCGCCCAAATTACTGTGTCTGGTTTTGTGTTGGATAAGGATACCAGAGCACCTTTACCATATGCCTTTATAGTCAAAAAAGGATTGGGAACCGGAGCTATAACTAATGAAGATGGTGCATTTAAACTTATTTGCAATGCTACGGATACATTAATTATATCTTACGTATCCTACTATAAGTCGGAAGTACCATGTACATATTTTCTTGATAATAATGCACTTTACCTAAAAGAAAAAACAAATATGCTGATTCAGGTTACTGTCCATGGTAATTTAGACCTGGATCCGTACCTTGATATTATCAGTGAAGGTAAAGAGAAGATCCAGGCCCGGAAAGATTATGACACTAAAGCTTATTTTACATTAGAATCTCAATATCATAATCAACCTGCTGAGCTGTTGGAATGTTATTATAACGCAAATATCGGTACAGAGGGGATTCAGGGACTAAGTTTAAAGAACGGAAGAATAGGGTTGGCCGAGATTGACAGTAATTTTTATGTGAGTCTTCATACAACAACCATTCTGTCAGAGTATAAACTTTTTACAAAAAAGGGGAATGATTTTCCCTCCAACCCACTCCATTACTCTAAAAAGAAACAGAAGAAGTACTATAACATAAAGTTGGCTGGTGTCAGAGAAGAAATATATAAGCTGAAATTCACTCCAAAAAAGAAATATAAGGGATTGTTCCATGCTTATATCTGGATTGATAAGCAAAAACGAAATATTATAAAAACAGAACTGTTTAACCAGGCATTAGAAAGGCATCCACTACTCGGTATAGATCCCAATCATCATATAAATGATATTGATTATAATGTGGTTTATACGTTTGGAAATAATCGGAAACAGGATTTGAAAAAAATTGAGTTTAAATACAATTTGGATTATGATAATAGCAAGGACATAAGAAAAGTGATTACTGCCGGTGCATTTTTGTTTTATGAGAGAAATCAACTATTTGATTTACCATATTTCCCGGATGGGGCTGATATGATGTCAGATTATGATAAAATAGTCAGCCAACCTTATAACAAGCTATTTTGGCAGTATAATGAAATTCTTTCACCTAGCAGGAAAGTACTGGAAAACAGGCAGTTTTTCAAGGAAAACGGCGTATTGCTGAATTTTTCTGAGCTTTCCAAACGCAATAAAATTTTCAGGAACAGATTTATGCCATGGGATACTACCAGGTTGACGCTCACTGATATCAATGGAGAGTATAGCTTTAATGTCGATCCTACTTTTGAAAAAAAACACTATAATTCCCATTCCACCTCAAGGTTTTACTCATTTGATGGCGGATTATATCTTGACAGAAACGCCATATTAGATACCACTTTTTACTTATCAAGTACTCAGGTTAATTTAGATGAAACTTATTATTACCTGAAACCAAACCGCTTTACAATTGCCATGATTAATATGATTTATGATTTAATGGAAATCGAAAGGCGTGAACTAATGAACATTCTCGAAAGTCGGGAATGGAGTAAAGCTCAGGTAGATTCAATTTATGAAAAGAGTTCGCAACAGCTTGATGCTAGAATCTATCATTTTTTAAGGGCGGTTGATTTAGGAAATGAAGAGAAGGAATTGAGAGATTATGTAAAAAAGATCAATTATGAACTGAGTATTGACAATAGTTCTCTGATCAGTGATCTTTCTCCAAAAATTGAAACAACAATATTTGAAGGAGAGGATGATGAAATGGCACAGTTGTATAATTATGGAAGCGCGCTAGCGAATCTGGGAAACTATGAAGAGGCGCTTTCAGTGCTTTTAAAAGGAGAGGAATCAGGGCTTGAGCATCCCTGGTTGTTCCACAATATTGGATTTTGTTATTATATGCTAAAAAATAATGATAAAGCTTGTCATTATTTCTCCAAGGTCATAGCAGCAGGAGAGGAGGTCGATAGTGAATTGGTTAAAAACTGTCAGTTTACTGATACCAAATAAGCAATCAGGATTTTTACAGGAATTTTCGGAATTATATTTGTAATAAGTGATTGTATTAAGACCTTTGTCAGAAAATTCGTACCGTTTGATGACAAAAAATAGCTTAATACTGTTAATTTTGCATACAAATTAAAACCACCAAATGAAAAAAATAATATTAGTAGCATTACTGGCTGGTATGTTCAGTACAGTTTTTGCTGATGAAGGAATGTTTATGCCTTTTAACTTAAAGGCGCACTACAAAGATATGAAGGCAGCAGGTTTAAAGATGTCTCATAAAAAAATCTACAATGCAAAAAAGCCAAGTGTTAAGGACGCTATCGTTTCTCTTGGGGGCTTTTGTACAGCAGAGATCATTTCCCCTAAAGGATTATTATTAACTAATCATCATTGTGGTTATGACGCTATTCGTGAGCATTCAACACCTGAAAATGATTTCCTGACGGATGGTTTTTGGGCTAAGAAAACCTCTGAAGAAAAGCCTGTTGAAGGTTTAACTGCATCTATTGTAGTAAAAATTGAAGATGTAACCGCAACAATTTTAGCAAAGTTGGGAGATAATATTGATGCCAATGAGCGAAAAATAAGAATTAAGCGTATTTCTAAAGAACTTTGTGATAATGCTGTTGAAGGAACACATTACAAAGCTTATATCAAGCCATTTTTTGAAGGAAATGAATTTTATATGTTCATCACTGAGGTGTTTACGGATGTGAGGTTGGTAGGAGCACCACCATCATCAATTGGAAAATATGGTGGAGATACCGATAACTGGATGTGGACAAGACATACCGGTGATTTTTCAATGTTTCGAATTTATGCCGGACAAGATAATAAACCAGCTGTTTTTGCAATGGACAATGTACCATATAAGCCAAAACACCATCTTCCGGTTTCGATTAAGGGTGTAAAAGATGGAGATTATACCATGATTATGGGATACCCTGGAAGTACTGACAGATATTTGACCTCATATGGTGTTAAAATGGCAATTGAAAAAGATCAACCTTCAAGAGTAAAAGCCAGAGCCAAAAAGTTGGATATCATGAAAAAAGATATGAAGGCAAGTGATGCTGTGAGATTGCAGTATGCATCAACTTATGCGCAGGTGAGTAACTACTGGAAATACTTTATTGGACAAACTGAACAGTTGAAAAGAAATAAAGTATATGATAAAAAAATGGCAATCGAAAAAGAGTTTTCAGCATGGTTGAATAAAGATGAGGCAAGAAAAAAGAAATACGGTAATGTATTAAATGATATCAGCGCATCATACAAAGTTCTTGAGAAATATAATCCAACCAGAGTTTATTTCTTTGAAGCTATCTATTCTATAGCCTATAATCAATTCCTTATTCAACATACACGACTTTATAGCGAGTTATCGAAAGATACAGTTGATCAGGAAATGATTGGAAAGTTAATGGGATTCTATAAGTCAAATGCCGAAGGACATTTTGAAGGGACTAATTTTGAAACAGAAAAAACATTAGTATCTAACCTGTTAAGAATGTTTGTTGATAATGTGCCTAACGATCAATACTCTGAAGGATTACAGGAAACATATCAAAAACACAAAAATGATATTGAAAACTTTGTTTCAGCTAATATGACCAGTTCAATTTTCTCAAATAAGGAAAAATATGAGAAATTCCTTGAAAATCCTACAAAAGAGGCTATGGAACAAGATCAATTATTTGTAATAATGAAGGACCTGTTGACAAAATACAGAGCAGTGAACAGCAGCGAGGAGATGTCATCAGCCCACGATAAATTAGATAATGCAAATCGCTTATTTGTTGCTGCTTTAAGAGAAATGCACCCTGAGAAAAAGTATTATCCTAATGCCAATTCAACATTACGATTGACTTATGGAAATGTAGGACGTTATCACAAATCAGATGGTTTGCTTTATGATTACTATACTACCATTGAAGGATTGATGGCTAAAGAGGATCCGAATAATGATGAGTTTATAGTACCTGCGAAGTTAAAAGAGCTATTTCAGAAAAAGGATTATGGTCGATATGGAGAAGATGGCACTTTAAGAGTGAATTTTATTTCAAATAATGACATTACTGGTGGAAACTCAGGAAGCCCGGTAATGAATGCAAGAGGTGAGCTAATTGGATGTGCTTTTGATGGAAACTGGGAAGCCATGAGTGGAGATATTGCATTTGAAGATAAATTACAAAGAACCATTAGTGTTGACATCAGGTATGTACTGTTTGTAATTGACAAATATGCTGGAGCAACTAACCTTATTGATGAAATGACTATAGTAGAGTAGTTTATTAATAAAAAAACTGAAGGGGCTGTTTAATTTAAACAGCCCCTTTTTTTGTGTTTAAGCCAATGGAAAAAATAAAAAAGTAACGGAAAAAAAATGAATCAGTAGAGCTTGAGTTTGCTTAATTAGGCAAGAGGTTCTAAAGACAGAATAGTATGGTTCAGATATTAAAGACGTTTTTGATCTGTAAAACGCACAAAAAAGCCCTTTGTTCATAGGTTTAATATTGTATTGTTTCCGTCAAATCTATTTTTATTTGGTAAAAGCGGTTTATTTAAAATATTAAAGACTACATTTGGGACACTAAATTATTATTATAAAAATGAAAAACGGAACAGTAAAGTTCTTTAATGAGTCTAAAGGTTTTGGATTTATTATTGAAGATGGTTCAAAACAAGAGTACTTCGTGCACATTTCTGGTTTAATTGATGAGATTAATGAAGGAGATGCAGTTGAGTTTGAATTAAAAGAAGGTAAAAAAGGTTTAAACGCAGTAAACGTTAAAGTGATTTAACAATTATTATATTCTTTTTTATTAAAAGTCTTCCCTTATTCGGAGGACTTTTTTTTGCGATAAACTTTTCTAACTCTACTTTCCAATTATAAGTTAAGTTCTGCTTCGGTTAAACCTTTTTAAGAAAAAGTGATCATACTTAATAAACCAATTACTATGAAGATATTAAAATACGGACTTGCGATTTGCAGTATAATTTCAATTTTAGCTTGTAATAAAGATGAGTCGGATGACTTAGACAATAGTGATGCAGATTTAACAGTTTATCAGAAAATTTATGGCGCATCAGACATTTATGTTGAAGGTGATTTTGTGGTGATAAAAACTACAGGAATTCCTGATCATAAAAGTCCATATTATTTGGATACAGAATGGGAGGGCACACTTTATGAAGCGTATAATGGCAATAATACCCAGTTTCACTTAAATCCTAATAGAATTTCGGAAGCGGATATCACGTATAAAATACCTTTAAATCCAGCCGAAGCTGATGACCATAGCGCTACACCATTAGGTTCAATTGGTATTTCGCTGAATGGTGTTGCGTTTTATAATCAATATGCAGGACCAAATAACCAGGCATTGACTAATGAAATTAATTCTTTTGATCAATATAATGGGCATCCTCAACAACAGGGAGAGTACCACTATCATTTAGAACCATATCATTTAACCGATCAGGTTGGAGAAGAGGGATTATTAGGTTTTTTATTGGATGGCTTCCCTGTATATGGCCCGAGAGAAAATGGAGACTTATTGGATAATGATGATTTGGATGAATATCATGGCCATTTTCATACCACGGATGATTATCCTGATGGTATTTATCATTATCATATTACTGATGCCGATCCTTATATTAATGGAAATGGATTTTATGGAACACCAGGGACTGTCACGCAATAGTGTAATATTAATATTATTGATTTTATCAGTGTCCTGTACATCTGCTAAAAAAGAAAGATTAGTTAATCTGGATACTGAAAACATAAGACATATTAATGGTAAATGTTCTGTTAATGACACACTTTTCAGTGGCACTTTATATCGGCTTTACCCGGAATCTGCTGATACAGTTTTAACTCAACAGTACATAAATGGAAAACGGCATGGTATGTGGAGAAAGTACTATAAGGATGGCCGAATTAAAGAGCAACGGTTCTTTAAAAACGGGAAAAAAGAAGGTAAGTTAATGGTATGGTGGCCAAATGGAAGAGCTAAGTTGATTTATAATTTCAGGAATGATGTTTATGAGGGAACTAACAGGGCATGGAATAGAGATGGGTTATTAATAAAGGAAATGAATTATGAAGACGGACATGAAAAAGGAGAGCAAAAAGTATGGTATGATAATGGAAAAATCAAATCCAACTATATTATCAAAGAGGGGAGAAGATATGGTCTTTTGGGAACAAAAAATTGTATTAGTGTTACAGATAGCCTGTATTAGTTTTGGACTGATTCTGATTAGTATTGGTCTTACCTCATGTACAGAAACAAAGAAATTCGAATTACCGTTTTATAATACACCCGATTTTAGTCCGGTATTTATAAGTAGTGTTGAGGAAAGAAACCAGCATATATCACATCAAATTGGAGATTTTAATTGTATTAATCAGGATGGAGATACCATTTCAGGTCAAAACATTAAGATAAGATACATATTGCTAGTTTCATGTTTACAAGTTGTGGTGGAATTTGTCCTAAACTAACCGAAAATTTGAAAACGGTGAGTCATCAACTGAAATCAAATAAAGAGGTGGTTATTCTTTCTTACTCTGTAACACCATGGATTGATACCCCTGATAAATTAAGGGATTATAAACGATTAAATAAAATAGAAAATTCACAATGGCATTTCTTAACCGGAAATAAGACGGAAATTTATGATCTGGCTAGAAAATCCTATTTTGCCGAGGAAGATTTAGGGTTGACAAAGGACAGCTCTGACTTTCTGCATACCGAGCATATACTCTTAGTTGATAAAACGAACAGAATTAGAGGAATTTATAATGGTACGTTAGCGTTGGAAATTAATCAGTTAACTGATGATATTAAAACCCTGCTGAAAGAGTAACAGTTAAATCCGGAGTTTTTTTATATTTAACATATCACTGGTGAGTACCAGTGAAAATAACTATAATGGAATCTGCCGAATTATCTTCCGGAAAACAAATAAAATACATCAGTAAATCTGTTCTGTATGGTGAGACTATTGAAGTTTTGCGGCATTTATGGAATAGAGAATATCCTCAAAGTCTTAATTATGATAGCCTTGAGAAAATGAACAACTACCTCAATGGTTTAAAAGGACTTTCACATCATTTGGTTTATGATAAGTCGCACAATATTATTGGTTGGTGCTTTAGTTTTAGTCGGGATGATGAAAAATGGTTTGGAATCATTGTTGATTCTAAATGGCATGGAAAAGGGTTAGGAAGTTGGTTATTGGAAAAAATAAAGGCTGAAAGTAATATGCTCAATGGCTGGGTAATCGATCACCATAATTTTGTAAAATCAAATGGAGCACTATACCTTTCACCACTTTCGTTTTATCAGAAAAACGGTTTTTCAGTTCTCAGTAATGAGCGTTTGGAAACAGATACCATTTCAGCAGTAAAAATTAGGTGGGTGGAATCCTGAATTCTGTCAATATCATTTTTTATCTTTACAAATATGAAAAAAGGGCTGCTTATTTCTTTTTTGCTGATGATTTCATACCAGACTATTGCTCAGTTAACAATTAGTCAGGTTGGGCAATTACCAGTTCGCGTTTCTAATAATGCCGTTTGCGAAGGTTTTATCGGAAATAATGCATATGCTTATTCTTTTGCAGGAATTGATTCTACTAAAACTTATGAAGGTATTCACCTTAAATCATTTCGATATGATCTTCAAACTTCAACGGTGACTCAATTACCGGATTTACCTGATACACTTGGTAAAATTGCATGTGCTGCTTCAAGAGTAGGTAATATTATTTATATCTCAGGAGGGTATCATGTATTTGCTGATCATAGCGAATTGTCCTCTAACAAAATGCACAGGTTTGATATTGTAACAAATACCTTTTTGAGTGATGGGGCCGACATCCCTGTAGCAACAGACGATCATGTTCAGGTCGTATGGAGGGACAGCTTAATTTTTTTAATTTCAGGTTGGAGTAATACAGGTAATATTTCTGATGTACAAATCTATAATCCGGCATTGGACAATTGGACAGTAGGTACAGGTATTCCAAATAACCATATTTACAGATCTTTTGGTGCTTCAGGTGTTATTTTTGGCGATACCATTTACTATTTTGGAGGGGCGAGGTCCAGTTTTGGGTTTAATATTCAAAATTTCTTACGTAAAGGTATTATCAACCCGGACGATCCGTCTCAAATTGAATGGTCGTACGAAGTACCTG
This sequence comes from Putridiphycobacter sp., assembly GCA_965230195.1. GTDB lineage: Bacteria > Bacteroidota > Bacteroidia > Flavobacteriales_D > Crocinitomicaceae > Putridiphycobacter. The sequence continues at coordinate 2,636,779 of OZ245997.1, forward strand.
ATGAAAATGTTAATGGTTACCGAATGGCGGCAACAACAGTTAAGTCGACTTTGCATTGGATTGGGGGTAGTAATGTGACATACAATTATGATGGAATAGCTTATAACGGATCAGGAGGTGTTCCTCCGGCAAACCGGGACCTTTACACAAGCGTGCACTCCATTTCATGGTCAGAGGATTTATTACCTGAAATTCCTATGGACTTGCGGGGTATAGCATCAATAAATGATTCGGTTAAATATATTATGGGGGGAATGATTGCCAACCAGGAAGTTACAAATACAATTTATAAACTGGAATGGGATTGTACATTTTTAGATCTAAGTTCAAAGGAGGAAAATGGTAATCCTGTTATTTATCCCAATCCTTTTAATGAAGTAATAAATATAAAATCAGTTAGTGGAAATCAATTCAGGACATTAAGCGTTTATAACGCTCAGGGAGAAGAGGTGATCAGTCAGAATATTACTAATGATTTTGTGGAGATTTCAACAATAAAATTGTCCTCAGGTCTATATTATCTTGTGCTTGAAGGGGAAAATAATATCAGTACCCAAAAACTGGTGAAACACTAACCATATAGTTATGTCCAATCAAATTATCAGTGAATTTTATACTGCCTTTAATAATTTAGATGCCGAAAAGATGGCTGATTGTTATCATGATGAAATTGTATTTGAAGACCCTGCATTTGGAGTATTAAAAGGAGAAAAGGCAAAGAATATGTGGAGGATGTTATGTGAAAGCCAAAAAGGGGGCGATTTTAAGGTAGTGTTTTCAAATGTTGAGTTTAATGATGAAAAAGGAAAAGCAAAATGGGAAGCTTTTTACAATTTTAGTAAAACGGGGCGAAGAGTACATAACATAATTGAAGCCTCATTCAAATTTAAAGATGGCTTAATCATTGACCACAGAGATAATTTTGATCTTTACAGATGGTCAAAACAAGCTTTGGGATTTAAAGGAACGCTTTTAGGATGGACTGCTTTTTTTAAAAAAGGTCTTAATAAGCAAACAGGGCATTTATTACAACGTTTCGAGGAAAAAAATAAAAGTCTTAACCAGTAGCTTTATTATATAGTTAATTAAGTTTGCTAACAAGTACTGCCATCTATAGATGAGAACTTTGCTTTAGAATACAAAATTAAAAGATACATTGTACAATAACCCTCTTTGATTTCTGTTATTTTTAAAAGGTAGAAAGTAACCAACTTTATTATCAATTAAAATATATTTAGTTTTAATAAGTTCCAATCCAATAAATGGATTTGTATACCATGAACTCTGTCTTTCTAACTCACTTGATGTAATATAAACACCAAGATTAAAACTGGTATATAAGTTTAAGTATTTACGCGTTCCTCTCCCTAATTTTTTAGAGTAAAAGTCTTGACCAATTCCAAAAATATACATTTCGTTAACAGAACCAGGGGATACTTTTTTGTTTGCTTTGTATAATCCCAGTGATATGTACGACTTTTGACGATTAACCATATACTTCAGGTTGTATCCTGTCATCTGTTCAGGAGTTGATTCAAATTTGGGTTGCTCTGTTCTTAAAAAAGATAACTCGAAACCAGGCATGTTTACCCAGGTATCACTATAGTCATTATTAATGATTTCCTCTTCAAAAAATTCAATCTTGATTTGAAACCTTGTATCTGAATTCTGATACAATTTTACTTTGGATTGATTGGTGGAGATTGCCTTATCAATTGAAATTATTTTTTCCCAATACTCAAAATACTTTATTCGTTCAACAGAATCTATTTCAGAAATTAAATTTTGATAATGTGCTTTTTCTCTTTTGAGAAGATCAATTTCATCATTTATCTTATCAGTTTTACCCGTATAGTTGTTTGAAGAAGTGTTTTCACTAATGGTTATCCCATACTTTTTAATTTGATTTAATATTTTAGTATATGCCACTTCATTAGCATTAACTGTTAGATTAAATTTAGTTTGGTCAATATAATAATGGGAGATATCTGTTTGGTCGCTTGAAATTAAGCCATCAAGTTCATTTTTAAAATCATCAATCTCGTTTACCAATATCTTGATTCGTGTGGTTACTTTATGGTTGCCGTTAAGGTTTTGCCCTATTGAAAAGAAAAACGTTAATATCCCGATTATACTTAAAAATAGTTGTTTCATTGCCAGTTTTTTTAATTGTCTGAGACAAATTTCGTGGTAATGAAGTCGTATCACTAATTGAATTTCGCAGTTCGTTTGACCCAATTGTGAATAATGCAAAAATTTAAAGTAGAAGCCTGAAACAAGAAGTCCGGGATATCAGTAGACTTTTATAAGAATTAAATTAGAGCAATGCTATCTTAATTTTTGTATAATCAAGTTCCCCATTTAAAGCCTCATAAATCGGTTTAAGCTTATCAGGGTAATTCAGTTTTTTATGAATATTTTTTACGAGTTCAATTTCCTGAGGACTGATATAGGCATTAAAATCAATTGCTTTCCCTTCTTCCTTTAATTTGATCAAATGATTAATTACAGTTTGAGTGGAAACATCTTTGGAAATCGAAATTTCTTCAAGTGATAAACCATTTTGATACAGTTCCCATGTTTCGTCATAGGTTGATTTTTTCTCTTTCTTTTTAGCTGAAGTATTAGCTTCAAATGACTGAATGGCTTCGAGGAATTGCTGACCATAGGTGAAAAATTTGGCTTCCCCCATACCTTGTACCTCCAACATTTCCGACTCTGTTTTCGGTTTAAGTTTCACCATATCCTTTAAAGCTGTATCATGGAAAATAATATAGGCTGGTATTCCCTTTTCAGCGGCCAATTTTTTACGCAGAGCCTTTAAGTGTTCAAATAAACCTCCCTTAACGGTTCCACCAGTCTGCTTTTGTTTTGATTTAGAAGTGGCGGCCTTTTTCTTTATTTCTTGCGGACGGGTTAGTTTAATGTCTTTTTTTCCGGAAAGGATTTCTCTTCCGTAATCTGTGATCTTTAAATGAAAATTCTGGTCATAGGCAATCTCCAGTGTGCCCTGATTGATCATTTGGGTAATATAGTGTTGCCAATCATTAAATGAAAATTCAGCGCCTGCACCATAGGTTTTTATTTTGTCAAAATGCTTTTCAAATATTTCAATGGTTTTGGCACCACGCAAAATATTAATACAGGTATTAATTCCTATGCTTTGCTGTGTACGGTGAATGGCCGACAATGCCTTTTGAGTAATAATATTCCCGTCAACAATTGCTGGTGGATTTTTGCAAACATCACAGTTATTACAATTTTCCTCAAGGTGCTCACTAAAATAAGAAAGTAAAATTCTTCTTCTACAGCTGGTAGCTTCAGCATATTGTAAGATTCGATTTATTTTTTCCCGGTAAATTGGTTTAAATTCACTTTCCTGAATAAAATCATTGAGTAGTACTACATCCCGGTAATTATAGTATAAAATAGTTTCACTGTCCAGTCCATCCCGTCCGGCACGCCCTATTTCCTGGTAAAAGCCTTCAAGGTTTTTGGGTAAATTGTTATGAATGACCCATCTTACATTTGACTTATCTATTCCCATTCCGAATGCTATTGTAGCACAAATGACCGGAATTTGATCATGAATAAATCCTTCCTGAACCTTATCTCGCTGATCAGCTGATAATCCGGCATGGTAGTAATTCGCTGGAATACCATGTGAATTTAGGGCGGTGACCCATTGTTCAGTTTCTTTTCTTGATAAACAATAAATGATACCCGACTGGCCCTGTCGATCCTGAATAAAACTAACAATTTCCTTTATCTTCTTTTGCTTAGGGACCTGTGATCTGACCGCTAGTGACAGGTTGGGACGGTTGAATGAACTCAAAAAAAGTTCAGGTGATTTAAGATTAAGTTGTTTAATAATGTCCTTTCTGGTTATCCGGTCTGCGGTTGCGGTAAGCGCAATAAAGGGAATATCTCCAAACTGTTCCCGCAGTTCTCCTATTTTTTGATATTCCGGTCTGAAATCATGTCCCCACATTGATACACAATGGGCTTCATCAATGGCTACAAGACTAATCTTAATATGTTTTAACCAGGTGTCTTTTATGAGGTATAGTGTTTCAGGTGCAATGTAAAGTAATTTCACTTTCCCTTCAATGCATTCGTTCACCAGAATTTCCTTATCAATATCGGTAAGGGTACTGTTAAAAAAAGCTGCAGGTATACCATTTTCCCGTAAGGACTCTACCTGGTCTTTCATCAACGAAATTAAAGGAGAAATAACCAGTGTAACGTGCTCAAAAATAATGGCAGGTAACTGAAAACAAATTGACTTTCCGCCACCGGTTGGCATCAAAACCACAGTATCTTTTTGATGGAGGACCGCGTTTATAATGTCCTCTTGCTGAGGTCTAAAACTGGCGTATCCAAATTTTTGTTTAAGAATTTGAGTCAGGTTCACAGCCATAACTCAAAGGTAATAAAATTAAAAGCACTCCTATGGTAAGGAGTGCTTTTTTCATTTTTAGTAAAATATATGAGTCTGATTTGATTTGAACTTAAAAACTAACCCTATTATCTTATTAAAAATTCTATTTAATGAGTTTTACAATACCTGAGTGTGTCTCAGTTTTTATATGCACCAAATATGCACCTTTCGAATATTGCGAAAGATCTATTTTAACAACATTTAAATCTTTATTCTTTATCGTTGTTTTCCCAATTAATTGTCCAAGTGAATTGTGAACCCTTAAGACGGCATCATTTTCAAAATGACCGGCATTTAATATGTATTGATCATCTCCAATCGAACTGACAGTAATCTCATTATTATCATCAATAACCTCTCCGGTACTTAAATCACTGGTCAGATTAACGGTATAGTCTTGTGTCTCCCCGTATTGCATATTCGAACAAGGATCCTCTACATCTAAAGGACTGTCACTTGCTTTAGCTCTAAGTAAATGGCTTCCTAACGGTTTTGATGCTGCAATCATAAAATCTGTTGTTCCGGAGCCATTAAATACAAATCCATCAACTACTTTCTCACTGGCTTCGAAAAAGAAATTATCATTATAATCAATCCATATTGAAACGTATTGGGGACCACCATTTGTCCAGATAGTGACATCATGTGTATATCCTACTAAAAGATCAGTAGAAAATGCAGTGTAATCACTATATCCTCCTGGTGTACATCCACTGGGATTGTTTATAGATCCAATATGAAAACTCGTAATGCCATCTCCAAAGGCACAATTTGAACTCGGCATACAGCTTGTATTTTCAATTGTGGAATATGTCGTGTCATTCATAAGGTCAGCATCTCCGTTTAATGTTGTATAAGCTACAATATTATAAGTTCCCAATGTTGTAAAGTCACCCTGAACATTAAAGTCAAATGTTGTTGAGGTACCAGCTGTTAAAGTTCCGGAAAAAGCTTGTACTACGGGAGTTCCTCCGTTAATGGTATAAGCCAGGTCAAAGTTGGACTGGTCGAGTGAACCAAAGTTTTCAACGGTAACTGTAATGGTTTCCATTGTCATATAATTGTCTGAACTTGGATTATTGATGATTGTAACTCCTACATCATTTTGATAAACATTGACAACCGAAGTTTCAATAGTGTCATTTAAAAGATCACCGTCATTAGTTAACCCTGTATATGCTTTCATGGTATGAGGACCAAGGGCACTTAAATCGGCTGTTTGAGAAAATATGTAGTTATCTGTTCCTCCAACGGGGATAGGTCCTGCATTATAAGTTTCATTAACGGCTATACCATTATCGGCAATGTAACCGACCTGAAAATTATTTTGAGGCAGGTTTCCAAAGTTTTTTATAGTGACTTCAACTTGTTCATTAGCTCCCAGAACTCCGGTTGTTGGAGTAACCAATGCAGTTATCCCAACATCATTATCAAAATCACTGGCAAGTTTAAAAGAGGCTATTCTGGTGGTTCTGCTCCCGGAAATGTACTCACCGGTATACCAAAAGGTTTTATTGTCAACAGGGTCAACACACATATGAGCGTAGTCGCCAAATCTGTTACCAAAAGTTTGAGCACCTGATCCAATTACAATAGTGTCTTCAGTTAAAGTCATAGTATTCAAAGGGTCAGAGGCATATCGTCCGGTATACATTAAGGAGGCTGACGTGTTAGGTCCGGCAACGGAATAAGCTAAACCAATGTTTCCCTGATCATCCATTGAAATACTTCCTAACCATCTGCTTTTCGAGTCAGGGGCATAAGTGCTTTGCTGATGCACAGACCAGCTTCCGTTTGTTTTTCGCAATTCATACCAACGAATACCGGCATGGTTTGTGGCACTGACGTCAACTGTATGGTTTAGCATAACAGTACTATGGCCAGGCCATTGTGTATATTGAGCTCTAAACATAAATGCACCTGGTATACCATCTAATCTCTGGTTAGTACCAGGTTGTTCAATATCATCCCAATTGACATTAAATTGTGAGTCGAAAGGGGTTACAGCCAAAGTTTGTGTTTGTGTAATTGTTGAATTTGAAACGGTATTCCAGTCAACGGTTACTTCCCATATTTTAATTTCATCCTGATTAACGTTGTTCCAGGCATCATCCTGAAAGTAGAATAAATTGAGCTTTTCTGTAGCTGGTGGTAATGTAAAATCAGCATATGCAGGTAATACGGAACGAAACCCTCCGGTTTGTGTACCTGCACCTGTATTTAAGCTCGGTATTGACATTGAAATTAGTTGAGGGTTTCCTGCTGCTCCAAGTATCATTTGATCTCTTTCCAATACAAAACAATCTGGTCCGGATGTATTGGCAGTTATATAGTAACCATCATGCCAGATACCATATTTCGGATAATCAGGGAGAGAGTTCATTGAAAAATTCCAAACCGTATAGCTACCAGTGGGATCATTCGTAGTAGACAATGCAAATGATAATGAATTTCCATTTCCAAAGCCACTGACAAACCATCTGTCAATATATGGGTCATACATCACAATAGGGTCACCATTATTAGAACTTAATATTGAACTTAAAGCATTTGGTCCGTACAGGGAATTGCCTTGTTTGTCAAATACTTCTATAGTTGAATTAACCATTTGTACATAATGATTCGGCCCGGCAGAACCACTTGGATCAGGAGGGAAACCAAGGTTATTATCCATTCCTTCCCAGTTCTCGATTGGGGCTTTTGTAGGTAAATACCCCTGTGTACTTTGCCAAACAGGATCATTTCCTTCCGGTAAGGCGTTTTCATTTGTAAACTTATGCCGCCTCATATTATTGGAATATCTGTGTTCCTTTATCTCACCCGGAAACAGATCGTGAATAATGGGAATGTCCTTTAATGGAGGGGTTACGTAAACTGAATCGGCTTCAATAGCCCAGTTAAAGGTAGGCGTCTCCTGTTGGGAATACAACAGCACAGTTTGGAACAATAGTCCAAAAAGGAGCACGTTTTTCATAATAGGTTGATGTTAGCACCACTAAATTAACCAAAGAATTTTAATCTTGGGTAGAAAATTTAATTGACTATTGGATTGTTAATTTCGTTTCCAGTAGTACGGGGTAAGAAGCAGGGCCACGGTAAACAACTCTAAACGACCAAATAGCATTAAAAAGGACAATACCCATTTACCTGCAGCAGGGACTTGTGAAAAGCTATGACTTGGCCCAAGATCTCCGATACCAGGGCCTACATTACCAATGGATGTGGCAACAGCTGATAATGACTCTTCGAATGGAACCTCAAGTGCAGTCATAATAATAGAACCAATTGTGAAGATAAAAAGGTAAAGAAAGATAAAAGCCAATAAGTTGTATATAATTAAATTTGATACCGGCGAACCATTTAAGTGTACCGGAATAACAGCGTGGGGGTGGAGTCGCCTTTTAAACTCCAGAAATCCGTTTTTCATCAGTAAGATTATACGAACAATTTTGATTCCTCCACTGGTCGATCCTGCTGAAGCACCGGAAAAGAGTAAAAGGAAAAAGATGAAGGTTGCAAGTGATCCCCAGGTGGTAAAGTCAGAGCTGGAAAAACCTGTTGTAGTAATGATACTGACAGTTTGAAAAAGAACTGCCCTGAATGCATCACTAAATGATGAAAAGTCAGCATGACTGTATACAATTGGTACCAGGATTATAACTAAACCGACAACTGCCATCAAATACCATTTGAATTCATCATTTTTCAGCACATTTTTAAACTTACCTTTCAATCCAAAGTACAATAAGGTAAAGTTAGTACCTGCAGTGAACATAAAAATCACAATAACATATTCTATAAATGGTGAATTAAAGTGCGCTATACTGTCCTGATAGGTTGAAAAACCTCCGGTTGAATTTGTTGTCAGGGAATGGTTAATAGCATCATAAAATGACATTCCTGAACCCCATAATATCAGAGTTTGAATAGTTGTTAATGAAAAGTAGATTCCCCATAGTCGTTTGGCTGTTTCCTTGATTCTGGGATGTATCTTATCCTTTGTGGGTCCGGGAGCTTCAGCAACAAACAATTCCATTCCTCCAATTCCCAGCATTGGTAAAATGGCAATGGTTAATACAATAATTCCCATTCCTCCAATCCATTGGGTAAGACTCCTCCAAAATAAAACGCCACGGGGTAATGATTCAATATTATCCAGTATTGAGGCTCCTGTTGTGGAAAGCCCCGACATGGTTTCAAAAAATGCATCTGTCAGGTTTGGAATTGCCCCGGATAATAAATAAGGTAGGGTTCCAAAAACAGCCATTGAAATCCATCCCATTGTTACTATCAGATAACCATCCCGCTTTCTGATTTCAGCATCCTTACTGCTTTTAGTGGATAGTTTGAGGGCTGCTCCGGCAAAAATAGTAATCAGGGAAGAGAGTACCATTGGCATTATCTCCTCGTTATAGTATACTGAGAATGCAACTGTAGTCAGCATTAATACCCCCATTATAAAGAGTAAACCTCCTATCACATTAAGTGTTACACTGGTATTGATGAGTTTTTTAGCCATTCTACGAGAAAAATGGTTCTATTTTACTGATCGATTCTGTAAGTGAAAATACCACAGCCTTATCTCCTTCTTCAAGCTGGAAATTACCAAAAGGAATAAAGCCTAAATCGTCACGAATAACACCGGCAATATTAGCAGATTTTGGAAATTTTAATCTGCTGATCGGTTTCTTGGTTACTTTCGAGTTTGCTTTAACATTAAACTCTATAATTTCAGCATCAACACCATGAAGAGAGGCGATAGCACTAATTTCTCCTTTACGGATGTATTTAAAAATATTTGATGCCGCTACAATTTTTTTATTTATCAGGGTGTCAATACCAATATTTTGAGAAAGGTGGATGTAGTCAATGTTTTCCACTCTTGCCACTGTTTTTTTAACGTCATGGTTTTTAGCAACCAATGAAGACATGATATTCGATTCGGAGTCTCCTGTTACCGCTACAAAAGCATCCATATCACCAAGTCCTTCTTCCTCTAACGTACCAACATCACGACCATCAATATTAAGTACCAGAGCATTTTTTAATTGTCCGGCTATTTCATTACACCTTTGAGTGTCTTTTTCAACCAGAATAACTCTGTATTCACGTTCCAAAATCTGAGCTGTTGCCAGTCCAATGCTACTTCCACCTAAAATCATTACATCTTTAATGTCATAACATCTTTTATCGCAGATGTTCATAACTGTATCTATGGAACTTGGATTGGAAATGAAATATAAAATATCATTTTCAAGTATTTTAGTATCCCCCTGAACAATTATGGTTTGCTCTTTTCTGTGAAGCGCAATAGGTTTAAAGGTCAGATTAGGATTAAGGTGTGCACTTTCCTTGACAGTTTTATTTTTCAAAGGGGAAGCATCCCCAACTGAAATACCAATTACTGAAAGTTTTCCATCCTCAAATTCAAAATTATCGGTAAATGCTGATCTTCTGATCAGTCGTTTGATTTCATCTGCTACAAGTTGAACAGGTGAAATCAGATAATCAATTCCCAGTCCTTTATAAAGGCGTTGGTTTTCGTCATTGAGTAATTCAAGGTCATTGATTCTGGCAATAGCACGCTTGGCACCAAATTTTTTGGCAATTATTGCCACCAGGAGATTTGTTTTTTCTGATGAAGTCACTGCAATTATTAAATCGCACTGATCAACCTTAGCTTCCTTAAGAATTGATGTTGAAGTGGCGTCACCATATATTGTATAAACATCAAGGTGGGATTGAACATAGGCTAACCTTGATTGGTTTTCATCAATCAGGTAGATATCCTGCGATTCTCCTGATAACATTTTAGCCAAATGGTATCCTACTTCTCCTCCTCCTGTAATAATTATTTTCATCTGTGTAAAACTTTTCCTTTAAAGATCGCATTTTGGCACTGCTCAGCACAGGCATGTAATTCCCAGCTCACGTATGACATATTTAACGGTATAAAGTCAATGGTCGTTTCATCTTTCTACAATCTTCTTTACAATAGCCTCCCGATAACTATTTGCAGGAATCCCCGGCATTATTAATTTTTACTTCTTAAATAATCATTTACGGAGCATTTCTGATATTTGTCTATCAGGCTTTATAAAATGGCAATTTAACAATTTTTGCTTTTAATTGCTTATTTCTGACCTGAATATAAATTTCGTTATCAACACCACTTAAAGCCTTAGGAACATAACCTAAACCAATTGCTTTTTTAGTTGAGGGAGACATTGTTCCTGATGTAACGATTCCAATTTCATTCCCTTCAGCATCTACAATCGGGTAATCATGTCTTGGAATACCCCTGTCAACCATTTCAAACGCAACTAATTTTTTTGTTACTCCTGCTTCCTTTTGAGCCTTAAGGTTTTCTGAGTTTACAAAATCTTTTGTGAATTTTGTTATCCAACCTAACCCTGCCTCTAACGGAGAGGTAGTATCATTAATATCATTGCCATACAGACAGAATCCCATTTCAAGTCTTAGGGTATCTCGTGCAGCCAGACCAATTGGTTTAATTCCAAATGCTGCACCGGCTTCTAAAACTTTGTCCCATATTTGTTCAACTTCACTGTTTTTGCAATAAATCTCAAAACCACCCGATCCCGTATAACCGGTTGCTGAAATAATTGCATGTTCAATTCCTGCAAAATCAGCTACTTCAAAATGATAATATTTGATTGCTGCCAAATCAATTGATGTAAGAGATTGCATAGCTTCAACTGCTTTAGGTCCCTGAATGGCCAATAAAGAATAATCTTCAGAAATGTCTCTCATCTCAGCACCTATAGAGTTGTGGGAAGAAATCCATTCCCAGTCTTTTTCAATATTGGAGGCATTAACCACCAATAAGTACTGTTCTTCCTTAATTCGGTAAATGATTAAATCATCCACAATACCACCATCATTATTAGGCATACAAGAATACTGTGCTCTGCCAATAGTTAAAATGGAAGCGTCATTAGAAGATACCTTCTGAATAAGTTCTAAGGCATGTGGACCTGAGATTAAAAACTCTCCCATATGAGAAACATCAAATACACCTACGGCATTTCTTACCGTTTCATGTTCAATATTTACTCCTTCATATTGTACTGGCATATTATATCCGGCAAAAGGGACCATTTTCGCGCCCAGGGCGATATGTTTTTCAGATAGTGCGGTATTCTTCATCTATTTAAATATTGTATTAAATTAAGTACAAGCAAAAGTATAAATATTATGTAAATTATAACTACAAATAAATTATTAATTACTTTCGTTTTGCAAATGCTTAAGAAGGATTAATTATGAAGGTTTATACTAAAAAAGGCGATAAGGGACTAACAGGTTTAATTGGGGGTACAAGGGTGCCTAAACATCATTTAAGAATTGAAACATATGGCACAGTTGATGAGCTAAATTCATATATGGGATTATTAAGAGACAGGGCCATTTCAGAGAAAGATTATGCCGATATTTTAAACATTCAGGATCGTTTGTTTACACTTGGTTCATTATTGGCCAGTGATCCTGAAAAATCGAAAATGAAATTACCTGAGTTGACTGATCAGGATGTAGAGGTACTCGAGCAAAGAATTGATGAAATGGAAAAAGATTTAGAGCCTATGAAGTCTTTTATTCTACCAGGTGGTCATGAAACAGTTTCTTTTACTCATATTGCGAGATGTGTTTGCCGACGGGCCGAAAGATTAGTTTCTGGTTTAGATTCTGAAACAGAAACATCCTATAGTATTGGATTGAAATACCTGAATCGTCTAAGTGATTATATTTTTGTTTACAGTCGTTATGCTTCAAAACATTTAGGGGCTAAAGAAGAGCCTTGGATTCCTAAAGTGAACTGAATGACAAAAATCTGTTAAAAAATGAGTCGAAAATTTGGATTTAACGATTAAAAAATTACTTTTGCAAAAAAGTTTAAATAATAAAAGATGTATTGGACACTAGAATTAGCTTCTTACGTAGAAGATGCACCCTGGCCGGCAACAAAAGACGAGTTGATCGACTATGCCATGAGAACAGGAGCGCCTTTAGAAGTTGTGGAAAATCTTCAGGAGATAGAGGACGAAGGAGAGCTTTATGAAAGCATTGAGGACATTTGGCCTGATTACCCCACTAAAGACGACTTCTTCTTTAATGAGGATGAGTACTAAGAAAAATATGAAACGTCCCGGTTTAACCGGGACGTTTTTTTGTGTCTTAAATCGCTTACAATTCAATTAGAATTTTATAAATTCGCAACGCGAAACGGAATAGTTTGAAACAGGTGGAGGGATGTAAATTACTCGTAGGTTTCAAATGAATTCAAAACAAAAGAATAACAAATGAATTACGATATTATAGTTTTAGGTAGTGGTCCTGGTGGATACGTGGCTGCTATACGAGCGTCTCAATTAGGAATGAAAACTGCCATAGTTGAAAAAGCAGAATTAGGTGGTATCTGTTTAAACTGGGGGTGTATCCCAACCAAAGCTTTGTTAAAAAGTGCCAGTGTATTTGAGTATATTAATCATGCAAAGGACTATGGTATTGAAGTAAAGGGAGCTGAAGCAGATTTTGGTGCAATGGTGACGCGAAGCAGGGGAGTAGCAGACAAAATGAGTAAGGGTATTCAGTTTTTGATGAAAAAGAATAAAATTGATGTCATTGCAGGTGTTGGTAAAGTAAAAGCCGATAAAAAGATCGACGTAACAGATAGTGAGGGAAAGACAACCGAATATGCTGCTGGTAAAGGTATTATTATTGCAACAGGAGCACGTTCTAGAGAGTTGCCTAGCTTGCCTCAGGATGGTAAAAAAGTGATTGGATACAGAGAAGCAATGTCATTATCAAGCCAACCTAAAAAAATGGTGGTAGTAGGTTCAGGAGCTATAGGCGTGGAGTTTGCTTATTTCTATAATTCTTTGGGAACTGAGGTTACAGTTGTGGAATATATGCCAAATATAGTACCTGTTGAAGATGCTGAGGTGTCAAAACAACTGGAACGTTCGTTTAAAAAACAAGGCATGAAAATCATGACCAATGCATCAGTTGAAGGAGTTGATACTTCAGGAAAAGGGTGTGTGGTTACTGTAAAAACTAAAAAAGGAGAAGAAAAAATTGAGTGTGATGTTGTACTTTCGGCAGTAGGAATTGAAACTAATATTGAAGGTATTGGTTTAGAGGATGTCGGAATTGCTACAGATAAAGGTAAAGTATTAGTAAACGATTATTATCAAACTAATATTCCTGGTTACTACGCAATAGGTGATATTGTTCCTGGACCAGCTTTAGCACACGTTGCTTCTGCCGAGGGAATAATTTGTGTTGAAAAGATTGCCGGAATGGATATCGAGCCATTGGATTATGGAAATATTCCTGGTTGTACTTATTGTACGCCGGAAGTAGCCTCTGTAGGTATGACAGAGAAAGCGGCAAAAGAGGCAGGATACGAGCTTAAAATTGGTAAATTCCCATTCTCAGCTTCTGGTAAAGCTTCGGCATCAGGTGCAAACGAAGGTTTTGTTAAATTAATTTTTGACGCTAAATATGGAGAATTATTAGGTGGTCATATGATTGGTATGAACGTGACAGAGATGGTAGCTGAGTTAGTTGCAGTAAGAAAACTGGAAACAACAGGACATGAATTGATTAAAACAGTTCATCCACATCCTACCTTAAGTGAGGCCATCATGGAAGCATCAGCAGCCGCTTATGACGAAGTGATTCATATTTAATATTTGATATAGAATTAAAAAGGCCGTTCGTTAGAGCGGCCTTTTTTTATGTTGTCTGGTATAATTTTACCAATAACATAATATTATTTCCACAAGGGGAGTAGATAGTTATGGTACTGTAGTAAGTAGATCTGTCTTTTGGTATAGTTTATGTTCATTTTAGAAAAAACTTATCAATGAAAAAATTGTTTCTCATCATACTTTTTGTACCTGGAATTCTTTTTTCTCAAATTGAAGAAGAGGGACTCCTTCCTCCTGGAGAAGAGGATTTAGAAGAGGAAATTATTCAAAATCAAATCTACCATATTGTTGATACAATGCCTGAATTCCCGGGAGGAGAAATGGAAATGGTGAATTTTATAAAAAGGAATTTTGTGGTACCTGATTCATTAGACCCCACACAAGGTGAAACAATATATGTCAAGTTTGTAGTAACTGATTCAGGAGCACTTGAACAAATTCATATTGAGAAAGGTGTGAATCCATTATTAAAGAAAGAAGCCATTCGTGTAATAGCATCAATGCCCAAATGGAGTGCCGGAATATTTGGCACAAAGCCAGTACATACATGGTATGTTGTTCCAATTACAATACGTTTTCATTAACCGGTTAGGGGCATTAATAGAAAACTCAACTTCCTGAAACCCTACTACCAGTACTGGGTTAAAATGTTATAAGATTCTCAAAAAATATTCTTTAACGAATAGGGATATTTCATTTCTAAATTGTCTTAGATATAGATTAACGTTAGTAAAGTTTAATTTATGGAAAAGAAAAAATATGATATTTCACTCATCATACTGATAATGATTAATATAACTTTGTTGACCTTCATTTTTCATTTGTTAGCAAGCGTATAGAGCTATGGACAGGGAAATGATATGAAAATCTGGAATTAGCTTGTACCTGATTTTACCTTGACTCTTCTTAAAGTCGTTGGGAAATGCTTCTGTTTTTTCTTTTAACGTGATGTAAATAAATGAGTTAAAAATTATTATATTAGAGGGGAAGATTATGTCAAAAACAAATCCCCACCTGTTTTGGCTCATCACTTTTTTCTTTTTTAGAGCATATTCTTATTGCTCTGATACTACTGTGTCCGATTCTTTTTTTTATAAGCTTTATGACAGCGATATAGTTGAGGTATCAGAAAGTATTGAAAAATCATCTCAGCCAAAACCGGAAAAAACCGGTTTAAATCCACAGGCAGACAGGTTAGAAGCTAACAAGGATTTTTTTTCAAACCTATTGTCGCTGAATAATCAATTAGAAATGTATCCAACAAATAGCAGGGGTAGAGAATCAGAAGAATCTAATATATTAAAAATGGGAGTAGTATACCCTTTCTGGAATACAACGTCTTTTAAGCTATTTATTACTGTCTCCACTCTGTTAATACTTGGTATTGTGATTTCCTATATTCAGGAAAAAGCAGAAAGTGATGAACATTTTGAATAATCTGATATAACTTATTTAGAATTGATGATTAAGCCAGACTAAAGTATCTTTCTTTTATCACATTAAAATGATGTGTTGGATGTCCGATTAAAATAAAACCAATTGCCAGTACCGAGATTTCATTACCATTAGCAATTCCGGTTCTTTGAAGTTCTTCGAGGTTTAACTGTTTGAAAAATGAAAATGTTGATAATCTCAGAATTTCATACTCCTCCAACAAGCTCTCTAACGTTCTTTTATTGGCATTTGAGACCGGAACATATGCGTTATGATCATAACCAGGTAGTTCAGTTTGATCACATCTCACAAATCGTAAGGCTCTATTAACAAAAATACGTTCAGTATCAATAAGGTGTTGTACAATTTCCTTAATGGTCCACTTTCCTTCTGCATATACTTTCTCACCTATTAATTCAAGTGTTTCGAAATGTGTTCTGAACAGGTTCGTGCCTCCGTTTTCCAGTAAGTCAATCAGGCTTTTATTACCTTCAACCAAATTAATATATCCTTTGTAATATTCCGGAGATCCTTGTAATGCTTCTGTTTTCATATTAACACTTTTTATATTAAACTTTCTGTGACAACTGTTGGGGTTTAAAAATCTTGGCATCTGCTACAAATGTACCAAACGGAATAATTGAGGCAATACCTGCCAGAAAAATGGTTTTAAAGTCCCATTTTTTTTCAGTACCAACAATTAAAACATAGATGCAATAGGCCAGAAATAAAAAACCATGAGCATACCCCATAATTTTATTAGGCATCAGGATATCCATATTATATTTTAAGGGCATTGTAATCGCAAAAGCAATATAACTCAAGCCTTCAAGAAGTGCTAATACACGTAATATACCCAGTTTTGAATTAAAGTTCATAATCAGAAAGATTTAAATACGGCATCAATAGCATTTATGGTTTTTTCCAGTTCCGCTTCATCATGAGCTACAGAAACAAACCAGGTTTCAAATGCTGAAGGGGCTGTGTAGATACCCTGATCCATCAATCCCCAGAAAAATTTTGTAAATAACTCACTGTTGGCAGCCTTTGCAGATTCAAAATCAGTAACAGGTTCATTTGTGAAAAATGGCGTTATCATTGACCCAAAAGTATTAACTGTTAATGGAATAGAGTATTTTTTTGCCAATTCTTCCATCTTAGAAGCAAGTTTTACAACGTATTGATTCATTTTCTGATAACCATCATTACTTGCTTTCATGGCTTTTAATGTTGCCAAACCGGCAGTCATTGCAATAGGGTTACCCGATAATGTTCCAGCCTGATACATTTCACCAAGTGGAGAAACCATTTGCATTATTTCTTCTCTTGCACCATAAGCACCAACAGGGAATCCCCCACCTATAACTTTACCAAGACAAGTGATATCAGCTTCTACGCCTAAAGTGGTTTGTGCACCACCAAAATGATCTCTGAAACCTGTCATTACCTCGTCAATAATCAAAAGTATATCATTCTCGTTTGCAAGGCTTTTTAAGTCCTGTAAAAAGTTATTTTGTGGTAAAACACAACCCATATTACCGGCAATCGGTTCTATAATAATGGCAGCAATATCATCATTTGTATCAATATGGTGAATCACACTATCCAAATCATTATAGTTGGCAATTAAAGTGTTCGAAATATTCTCAGAAGGTACACCTTTACTTCCGGGAATGCTATTGGTTACTACACCTGATCCGGCTGCAACCAGTAAAGTATCAGCATGACCATGATAACAACCGGCAAATTTGACGATTTTACTTTTACCGGTATATGCTCTTGCTAATCGGATGGCACTCATGACGGCTTCTGTTCCTGAATTAACCATTCTCACCTTATCCATTCCGGGAAAGGCACTGCAAATTAACTCCGCAATTTCTATTTCTTTTTCGGTAGAAGCACCAAAGCTAAAACTGTTTTGTAGAGCACTTTCCACGTCTTTAACTACCTGGTCGTTGGCATGTCCCAATATCATAGGACCGTATGAAAGAACATAATCAATATAAGCATTACCATCAACATCAGTCAAATAGGCATTTTTACCTTTTTCAATAAAAATTGGGTTTCCACCAACTGATTTAAAGGCCCTTACCGGACTATTAACGGCACCAACCATATGTTTTTGACCCGCTTCATATAATGCTTTCGACTTTGAATAGTTTCTCATTTTAAAATTTTATTTTAATAGTTTCGCAATATCTTTCGCAAAGTAGCTGGCAATAATATCACCTCCTGCTCTTTTTATTGACAAAATACTTTCTAGCATAGTTTCTTTTTCGTTCAGCCATCCCTTTTCAGATGCTGCTTTAATCATGGCATACTCACCACTTACCTGATAAACCGCCACCGGTAGTTCAGATATTTCTTTGATGATATGTACTATATCTAAATATGGCATACCCGGCTTAACCATCAAAATATCAGCTCCTTCTTCAATATCACTCAAGGCTTCTTTAATAGCTTCTGTTTTGTTTGCCGGATCCATCTGATATGTTTTCTTATCTCCAAATCCTGGTGCAGAATCGAGTGCATCTCTAAATGGTCCGTAGAATGAAGAAGCATATTTGGCTGCATAGCTCATGATACCAACATTTGGAAAATCAGCTTGCTCCAACGCAATTCTGATAGAGCCAATTCGACCATCCATCATATCTGATGGCGCCACAAAGTCAGCTCCGGCTTTGGCATGCATTACAGCCATTTTTGACAGAATATTAACAGTTTTATCATTAACAATTTGATTGTTCTCTACTATTCCATCATGTCCAAAACTAGAGTAGGGGTCTAATGCAACATCCGTAAATACCAACATTTCCGGACAAATGCGTTTGATTGTTTGAATAGCTCGTGGCATCAAGCCATTTGGGTTCAGAGCTTCTGTTCCTGCATTATCTTTTAAATCGTCAGGAACTTTGACAAACAACAATACTGATTTTAGTCCTAAGCTCTGTATTTCTTTTATCTCATCTTCAATCAGATCCAGACTCATTCTGTAATAATCAGGCATTGAAGGGATTTCTTCCTTAATGTTTTCACCCTCCACAATAAACAGTGGTACTAAAAAGTCATTAACACTTATTGTAGTTTCCTGTACTAAGCTTCTTAATGCTGCAGATGTTCTTAATCTTCTATGTCTTATCATAATTAATTACGAATTTCTGAATTACGAATTACGAATCGTTTTTTGAATAGATCCAATTATTCTCAATAACTCTTCACAATCTTTAATCAATTCCTCTGTTTTGTTTTTTTCGAGATAACCAGTATCTCTTAACAATCTTAGCCAATAGTGAGATTCTCTCGCTTCTTTATAGGAAATTGTAAGTTTGGCAAAAAAATCTTTCCTGCTTTGTCCTCCAATTGCTTCTTCTATATTCGCTCCAATAGAAGTCCCTGAACGAATCAGTTGTTTTGATAAAATATACTCCTTTTGTTCTTGCATAATACTGCTACAGGTATTTACAATTTTGACAGCAAAATCATAACTTTTCTGTTGAACAATATTATCCTTTTTCATTTTACAAATATTAATAATTCCTAATCCACACGTTTGTAATTGATAATTGAATCATTCGTAATTCCTAATTAACTATTGTACATTTTAACTGCCTCAATAAAGGCTTTAGCGTGATCAACAGGTACATTAGGTAAAATACCGTGACCCAGATTGGCAATATACCGATCTTTGCCAAAAGCATCAATCATTTCAGTCACCATTCTTTTAATTTCAGGAATTGGAGAGAGTAGTCTGTGAGGGTCAAAATTACCCTGAAGGGTTATTGAATTATTAGTAAATTCTCTTGCAATTTTTGGACTTACTGTCCAGTCAACACCAACAGCATTCGCACCCGATTTTGACATTTTGTCAAGTGCAAACCATGTTCCCTTCCCAAAAACAATTACTCTGGTTAAAGGTCTTAATGCTTCAATAATGCGCTCAATATATTGATAAGAGAAAGATTGATAATCGTCCGGAGATAATACACCTCCCCATGAGTCAAATATTTGAATAGCATCTACACCATATTCTACCTTCTTTTTCAAATAATTAATTGTAGAGGTGGTTATTTTATCTAATAATAAATGGGCTGCTTCTGGCTGCTGATAGCAGAAAGCTTTTGCTTTGTCAAAAGTTTTTGACCCCTGTCCCTGAATTAGGTAACAAAATATGGTCCATGGCGCACCAGCAAATCCAATTAAAGGTACGCGATTATTTAGTTCCTTTTTGGTCAGGGTAATGGCATCCAAAACATATTGCAAAGTTTCTTCAATTTCAGGTATTTGAATCTTGGCAACATCTGCCATGCTTCTGATCGGGTCCTGAATCCATGGTCCGACTCCGGGTTTCATTTCAATATGAATACCCATGGCTTGTGGTACAACTAAAATATCTGAAAAAAGAATGGCTGCATCCGGTCCAACCTGGTCAATGGGCATTACAGTTATTTCTGTTGCTAATTCAGGGGTTTGACAGCGTGTGAAAAAATCATATTTTTCCTTTAGTTTCATGAAGTCAGGTAAATACCTTCCGGCCTGTCTCATCATCCAAACTGGTGGACGCTCAACCTGCTCACCATCTAAAGCTTTTAAAAATAAGTGTTTTTCGTTCATGAATAGTGTTTTATAACTGAATCGATAACTGATTCAAAAGTTTGATCTTCTGCAATAATTATTTTATCTGTGTAATTTTCTATACTGATTGAAGTTGTATTCCCTATACAAAAACAGACCTCATCATGGTATAAATTATTTTCAAAGTAACTTGTAATACCACTTGGACTGTAAAAAAGAAGAGCGTCTAAAGGTTCGTCAATTTTTCTTGAGGTCATTATTGTGGAATAAACCACATTTTCATACCAGTCAATGTTTCTTTTTTGAAACAGGTTGGGCAAATAACTCATTCTTTGATCTCCGGAAAAGTATTGAAAGGACTTTTCAGAATAGTTTTCAACTATGGTTTTAGCTAATGACTTGGAGTTTTTACTAACCAAGAAAACTGAGTAACCACTTTCTTGAATTTGTTTTTTTGTTTTTTCGCCAACGCAAAAAATGGTCTTTTTTTGCAAAATTGCCGGCTTAATTTTGTCAACTAAAATAGCCCAGGCATTTTTAGAGGTAATAATCCAGTTATTCGGACCAATATCTATAAGGTCGGAATTAAAAGGGAGTGGCTTTATTTCTATAAAATTGTGTTGAACACATTCTATATTATAATCGAGTAACCTGTTAACAAGATTGTCAGGGAGTAGTTTTGTTGAAAGGATGCGAACGGGGTCCATGTCAAATACTATTTTTTATCTGGTTGATTAAATCCCCATGTTTGTCTTTAAAGTGACGACCACATACTTTACCAAAGTCCTTAGCCTGAGAAACAGGAACGGATTCATATAACTCAGCTTTTTGTTTTCCGTCAGGTGAAATTACGATCGCGGTAAATTTTAACATGTCGTTTTCAATAGTAGCCAATGCGCCTAAAGGAAATGAACATCCGGCTTCAACAATGTTCATAAAATCACGTTCAATAGTAGTTGTTATTTCGGTAATTTCATGGTTAAGTATACTTCTAATAGCCTCAAGTTCTGTATCGTTTTCTTTACACTGGACCAGAATTGCACCTTGAGCTGGAGCAGGTACCATCCAGTCTAAATCAATATAATTGTCGCCCAATAAGTTGATTCTGTCTAAACCTGCTTTTGCAAAAATAGCACCTGACCATTCATTTTCACTGAGTTTTTTTAATCTGGTATTTACATTTCCCCTCAATGGAACAATTTTATGATTTGGATATTTTGCAAGCCATTGTGCTTTTCTCCGAATACTACCTGTTGCAACAACCTGATTGATATCCCCATTAATATCATTGTTTAACTTTATAATATCCTTGGAATGACTTCTTTTTAAAGTAGCAAGATTCACTATCCCCTCAGGTAAACTGGTAGGAACATCTTTCAAAGAATGGACGGCTATATCAACAATATTGTTGAGAAGTGCAATGTCAATACTCTTTGTAAAAACACCGCTGGTACCCAATTTGTAAATGGGTTGGGTCAGGTTTTCATCTCCGAGTGATGTTATTTCTACAATCTCGGTTTTGATGTTTTGGGCATTTAATAAATCAGCAACTAAATTGGCTTGATAAAGGGCTAATTCACTTTTTCTTGTCCCTATTTTTACGACTTTTTGTATCAAAGGTCAAAAATGTTTTTAATCAATTCTATTCTTTCCGCTTTCATGATCTCACTCTCTTCTTTCTTCAAATGTTTAATGAATTTCGTCGTTATTTTTTGAATCAGACGGTCAGAAATAGCATTCAGGTGTTCAATATTAGCATTTTCCAGTTTTTTGGTTTGGAATGCAATTTCATTGTCTTTAATGGCTAACATTTTTTCCTTAAAAGCAATAGTAATTTCTGAAAACTGCTGGTGAGAATCCCATTCTTTAAAAGCTTCTAAATGCTTGTTAACAATTTCCATTGCGATTGGAATTTCACTTTTTCTGCTGTTTAATGTTGAGTTTATTGTTTTTGATAATACATCTAATCCCAATAAATTGACATTATCAAGGTGACCAACTTCAGGGTCTACATTTTTAGGAATTGATAAGTCAAAAATTGTAATTGGATTTTGACCAATATCAGAAGCTTTGATTGTAGGTTGGCTGGCGTTAGTTGCTACAATTAATATATCAGCCTTCGAAATAGCATCATTTAAATTCTCATGCTTAAATTCCTGAATAACGTATTTAGTCGCAATTTTTTGTGCTTTGGATTCTGTTCTGTTAATAACAGCCAGATTATTTGATGGCAAATGTTTATAAAGGTTTTCAATGGTCAGTTTCCCAATTTCACCCAAACCATACATTAAAACATTCTTATTAGTATAGTCTTTGATCTTACTCTTAATATAATCCACAGCAACATACGAAACCGAAGTAGTACCGTTACTAATTTTTGTTTTAGACCGCACTTCTTTGCTACTTTGTAAAACTGAATTTACAAGACGCTCGAGATAACCATTAGTTACTTTCTTCTGCTTGGCTTCAACAAAGGCCTTTTTTAACTGGTTGGTAATTTCAAAGTCACCTAAAATCTGACTCTCCAAACCACAACCAACTTTGAATAAATGTTCAAAAGCCTGTTCTTTTTCGTAAACATAAGTGTAACTGGAAAGATCCTGAAGCGTAGATTCAGTAATATCATTCCATAATCCAAAGATCAAATCCTCATCATCACAAATGGTATAAATTTCAGTTCTGTTACAGGTCGAAATGACAAAACCATTTATTTTGTTCTTATGGAACAAATCCAGTAAGTCAGTTTGCTGAGCAGAAGAAAGACTGAACTTCCCCCTGATCTCTTCATTTGCTTTTTTATAGCTTATACCAACTATTTTGAATGTATCCATTAAGTGATTCGGTTCTAAAGCGACAAATTTAATGTGTTTTCTTCGAAAAAAAAATGAAATATATCATTAAAAAAAATGTTATCCTGATTTTGTTTTTAATTCTTTAAAGTTTTCAGTTAATTTAGCAGCTCAATTCACATGAATGAAAGGTATTGTTTTAGTTAATTTGGGAACACCTGATAAGCCTGAAAAAAAGGAAGTCAAGTCGTATTTGAAGGAATTTTTAATGGATAAAAACGTCATAGACATTCCTTATTTTTCCCGTTTACTTTTAGTCAGAGGAATTATTTTAAATACCCGACCGGAAAAGTCAGCAAAAGCGTATCGAAAAGTTTGGACGGACAGAGGATCTCCGCTATTGTTTCATTCTCAGGACCTTGTTGAAAAGGTCCAGGAAAGAATTGAAAATCCTGTTGAGTTGGCTATGCGTTATAATAAGCCTTCTATTAAAACTGCAATTGAAAAAATACTGGCCAGGGGAGCAAGTGAAATTTTATTTTTTCCGTTGTACCCACAGTATGCTATGTCAACAACACTAACTGTTCAGGAAAAAATAGAAGAGGAAATTAAGAAGATAGCAGGCGATATTCCATTTTCGTTTGTTCCACCATTTTATAATGATGATGATTATATCAATCTTTTGGCAGGGACAATTAAATCAGAAATGATAAAAAATGACTATGATCATGTTCTTTTTTCCTACCATGGTGTTCCGGTAAGACAAATTGAAAAAACAGATCCTACAAAATCACACTGCTATAAAGTTGATAATTGTTGTCAGGTCAAGTCTGCCGCTCATGAGTACTGCTACAGGCATCAGTCATTGGTCATCAGTAAAAAAGTAGCTTCATTACTAGAACTTGATGAAGAGAAGTATTCGTCTTCATTTCAATCGAGGTTGGGTAGAACGGAATGGATCCAACCTTATACTGATAATACCCTTACTGAACTACCACAACAAGGTGTGAAAAAATTGTTAGTCGTTACCCCTTCTTTTGTAGCTGACTGTCTTGAAACTATTGAAGAGATAGGAATGGAAGGGAAATCAACATTTATTGAAAACGGAGGAGAGGAATACGGTTTGGTTTCGTGTCTTAACGCTGATTCTAAATGGGCAGATTTAATAACCAAATGGGTCAGTTGATGGGAGAGTATTACAATTATATTAAAGCTTTGCACATCATTTTTGTGGTGACCTGGTTTGCCGGGCTCTTTTATGTTGTACGTTTATTTATTTATCATACTGAAACCAAGCAGAAGTCAGAGCCTGAAAGAGGAATTTTGCAGCAACAGTATATGATCATGTCTAAACGGTTATGGACAATTATTGCATGGCCATCTGCAATTATTACTTTAATTCTTGGTGCAATTATATTGAGTACTCCGGTGGGAATGGCTTATTTGGAGCAGGGATGGATGCATATAAAATTATCATTTGTCTTGTTACTATATGTCTATCACTTTCTTTGCCATAAACTTTATCAACAACTTCAAAAAAATGACATAAGATATAGTTCCGGACAACTTCGACTCTGGAATGAAATTGCAACATTGATTTTGTTTTCAGTTGTATTTCTTGTCGTACTTAAAAGTACTATAAGCTGGGTATTTGGAGTTGTTGGAATTTTAGGATTAATGATTTTTTTAATGCTTGGTATCAGGATTTATAAAAGAATCAGGGATAAAGCAAATTAAAGTGAGTCAGGAGTAAATGCAAGAGGGAGGAGATCTCTCGCAGAGTTAACCATAACAAACCTGTTATTCGCATCAATTAAAATAATAGCTATTTTTTGATTTTGAAACAATTCCGCCTCCAGGATGGTTTGCCTGCACATCCCACAAGGGCTGACCAATTGAGGCGTATTACTTTTTGCATTAATGGCATGAATTGCTATTGTATGAATCTTTCTGTCCGATCTGTTACTCATAAACTGTGCAATAACGTTTTTTTCAGCACATGTTCCTATTGGTGATGAGGCATTTTCAACATTGGTACCCAGGATGATTTGGTGATCACTTACTAACAGGCCGGAGCCAACATAAAACTGTGAATAAGGTGCATAAGCCTGTTTAGTTATAAAACGTGTTTTTTCGATCAGTTTTTGTTGCAAGGGTGAGAAAGCATCTAAAGAATCAAATTCCTGATATTTAATTGAAATTTCCTTTTCTCCAGCCATTGGTCTGATTATTTATTAACATGCTTAATCTTCCTCTTTTCTAGTATATGTTGCAAAGAAAAAAAGGTTACATTTGTAGCTTAATGAATGATTCACTTAAAATAGAAGAGGAGAGTCTGGTACAGTTTCAACCAATTACTTTGTCGGAAATGGATGAAGTTAAATTAATGAACCGAACAGATACTAAATTTGTATTTCCAAGATCTATTTTGAGAACTGTTTTAGAAGCATTATCGCATAGCTACAGAGTGCTTGAAATTAACGGAAAAAGAATTAGTTCTTACCAAACACTCTATTTTGACACTGATGACTTTAAGTTTTACCTCGATCACCATAATGGTAAGGGAGATCGGTTCAAGGTACGCATCAGAAATTATATAGAATCTGAACTTTTTTTTCTCGAAATTAAGAACAAGTATAAAGGGCGAACGGATAAAAAAAGGATCCGTTTAGAGGGATTTGAGGAAGAGTTTTCAGATTCATCAGAGCGGTTTGTGAAAGAAACCATTGGCAATGATATTGAGTTGAATGCTAAATTATGGAATTCCTTTTCAAGAATTACGTTGGTTAATCAGGCTGAAAAAGAAAGGTTGACGCTGGATTTAAATCTGGGGTTTTCATGGGAAACCAATGACGTTAGCTTTTCTTCAGTGGTGATAGGTGAACTAAAACAGGAAAATGTAAACAGGAACAGTCTTTTTTATACACTGATGAAAGACAACGGAATTTTGCCAAACAGTATTAGTAAATACTGTATTGGTGCAATTTCCCTCAATCCTGATTTGAAGTATAATAATTTTAAATCGAAAACTTTACTTTTAGAAAAATTACTGAACTATGATGATGAATAATGTTTTGTTGGATATAGCTAATGATTCCAATTCTTTTTTGGGAATGACATGGATTAGCGACGACTTTTACAAGTTGATGTTTAGATTTTTTCTAAACTTTATATTTCTGACATTAGTAATCCGATACATTTATTTCAAAAAAACACCACGTAAAAATTATCTGTTTACATTTTATCTGATTTCAATTATCACTTTTGTCATTTGCTTTGCATTGAAAAAGCTCGATATTGATACCGGAATGGGGCTGGGATTATTCGCAATATTCGGAATTATCAGGTACCGGACAAATACAATGAAAATCAGGGAAATGACCTACCTTTTTATTGCAATTGGTCTTTCGGTTGTTAATTCATTATCAGGGCGACAGGTGAGTTATGCCGAGTTGTTCTTTATCAATATCATTGTATTGATTATTGTGTTTGTGATGGAGAACTGGTGGTTAATTAATACGCAGGCTTCAAAAACAGTGATCTATGAAAAAATTGAAAATATTAAGCCTGAAAAAGCGGATGTACTTAAGCGGGATTTAGAGGAAAGAACCGGTTTGGTAATTGACAGGGTTCAGGTTGGCAAAGTTGATTTTCTAAAAGATGTAGCGGAGGTGAAGATATTTTTTAAGCATGAAAATCAGGCAGATATTAACGGAAATGAGGACTAGTTTTTCTTTTTTATTTATTTTTTTGTCTGCTGTTGTAGTTGGACAAGATTTTAATATTGATGGTCGGTGGGAGAATATGGGGCCTGTTGATTTGCCAATTTATAAACATATATCTACCACCGGAACAGGTCCGGTAGAGTTTGTTCAGATTTCATCTAAAAAAACAGATTATATGTTGGCTGGCTCTCTGTATGGAGGGCTTTTCTTTTCTAATAACGGAGGTGAGTTATGGATAAATGCCGGTTCTGACAATTGGGATTATTCTTCTTGTGGATGGGCAGGTTTTCATCCGGGGGATGAGAATATGTGGTTTGCTACCTCTATGCAGAGAACAAAAAAGGGAAAGCCGGGAAAATTAGGGAAACTTGGTGGTGTATTTCGGACCGTTGATCAGGGGGCTAATTGGGAATCAATAGCAGATTACAGTGATTTTGACAGAAATAGTTATGTTGTTATTTACGGCATAAGATTTCACCCAAAGCAGGTAAATAAAATGTATATTCTGACATCTATAGGAATGTATTTTACTGAGGATTGTACTGCAAAAAATGTAAAGTGGAATAAGGTCAGCTATTTAGATGGAATGGTTTATGACTTGGAGGTTGGAGAAAATCAATTATGTGCCAGTTTTAAGTCCAAAGGAAAATGGAATGTTGTATACTCGGAAGACCAACAATTATTACCTATAAAAAAAGTCAAAGAAGAAAGCCGGGAAATCAATCAGATTACAATTGAAAATTTGGGAGCTGATTTTTATTTATTGGTTGATTTTACAAAAGACAGGGACGAAGTCTGGCATTTCAATGGTAAAACTAAAGAAACAAAGGTAGTGTGTAACAGAGGACGCTTGATTTTCGGAGCAGGTTATGCATTTGCGCTTAACCCATTCAACAGAGATGAATTTATGATTGGTAACGGATTAAGGATTCGAAAATGGAATATTCCAGAGTCAAAATTTTATAGTTTAGATAATAGTTACCATGTTGATGTTGAGCATATCATTTATCATCCGACAGTAGAGAATAAATTATACATTAGTACACATGGTGGTATTTTTATGAGTGCGGATAATGGAGGATCATGGGAGTTTAAATCTAAAGGAATTGGGAATGCTGAAGTGCATGGAATGGCTGTTTCTGAATCTGATCCTGAACAAATTGCTATAGGTTTGAATCATGATGGAAGCCTTGTCAGAGCAGATTGGTCGAAAGATGGGAATTATAATTGGCGTTTTGTTAACGGAGGAGATGCTTTGCTTCCGTTAATAAATAAAAATAATCCGGCAGTTGTTTATACTTCGAATCAGTACACTGGAGGAGGAATTTACTATTCAGATGATACTTCTAAAACAGTGAGTAATATTCATTCTAAAAATGGTATGAGAACCTCAGGTTGGGTGATGTCAGCCGTACTACATCCGGTTGAGGATTCCATTTTGTTTTTTAATTATATGAGATCTAAAAAAGAAGGGGGAGAGCGGGTTGATATTGCAAGAACATTCGGCAACTGCGAAAAGGAGAAAACAGAGGTTATTTCTAACTTTTACGAAAGTCATGGCCTGGAGAAGTACCAGGTATATGGCATCTTTAATTCCAAATTCCATCCTGATGTTCTTTTGGCATATGTACTTCATTCAACTAAAAACAGTAAAGGAAAAGCAATAACAAGCCACAAGCTGTTTATACTGAATAATGCTTTGGATTCCAGTGCTTCTGTTATTAATAACTGGAGAGAATTGGAATTACCAAGAAATGGATGGATAGGAGATATTGAAATGGATCCGAAAAAATGGTTTAAACTCTATATCTCATATACTATAGGTACAAAAGCTAACGCCTCCAAACCTGACGATAAGGGAATGATATTTTACACTAAATACAAGAAAAAAAGTCTGGCTCAAACCAGAAGCTGGGATATCTCAGCAAATATTCCCTCAGGTGCCTGTGGACGCTACAATTTGGTTTATACCACTGAAGATGGAAAAGCAGTTTTCTTTGCAACCAGATCAGGCGTTTATATGGGAACCAAATCGACTTTAAGGGGAGGAAAAAGCTGGCAGAAGGTTGGTACAGGTTTACCGCATTGTAAAGTTAACGGACTGCATTATCATGAAGAGAAGAAACTGTTAACTGTAGGTTTAGAGGGGAGAGGTGTATGGAGAATTGACCTCAGTAAGAACTGATTTGTTACTTTTTAAAAAAACCGAGTTTAATTAATAAAGATTTAAAAACCCAGAATATGTCAAATTACGATTTAATCATCAATCTTTCAAAATTTGTAATCCCATCAATTGTATTCTTTGGGGCGGCATACTATTTTACCAATAAATGGTACGATATTCAAAGTCAACGCTTAAAAGTAGATAGTTTATTGAATCAGCCGCAAAAGGGAGAGAGCACAAAAGAAAATGAGCAAAAAAATACTTTCTTTCCATTACAATTAGATGCCGTTCAACGACTGGTTTTGTTTTTAGAGCGTATTTCACCAAATAATATTGTAATTCGTTTACATAATCCTGGATTACCAGCACAGGCATTTCAGCAAAAGTTGCTGGAAACCATCAGAACCGAGTATGAGCATAACTTAGCCCAACAGGTTTTTATATCTTCTGAAAATTGGGAGATTGTAAAGTCAAGCAAGGAGGAAGTTGTGAAAATTATTAATATGGCTGCAACCAAATTGGAGCCCACAGCATTAGCAGGAGACTTAGGAAAAGCAATTTTTGAAATTACTTCACAATTAAAAAATCAACCGACTGATATGGCTGTTGAAGGTTTAAAGCAGGAACTTAGAAAAAACCTTTAATTTTTTACATAAACTCCCAGGCAGTCCTGTAGTTACCATTTGATTCTACATAATCCAAAAGTGCATTATAGAACTGATCGTGACCAAAAGTTGAAGAATCACCAATGATAATTAACTGATTTTTGGCTCTGGTTAATGCTACATTCATTCTGCGATAATCATTCAGAAATCCAATTTCCGAGTTTGGGTTACTCCTGACTAAACTGATAATAATTAGCTGACGTTCCTGTCCCTGAAAAGCATCTATAGTGTTAATCGAATCTGTTAGTTCAGGTAATTCTACTTTCAAAAGTTCTATCTGAGATCTATAGGGTGAAATGATAGCAATATCATCTGTAGTCACTTGTTCTGAGGCTATTATTTTTGAAATAATATCAATTTCATGTGGGTTGCTGATACTACCAGTATATTCGTCCTTACTTTCTTCAAAGCCACAACCAGAAGTATCAATAAAATCAAAAAAATGATTGGTTTCATTTTTCAATCCTATTCCGGTTTTTAGCTTATTCTGATAAAAAAAGTGATTTGAAAATTGCATAATCTTATCATGCATTCTGTACTGCGTGTTTAAAAAAGAAGTCGGAAACTGCAATTTTTCTGTCATCTCTAATGCAGAAATTGCGAGCCCCATTTCCTCAGCCTGCTTTGAAAGAATGGTAGGAGGGAGCTGACAGTGATCACCAGCCATCACTATTTTTTTAGAAAGCGGACTGAGTAACCATATGGCCGGTTCTATTGCCTGCCCAGCCTCATCAATGATCAGAAAGTCACATAAATTGATATCATTTTCTATTTGTTTTAAACCAATAAATGTCCCCAATATGATATTTGAATTATCCAGATGATACCGCCCAATGTCATTATTTATCTTTCTGATATCTTTTCGGAGGGATTTCAGCTCCTGCCTGTATTTTTTACGATCCTGGTATTCTTCTTTTCCAAAATTTCTCTTAAACTGAAACGCTTTCTTTTTTAAAGTTTCTTCCTGCTGCCGTAGTGTTTTGATGAGTTGATACGAACTGTCATTTTTGATTTTGGATTCCAGTAAATAGGGTTCTACCTTCTGATCAACTTTCAGATCATTTCCTATTCTTAAAAAATTAATTTCACTATCAATTAACTGCCTGCAAATATGATCAACTGCAGCATGAGTAGGGGCCGTGACCAAAATTTTTTTCGACTGTTTATTTAATTCCTTTATCGCACTGATTAAACAGGTTGTTTTTCCGGTTCCGGGCGGTCCGTGAACAATACTGATTGGGTCTTGTCCAAGAATATGTTGAACAGCCATGATTTGTGATTCATTTAAATCAGAAGATGTAAACTGTCGGTCACTAAGATCCACTAAACTTTCTTTATCAAAATTGTAAAATAATTCCATTAGAGGATTAGTTTCCAATGTGAAAACTTCCATTTGTTGAATAAGGTAATCTAAAGTTTTGGTGTCAGCCTGAATCTGTATTCCGATTTTTCCTTTCGTAATCCAATCCTGTATCGTTTCATCATCTGTAATGATTTCAATATGCATTGATTTCACATGTCTGATTATTCCTTTAGCCTGATCCTCCTCACTATTAAATAGTTTTACCGGCTGTCCTGTCTTAAATTGTCTTCCGGGGGTAGTTCCGGCTTCGAAACTCAGAATACATCTGCCGGAATCTGTATATCCGGTTGCTTTATACATTACAGGGAAAATGCAAATTCCGTTAATTATTTTCTCTTGTATAGATAATTCCTTAGCTTTGAAATCATACTGTTGAATCTCTTCCGATTTTTCGAGTTTTAATGCTTCAATAAGTTTGTTAAATCTTTGTTTAATTTTTTGTTCGGACATTAAATTAACATTATTTAAGGTTTGGTTTTGAAATGATATTTAAGATAATCCGACTAAGATAGAAAGAAAAGAAATATGAAAAAAAGCGTGAAATTATCTCCTCTTGTTATCGTTCTTTTTTTGTGCATTGGTTTTACTTCTTGCGGGCAAAATGAAACTTCTCAACCAATAAAAGATACAACCGTGACTATACCTGAGGTAAAAATAAACACATCAGGCTGGAATGAATTAACACCCGAGGAAGCCAGGGTAATTGTACATAAAGGAACGGAATATCCCGGTACCGGAATATATGTTAATAATCATCAGGAAGGTATATATACTTGTAAAAGGTGTAATGCCGAACTATTCAATTCTTCTGCTAAATTTGATTCCGGAACGGGTTGGCCTTCATTCGACGATATGATTGATAATCATGTTGAAGAATTAAGGGATGCAGACGGAATGAGAACGGAAATTGTTTGTAGAAATTGTCAGGGGCATTTAGGGCATGTTTTTTTTGGTGAAGGTTTTACTGAAAAAAATACCAGACATTGTGTAAATTCGATTTCGCTTAATTTTAAAAAAAAAGAAATAATGACAACTAATTCAAATGATACTATAAAAACTGACACGGCTATTTTTGCTTCCGGTTGTTTTTGGGGAACAGAGTACTTTTTTGAAAAAGCCGAAGGGGTAATATCGACCCAGGTAGGGTATATTGGTGGACATAAGGAAGAGCCAACTTATAAAGAAGTATGCTCCGGAAGTACTGGTCATGCCGAAGCGGTAAGAGTAATATATGATACTGAAAAAACAGACTACGAAACGCTTTGTAAACTTTTTTTTGAAACACATGATCCCTCTCAGATTAACCGTCAGGGACCAGATATTGGAACACAATACAGGACCGAGGTATTTTATACAAGTGAATCTCAAAAACAAATTGCCGAAAAGCTAAAAGGTTTACTCGAATCAAAGGGGATTAAGGTGGCAACAGCCATAACAAAAGCTTCAGTTTTTTGGGAAGGGGAAGATTATCATGAACATTATTATTCAAATAAAGGAGGAACACCTTATTGTCATGGATACACTAAAAGATTTGATTAAGTGAAGATTATCAGACTGATAGCCAAAGAGAACAGCTTTTGTTCTCTTTTTTTTGTTAAAAACTTGCTTATACACACTAAAGAATGTTTCGAATAGGGTAGTATTATTGAGGAATAATTTTAAATTATACCTTATTGAGGTGAGTAATAAAATGAAATACCTGCTACTGCTTTTATGCTTCTTTTTTGTACCAAAAGTATTCGCTCAGGATTTCAGAATCGAATATAAGTTCTTTCTCCTTCAGGATTTCATCAGGGATAATAACATTAAATCAATAAAAATTAAAGAGGCGTCAGATAGCCTGAGGGCACTGACAAGAGTAAAATACCATTGTTTTTTTGATCAAAAGGGAAGATTGACTAAAGTAATGGATTACTATTTTACCAGTGACACAATTCCTGAAAGGGCTATTGTTTACAATTATAAGGATGATTCGCCTTACTTCATGTCAAAAGCTTATCATTACATCAATGAAAAAGGCAGAATACTGTATGTGAAGCATTGGGATATTGACCGGCAATCGAATATGGTGATTGAAAGGCTTCGGAATATTGAAGGAAAGGTATACCGGGAAAACCGGTTGAAATTCAATTCTACAAACCAGTTAATTACCAGAACGACTGTAGCCGGTGTAATTACGTACACCGTTAATTTTGAATATGATGCCCGTAACAGACTGTCAAAGGTGGACCTATCAATGGATAATCCAACTTTAAAGGAAGGGCCGAAAAAAGTAAATGTACTTACGCAGATTAGGTACAATTTTAATAAGCGATTAATCAGTACCGGCCAACTCAATACTTCTGCCAAGCCTATAAACGAGTTTTATTACGATTATAATGGAGAAGAGATTACAAAAAAGGTTGGTTGGGCAAAACGAAACAAAGAAAGCAAAGCTATACGGTCACTCGAAAGGATAGATTTTACTTATAAAAAGAACGGATTACTTTCCTTTGCACATACCGTCAATGATAAAAAGTCAGATATCCCGGAGCTTTACAATTCTTTTGATTATGAATTTTATAGCAAGGGTGAGATCATATCAACCATTCAAAATGAGAAATTTGTCAGTACTTATTTCACCGCTATATTCAAAATGGAATAGCTAACCTAAGAGTATATTTTAGTAATAAGGTCCTTATAACTTGAAGAGATTGTTTTCCTTTTAGGTTTCATTGTAGGTGTTAATTCTCCTGATTCAACGGTCCATTGGTGATCAACTAATTCAAACTTTTTAATTTGTTCCCAGCTACCAAATTTTTCATTAAAGAAATTAACTTCTTTATCAATTCGCTTAATGACTCTTTCATTTTGAATCAAATCGGTCCAGGTATCACCAAAATTAATGTCTTTTCGTCGACACCATTCAACAAGAAATTCGAAGTTAGGTACGATAAGGGCAGAAGGGTGTTTTTGGCCTTCTCCTATAACCATAATCTGCTCAATGAATCTGGATTCCTTAAACTTGTTTTCCATTACCTGAGGTGCAATATACTTTCCTCCTGAAGTTTTGAACATCTCCTTTTTACGGTCTGTTATTTTCAAAAAACCACCAGGTTCAATTCTTCCAATATCTCCTGTTTTAAACCAGCCGTCTTCGGTAAACTCCTCTTTCGTTTTTTCAGGGTTATTATAATACCCCATCATCACGTTTGGTCCTTTAATTAAAATTTCACCGTCTTCAGCAATTTTTACCTCAACATTTTCCAATGGTTTACCAGTGGTTCCAAACATTAAATTGCCTTTTCCTGCATAATTCACACTAATTACAGGTGAGGTTTCAGTCAGACCGTACCCTTCAAAAATTGAAATGTCTGCTGCAATAAAAATTCTGGCGAGTCTTGGTTGTAACGCTGCGCTACCACAAGGAATTACAATAACGTTTCCACCTAATGCTTCCTGCCATTTACTAAAAATCAACTTTCTGGCTATTTTTAATTTGGCATGATAAAGTGCGGATTTTCCGGTTACCTCATATTCGTTACCCAGTTTTACTGCCCAGAAGAATAATTTGCGTTTCAAGCCCGTCAACTCTTCACCCTTAACCATAATTTTATCGTAAACTTTTTCAAGAAGTCTTGGAACTGCTGTAAAAACATGTGGTTTAACATCCTTAAGGTCATCTCCAATGGTGTCAATTGATTCGGCAAAATAGACTGAAATACCCAATATTTGATATAAATAAAGTAACATCCTTTCGTAAACATGACAAATAGGAAGAAAACTCAATGCCTTATGGTTATGGTCTACCGGTATTCTTGGAATACTGGCGTGGACATTACTAAAAATATTTTGGTGAGAGAGCATCACACCTTTTGGGTTACCGGTAGTACCTGATGTATAAATTAAGGTTACTAAATCTTCAGGTTTAACGGCTTCTTTTCTTTTGGTTACCTCATTATCAAGTGCTTCATCAGGATCTTCAAACAGAATTTCCCAATCAACTGCCCCGCCAATTTCTACAAAAGAATATATTTCCAAAAGACTTTCCACATCATCTTTTATAGCATCAACCTTATCAAATAGATCCTTATCGGAAAGAATACAATATTTAATTTTTGCATCATTAAATATAAAGGCATAATCATCTTTGGAAATGGTAGGGTAAACAGGAACGCTCACTGCACCTACCTGTTGAATAGCAATATCACATATATGCCATTCTGACCTGTTATTTGAAATCAGGGCTATTTTATCACCGGGCTGAATCCCCAGCTTAATCAGTCCCCGACTTAATGCATTGGCTTTGTTTAAATATTCCTGAGTTGACATGGTGACCCAATTACCTTTTATTTTATCTGCAAATACAACATCCTGAGGATATTGTTCTAATTGATAATAGGGGATCTCAAATAAACGGGTCAAATCTTTCATCTGTATATAATTTGTATTTTCATTGGTGAGATGGAATTCCCAAAAAAATTATTCATGCCAGTGGATATACTTTGCACTCTAAAATTTATGGTCGTTCCATAACATCTTAATGGATAATTGTTTGTCAATATAGTAATAAATATAAGAAAATTTCGTTTAAAAATTAGCATGTTTTAGTGTGGAAAAGAACATATTTGCTTATCTTTACTAAAATATAATCGTGTCCTTGTAACTTTTCAATAGGTTTAATTGTTTTACTGTGAAAAGGCGCTGAAAATATTGCAACTTGAATAGGAAAGAGTATAATATCGCTGTAAATAATTTCTCCGGTCGTCTGTATGGCTACTGTTTGAAGTATTTGCAATCTGCAGCAAATGCAGATGATATTGTACAGGATGTGTTTGAAAAATTATGGAATAACCGAAAAAAGGTTGAATTTGAGAAATCAAAATCGTGGTTATTTACCACTGCCCATAATACCATGCTGAATTTCATTAAGCGACGTAATCGTATTTCTTATGTAAATGCGGTTGAGTCTGACGAAAGGCAAGCTTGTCAAATGCATCAGTTTGAATTGGTTGAAATTGTCGAAAATTCTTTGTCAATTTTACCTCCGGTTCAAAAATCCGTTATTCTTTTACGTGACCTTGAAGGTTACAACTATAAAGAAATTGGAGAAATTTTAGATCTTTCGGAATCTCAGGTTAAAGTATATTTATTCAGAGCCAGAAACAAAATTAAAAAACAATTAAAAAACCTGCAGGTGCTTGAAGTGAAGCATGCCTAAGCAGCTATTGAAGTAGAATTAGATGAGGATTCCTGGAAATTTTGACAGATGGATGTTTAACTATAAGGAAGGTAATTTGTCTCCTGAAGAGAAAAATTATTTTGAGTCCTTTATGTTAAATGATGCGCAATATGAGGAGGATATTGATGCCTGGGATAATGCGTATATCAGAAATTCTGATTTTAAATACAAGAATGTAGCTGCACTTCAAAAAGATTCGTTTTTCAAACGATATGGTAAATGGGCCGCTTTATTATTGTTATTTATATCCAGTGCAGGTGTATTAGCTTATTGGGCTGGTACATCAGATAATTATCTGTACTCAAGCAGAGGAACGGATGCTAACCCGGTATTTACCAGTTCTTTTGTAGAATCAGGATTTGACGGTCTTATCGCTACTCAATCAATTTCAGGTCAAAATGCAGCTCAACAGACTACATCAGCAGGTCAGGCAAGTCAGGTTGTGAATAATTCAGGAGTGAGCGGAGCAATAGTATCATTCTCAGGTAATGATCAAATAGTTGGAGAGTCACCTACTTTAAGTCAGGATGATATGGGGTTATGGGAAGAAGGAGATGGAGAAATCAGAATTAACAGAAATTCGGTAACAGTTTCGGATTATAGTCAATTGGCTATTGAACAGGGGAAAGTTGATAACAGTTCTTCAAAATACAGTGGCGGTTTTTCACGGAACCCTTTATTCGTTAAAACAAAAAGCGTCAATATTGTAAAGCTAAAAAGGGGAAATATACTTAAATATAAAC
This sequence comes from Putridiphycobacter sp., assembly GCA_965230195.1. Lineage (GTDB taxonomy): Bacteria > Bacteroidota > Bacteroidia > Flavobacteriales_D > Crocinitomicaceae > Putridiphycobacter. Next base: position 2,673,630 of record OZ245997.1, read on the forward strand.
TAAAACGCTTTTACAATAAGATCGAACGCAGGTCAGGATATCCTTTAGCCTTAGTGAATTTAAAGGACCCTGAATTAATTATCCCTGACAGAAATTTATTAGCGTTTAATCCCGGTTTTACAGGAGGTTCAAGAGGTTTTAGAATTGGAATGGATTATAGAAACCAGTGGCTAGGAAAGGATGTTAACAGTCAGAACTCAACAATTTACTTTGACAATTATATGCCTACACTCAAAAGTGGGGTAGGTGCCAGCATAAAATATAGCGACTACAATTACGGTAGTTTTCAAAATTATGTTGCCAGTTTATTTTATTCTTTTAAATTTGAACTCGGAAAAAATGTCATTTTTGAACCCGGAGTTAAATTATCAATGGGTATGACATCAACAAATTCCGAAAAAGTTACGCCTGGTTCCTTTATTGAAATGGATAGGGGAAGAGTGTTACCAACTTATGAAAACGGTAACCAATCAGGGGCAAATAACTTATGGTATAAGGATTACGGGGTTGGATTTGTAATCAATGCAGGAAGATTTTATGTGGGTGCTAATGCAGATAATATAGCACAACACGACCAAACGGTTTATACTGCAGATGAGAAACAGGTTTTAAGAAGTCCAAGGCTATACACAGCAGTTGCAGGATTTGACTTTCAGTCGCGTGATAAAAAGAGATTATTGAGTCCGGTTTTGAGTTACTATCAATTTGGACAGAAGAAAGAAGCTTGGGTTGGAGCTACAGCTCAGCTAAATTGGTTTACGATTGGCGCTTCATATTCAACAAACAATGAATATGCAGCATCAGTTGGATTAAAGTTTAAATCGTTTAGATTGAATTACCAAATGGATTACCTGGAATCAGAATTTTTGCAAAAAAGTTTTGTTTCTCATAATATTGGTATTAGATTTAGCGCGAAAAATAAGACTACTAGATAAGAAATTTATGAAACAACTGAAAAAAAGCTTACTACTCTTATTTGTTGGATGTTCAATGTTGGGGTTTGCACAGGATCCGGAATTTACTCAATTCTATGCCAATCCTATTTATTTAAATCCTGCAATGTCAGGTACTCATGGTTGTCCCCGGGTTAATTTTAACTATAGAAATCAATGGCCTTCTATTACGGGAGCCTTTGTAACTAATACGGTTTCGTACGATCAATATATCAACTCTTTGCATGGCGGAATTTCCGTTCAGATGATGAATGATATGGCAGGACAAAATACCATTAACTGGAATGCATTGAACCTGGCTTATTCTTATCACTTGAATTTGTCTAAGAAGTATACCTTACTTTTTGGTGTTTCGGCCGGATGGAATCAAAAGTTTTTGAACTGGAGTAAATTAACTTTTGGTGATATGATTGATCCAAGAAAAGGTTTTATTTATCAAACTGGTGATGTAAAAAGTGGTAGGGAAGTAGGAACAAACTGGACTACAAAAGGTTTTTTTGATGTAGGTGTGGGAACAGTAATATTTTCTGACAATTTTTATGCTGGTGTGGCTGTTAAACATTTGAACAGACCAGATGAAACATTAATCCGTTCACAAAACGGTTCCAGATTGCCAATGAGATTTACAGGGCATATGGGAGCTAATATACCTTTAGGAGCTAATTCTAAGTATGGTAGTACTGTTTCACTTTCTCCTAACGTTATTTATACTTATCAGGATGAGTTTAACCAATTAAATCTTGGAGTTTCTGCTAAGTATTCAATTTTTTCAGCCGGAGCCTGGTTAAGACCTGGTGATGCCTTTATCCTGTCAATGGGTATTGAATACAGCGGAATGCGTTTTGGTTACAGTTATGATGTAACAACTTCTACTTTGTCGAATGCAAGTGGAGGATCACATGAATTATCTTTAGGACTTGATTTTACTTGTAAGAAACCTCTTAAGAGATTTCGTACAATATCATGTCCATCTTTTTAATATAAAACATTAAAGGGGTGGTTCCCTTTAATATTCCAATTTAAAATTGGAATTCTTTGTTTTGGTTTGGGGAAGAGATTTGTTTTGAAATGAAGACAAATCTCTTTTTCTTTTTATGCCGGTACCAGTGTTGTTTTACGTAAAAGATTAAAGTTGGGAGTCAGTAAAAATGTGAGTTAATCTTAAAAAATATTCTACGCTTCCTGCCCCCTGAATTGATTTCTAAAAGTTTTGATTCTAGTGTTGAATGATTCAGTTGATGCGTTCAAAATAATTTCCCTCCTTGATCCTCTTTCAAGAGAGGAAGTCATTTTAGAGGAGGACATTATTATCTTTCCTTAAAAAAACTTTAGACTTCACTTATTTTTGTTTCATCCGATTAATTATAAGGCTGAGTATACTTCTTCACCCTTAAGAAAGGTTTTAAAAACAAATGTATTTAAGATTTCAGTCTCCTCAATTGTCATAATATCTTTTGTCAGCATAATAAAGTCAGCTTGTTTGCCGGCCTCGAGGCTTCCACGTTTCGTGTCTTCAAAATTTGAGTAAGCAGCCCAATAAGTCATTCCCATCAGTGCATCTTGTCTGCTTATCTTTTCACTGGCGTTATAGGGCGCACTTTGTTCATTGTTTTTATCTTTTCTGGTCACCGCCGCATAGAAAGTTTCAAAAGTTGAAATATTTTCAATTGGAAAATCGGTGCCGAGTGCAAGTATGCCCGCTTTTTCAAGTAATGTTTTATAAGCATAGGCATAATCAATTCTTTCCGGACCAATTCTTTCCGGAGCCCATGGCATATCAGAAGTACAATGAGTAGGTTGAACAGAGGGAATAACATTCAGATACTCAAAGAATGCAAAATCGTCAGGAGAAAGGATTTGTGCATGCTCGATTTTCCACCTGTGATTTGATACACTACCAATTGCTTCTTTATAAATATTGAGCATTAAGCGATTGGCTGAATCACCAATGCAATGTGTATTAACCTGATAATCGATATTTTTTGCAATATTAACAATCGATCGAATTTTGTCAGGAGATTTGAGAATAGTTCCAAAATGATGAGCAGAGTCAGAATAAGGCGCAATTAAACATGCCCCTCTTGAGCCAAGGGCACCATCAGCGATTAATTTGAAACTGTTAATGTGAAGCCCTGACGAATCATAACTACCTTCTCGTGTGGCAAACTCTAAGTTTTTTTGATCCGGGAACAACATAAGATAGTTTTGTATTTTAAGATCATGATTATTATACCAGTTAATATAATCCTGTCTTAAATCGGCATTTACACCAGCGTCATTAATACTGGTCAGACCTTGCTCAAAGAGTTTTTGCTCAGCTTTTTGAAGAAAGGCTAATTTTTGTGCTTTGTCCGGCTCCGGAATTTGATCTAATACCAGGTCTACTGCGTTGTCAATTAAAACACCGGTTAATTGGTTGCCATTTTTTATAATTTGCCCCCCATAACAGGTAGTGGTGTCAGTAATTCCGGCAATTTCAAGTGCTTTTTGATTGGCAATTGCCGCATGACCGTCAATACGTCTTAACAGAATTGGTTTATCTGGAAAAAGGGCAGATAAACTATCGTTAACAGGAAATTCCTTTATATCCCAAAGGTTTTGGTCCCATCCTCTTCCTGTAATCCATTCGCTATCATTGTTCCTTTCAAAATCAATAACCTTTGCAATAACTTCATTAAATGATTTGGAGCCATTTAGGCTAACTTCTCTAAATGTATTAGCATAGCCCCAAAAATGACAGTGTGCATCATAAAAGCCAGGATAAACAGGTTTTAATTGTGCATCTATTATATGATCACAATCGTACCCATTAAGTATTTCCCGTTCAGGACCAACCTGTAAAATTTGTCCATCTTTTATAGCCATTGCTTCTTCGATCGAAAAACTACCGTCACAGGTATAGATTTTAGCATTATGTATAATCAGGTCAGCTGAATCTGGTTGATAGCATCCTGTTAAAATACAAGTAAACATCAATAAACTAATGATTGTTTTTTTCATGGTGCAATGGTTTTAGTATAATAAGACTACTTATTATCAGAAATAATTCAACAGGTAATTTATATCGGACAATAGCGCCAAAGATAGGAATGGATAATCCAATAATTACAGTAATAAACAGTGAAATGGAGAATAATGTGAATAAAATATATTTTTCTTCTGAGCTGATTTTTCTTCTTTTGAGGATACTAAAGATTAAAAGTATGAGTAAGATAATGTTAAATACAAAACTCATTATTTTCAGAGGGTCTCCATTATCCCATGGAAATGGTCTGATTAATACATTGATAATTGCGCCCGGGATTGATTGATATAATACGGAGGCCGAGTTGTTGATTGGATTGGTTTTGAAATAACTTGTTGAAGGGGCATAAATGAGGTAAACATCATAATGCCGATCAGAAGGGCTAATGGTAAAATCGTAAAATTTATTTTTCCCAAACAATTTGTATTGTCCTTCTGCGGTGCTAATAACACTTATTTTTTTGTTTTCTTCTAATTCAAAATGATTCAATAAGTCGTAGTTAAAAACACAAAAGGATGAGTCGGTAATAAAAGCAATTCCTCCCTTTCCTAAATTATTAAGATCATTTTGTTTTCTGGATAACCTCTCTGTAAGATTGGGAGACAAAGGAGCTGTAGTAAGTACAATAAAAAGACCTGCTATACCAATTGCTCCATACATTAAGCCATTTCTTCGCCATTGAATAGAGTGTCCAAATATGTAAACTAATGTCAGACAAATGATAAATAAGCCTGCATAAGGTTTATTAAAAGCTAAAATACCAATGGCAACAGCCAGATAAAAGAAATGTCTTGATTTTTTTTCTTTGCTCAAAATCGAAAAGAGAGAGAAGAAGAAGAGGCCTATTCCAAAAACAAGTAATGTTTCTTTCAGTATACTTCCGCCCCAGAATCCAATACTGGGCCAAAGTACCAGAGCGTACCAAAATATTTTTTTGTTTGGAACAAATTTATGGAAAGCCTGGTAAACCAAACGGATACCAGTGAATGATAGAAAACTAAAAACTAAAGCATGTATATACGGGTTGCCCATTGAAAAAAAATGGATAAAGGTGTTTACTCTTATGATTAAACGATTATCATTTATCCAATCCCCGTTATTTCCATAATCCCATATTTGAGTTGATTCCAGAAATAGATGAACTTCCTGCTGATTCAGCTGGCCCAAACCTGTAAAAAGTTTTAAAAATACACCTAAGTCCTGATATGCAATATCTTTTATAACAAGAGCATCCTGCAAAAAGCGGTAAGTGTCACCATAAATAGTGCCGTTTGAGAAGTAGTAGGTAAAAATAAGAAGATAAAGTACACCATAAAAAACTTTAATTGAAAAAGCAGTCAAAAAGTCTCTTGTGGTTAAAGCATTTGTTTGTGCCTGCCGACTAATGAGCCAGCTAAATATTATGAAAATGAGTATATATATTATCCAGCTCAAACCAGATTTAACGTTTTAAAACGGTGATCCAGACTGTACCGTGATGAAATTTAGGATAAGATGAATCTGCCTTAAATTTAAGGCCTGAGGTGATTTGGTTTCGGGCAGCAACACTGGCAGGAGTATCATAAACAGTGCTATTTTCCTTGTCCAGTTTACAGGAAATAACGTCTCCTTTCTCGTTAACACTAATTGTAAATGCCAGAGTACCTTGTTTCCGTCCGTTCACTTCATATACAATGTCTTTTATAATGGGTCGGTGGTCATTAATGATTTCTCCACTGACTTGTCCAAAACCAAGACTTGAACAAAGTATAACCAGCAATACAAAAAGAGTTTTCATACATTTATAGTTTTTGAGACATTTGTTTAACCATTTTATTTTTCCATTCTGTAAACATTCCTGCTTCAATTTGTGCTCTTGCTTCACCAACTAACCAAATGTAAAAAGCAAGGTTATGAATACTTGCAATTTGTTTTCCTAATGCCTCATTAACTGAAAAGAGATGTCTTACATAAGCCTTGGAATAAGTAGAGTCAACATATGAGGTACCATTTTCATCTAATGGTGAAAAGTCATTTTTCCACTTTAGGTTTTTAAGGTTCATAATACCATTTTTGGTATAGATTGTACCATGTCGGGCATTTCTAGTTGGTAAAACACAATCAAACATATCAATACCAAGTGCAATGCACTCAAGTAAATTCATTGGAGTACCCACTCCCATCAGGTATCGGGGTTTTTCAGATGGCAAAATATTAGTAACAATATCTGTCATTTCGTATAAGTCTTCATCTGGCTCTCCTACTGATAATCCGCCAATGGCATTTGCAGGCAGATCGAATGATGCAATAGCTTCGGCAGAAGCCATTCTTAAGTCTTTATATACACTACCCTGAACAATAGGTAATAGAGTTTGCTCATACCCATATAAAGGTTCGGTTTCATTCATCCTGTCCACACATCTTTTGAGCCAGCGGTGTGTCATGTGCATTGAACGTTTGGCATAATTGTATTCGCAGGGATATGGTGTGCATTCATCAAATGCCATAATTAAATCCGCACCAATTGTTCTTTGTATATCTATTGCATATTCAGGTGTAAACATGTGATAACTACCATCAATATGAGATTGAAATTTAACACCTTCCTCCTTTATTTTTCGGGTACCTGCAAGTGAGTATACCTGATACCCTCCGGAATCAGTTAAAATAGGTTTGTCCCAATTGATGAAGCTATGCAGACCTCCGACCTTATTCAGGGTTTCTAAACCTGGTCGAAGGTAGAGATGGTAAGTGTTTCCTAAAATAATTTGAGCCTTAATGTCCTTTTCCAATTCATGCTGATGTATTCCTTTAACCGTTCCGGTAGTTCCCACGGGCATAAATATTGGTGTTTTAATTTCCCCGTGTGCTGTTGTAATGGTTCCGGTTCTGGCTTTAGAAAGTTTGTCTTTAGACTCTGGTTTAAAATTCATTTTGTGGAAAAGTATTTTACGGACAAATATAACGCTAAAAAAAAAATGACACATTTGTTCGAATATTATATTATGAATTTTTTACCTGAGCCCGGCTTCGATTTTCTTGGAACTATACTTTTGATATTCACGACTATGGTGTTAGTTCAGGTACTTTACCTGATACTGTTTAATTTCAGGTTACTTATTCATAAAAAAAAGGTTGACAAATCAACCTTTTTGCCGCCCATAAGTGTCATACTTTGTGCAAGAAACGAGGAAGATAATTTATTTAAAAATTTGCCTGTAATTTTAGAACAGGATTACCCGGATTTTGAGGTTATAGTGGTTAACGATCAAAGTCAGGATGATTCCGGACATATTATCAAAGCTTACCAAAAGGATTTTTCAAATTTAAAACGTATTAACCTGGAAAAAAACAGGCACCGTAAATTTGGAAAAAAGATACCATTAACGGTTGGGATAAAGGGGGCAAAGCATGATTTGATAGTTGTTACTGATGCCGATTGCAAACCAAATTCGAATCGTTGGTTAAGAGAAATAGCAGAAACTTATAATTCCAGAAAACAGATAGTATTAGGTTACAGCCCGTTTTATAAGATTAAGGGCATTTTAAATAAATTCATCAGGTTTGATGCGGTTTCAATTGCTATTACTTATCTCAGTTTTTCAAAATTGGGATTGCCGTATATGGGAGTGGGAAGGAACATGGCTTATTCCAAATCTCTGTTTAATGATAATGAAGGGTTTAAAAAGCATTATCATATTGCTTCGGGAGATGATGATTTATTTATAAGGGATGTGGCTAACCGGAAGAATGTTGCTATTAATATCAATCCGGATGCTTTTGTATATTCTGAGGCAAAAACCTCATGGGAGTCATGGATTAATCAGAAAAAACGGCACTTTACAACTGCTCCGGAATATAAACTTATTAACAAGTTGTTTTTAGGAATATTTCCGCTAAGTATGTATTTGATGTGGTTTTCTTTCTTTATTTTACTTTTCAATTCGGACTGGTATTTGTTTATTACTGCATTATTGGTAGGTAGATATTTATTGTATTGGTTTGTAAACGGATTGTTGCTGAGGAAGTTGAAGATGAAAGATTTGGTATGGGTTTATCCAATTATTGAATTGGTACATTTAATCGTAATGCCATTTATTTACTACTCGAACACATCAACTGAAAAAAGAACATGGTAAAAGGAGATAATTTATCTGAAAAAGGGAAAAAAGACTTAGTTCTTGTTGAAAAAGCATTGAACGGTAATCAAACGGCTTATGCAGATTTGATGGCAAAATACCGCGAATCCATTTATTTTATGATGCTTAAAATGGTGTCAAAAGAAGAAGATGCGGAAGATTTGACCATTGAAGCGTTTGGTAAAGCTTTTAATCGCCTGCATCAGTATTCTCCCAGTTTTGCATTTAGTACCTGGCTGTTTAAAATTGCTTCCAATAATGCCATAGATTTTATCCGAAAGAAAAGAATTCAGGTTACGTCAATGGATACGGGTTATACCAATAGTGATGGTGAAAAAATCATGATTGATGTGGAGAGCAGTGAAAAAGACCCTGAAGAAGAAGCGATTCACTCAGAAAAGGTAAAGCATATGCGGAATATTGTGAAGTCTCTTAAGCCACGTTATCGGGACCTGATAGAGAAGCGGTATTTTCTGGAACTTTCGTACGAGGAAATTGCTGACGAAATGGATTTACCTCTGGGAACTGTAAAAGCCCAGTTATTCAGAGCCAGAGCTTTTCTTGCTGATTTGATGGAGCGGACAAAAGACGCTATTTAATAAGCCAGTTCGGTATGATTGGAAAAAATCAACCCTTCCTTTAAAGAATAGGGAGAGATTACGAATTTTTCGATATTCAACTTATTAATAATCCAATTGGTTTTAACTGAAGCGATATTGATCATCTTTTTCCGTATTGGAATAATATAGTCATTTGAGTCCCGATCGCTTTTAGTGGAGTAGGTGGTTTTATTTAAAGTATAACGTAACTCATCCATACTAATATTGACGTATTGATTTCTTGGATATTGTTCGTTCAGATGAAGTTCATAAAATGTTTTAAAAGAACCTGATGACCCAACAAGTGTATGGGCGTTCAGATTATCAAAATACCCACGGGTTGATTCTTCAAGATAATTTTCAATTGTAGCAACCGTTTGGCAATTAAATTGTGAGGGCAGGTCAAATAGTTGATAGATTCTGGAAACACCTATCTCGAAACTGATTTTTGACCGGATACCATCAGAATTAGCAAAAATAAACTCAGTGCTGCCACCTCCAATATCCATAATCAGGCTGTCCTTATCAAAAAAATGCCCCAGTTTTACACCATGGTATATGTATTGGGCTTCATCATGGCCCGAAATGACATTAATTTTGATCTGAGCTTCCTGGTAGGCTGAGCTTGTAAAGGCATCCCTGTTAAGCGCATTTCTGACAGCAGATGTTCCTATGGCACAAATAAAACTGACATTAAGATCTGCACATTTTTTTCGGTAATGTTTAAGGGTTTCAATACCACGATTAAAAGCTTCAGGTGCAATATTTGAGTGATTAATTCCCTTGTGTCCCAGACCTACGCCAATACGTTCCTTATAGACTATATCAAAGTCATTTTCATACCTGTCGACCACGAGTAAATTAAAGGTATTGGTACCAATATCTATTATTGCGATTCTTTTATTCATAGTGGGATTCTATCTAAACTACGAATAAAATCTGAATTTTCAAAGCAATTCAGCCTTCTTTTTATTTAAGCATGTAGACCATTATTTGTACCTGATCCACTTGAATACCTCTTTCCACGAAGCCTTTTTACCATACATTAAGATACCGGTTCTGTATATTTTAGCAGCTACCCAGGTGGTACCGATAAAGGTCAAAAACAACAGTATAATTGACGGAATATAATGCCATGGAGTTAAGGTTCCAACAGCTGCTTTAACCATCATTACCACAGGCGAGGTAAATGGAATGATGGAAAACCATGTGGCAATAGTGCTTTCGGGATTGGAGAGCATCATTGCAGATACCATATAACTTAACATTAAAGGCATAATTACAGGTAAAATGAGTTGCTGAGTATCAGTTTCTGAATCCACCATAGCACCTATCATAGCAAATAAACTGGAGTATATCAGGAATCCACCCACAAAATAGATTAAAAAGGCACCTATCATTATCGGCCATTGTATGCCTTCATATATCAGGTATATCCATGTTTCAGAACCACTAAGTCCTCCAGAGCTGATGACACCGTTTTCCATAGCAATAGCATCCCAGTTTGACGGGTCTGTCATGTCAGGAAATGCAAACATCCGTAGTAAAGTCAGTCCCACACCTGATACAACGACCCAAATAATAAACTGAGTCAGCCCTACCAATCCGATACCAATAATTTTACCCATCATTAGCTGAAATGGTTTAATTGATGAGATGATAATTTCAACTACGCGGTTCGTTTTTTCTTCAATTACACCCCGCATAACCTGGGCAGAATATACAAAGATAAAAATGAAGGTAATTACTGAAAAAGCAAATCCAATCAGGGATCTTTCTGTACTCAGGTCCAGATTACTTGGGTCTTCGGCATCCAGGTATTTAAAAGAAAATGGCAGTTGGATCAAGTCATATTCAGTTTCGGTTAACCTTGTTTTTTTCAGGGCCAGATATTTTCTTATCCGGGCTTCAATCCGGTTTTGAATATATTTTTTTGTTTCAAGATTTGGCAGCTTTTTATAATAAACAGGAACTCTCCTGTTTTCCACAATTTTTTCATTTAAGCTGACCAAAACATCATAGTCTTCAAATTTTTTCTCGGTTAGAAAAGTTGAGGCACTATCAATATAGTTTTCGTAGAAGAAAAATCTGGCAGGTGCATCTACTGTGTCTTCCTGAAATATTTTACCATCACACCATCCACCGGGATCGGCGATTAAAACTTTTGATTGTGAACTGTCTTCATGGCTCAGATACATTGCTGCAAATGCAAATCCAACAAAAATGATTGGAATCAAAATAGTGGTGACTAAAAAAGATTTTTTCCTTACTCTGGTGTTGTACTCCCGTCCGATTATTAGTTTTAAATTACTCATTGTTGCCTCCTTCCTTTTGTTGTACAGCATTGATAAATATATCATTCATTGAAGGTAAAACCTCATTGACAGAAATAACCTCAACTTCAGGTAAAATGGTTTTTAGTAAATCATTCACAGTATGATCTTTTTTTAGTTGTACGTAGGCAATTGCAGTATTGTCATCAATTTGTTCTTTATCAATTAGTGCAAAGTTAGCCCAGAGCGCATTGGCAAATGCCATCATTACACCCTTAAATTTAATGGCATAAGTGTGTGTTCTAAATTGCTCTTTGATATTGGTTAAAGTACCATTGAGTATTAATTTGGATTGATTGAGTAATGCAATGGAATCACAAATTTCTTCAACACTGTTCATATTATGTGTTGATAACATGATCGAAGTGCCATTTTCTTTCAGTTTCAGAATTTCCGATTTAACCAGTTCAGTATTAATGGGGTCAAATCCACTAAAAGGTTCATCAAGAATAAGTAGTGGAGGGTTGTGTAGAATTGTAGTAATAAACTGAATTTTCTGAGCCATTCCCTTTGAAAGTTCTTCCACTTTTTTGTCGTACCAGGCTGTAATATCAAATTTTTCAAACCATTCGTCAAGTTTACGCTTGGCTTCCTGTTTGCTCATTCCTTTTAATCTGGCAAAATACATTGCCTGTTCACCAACTTTCATCTTTTTGTAAAGTCCTCTTTCTTCAGGTAAATAACCAATTTTTGTAATATCATTCCTATTGATTGGCTTTCCTGAAAGAAGGATTTGTCCCTGATCAGGAGCAGTGATTTGGTTAATGATTCGGATTAAACTGGTTTTACCAGCTCCGTTTGGACCAAGTAAGCCGAAAATTTCGCCTTGTTTTGTGGTGATTGAAATATCATCTAAAGCTCTGTGATTTGCATATTGCTTGACAATATTTTCAATACGAAGCATTTCCATAAATTGAATTTTGAGGTCTAAATATACGAGAAAAAAGACTTGATTTTTTTATTTTCCTTTCGCCTTAACAATTATTACGAAAGTATAAAACATGATCTTAAAATCAAGGGCAAGTGACATGTTCCGAATGTACAGAAGATCATACTTCATTCTTTGAATCATTTCTTCAACATTTTCTGCATATCCGAATTTTACCTGTCCCCATGAGGTTATTCCCGGTCGCACTTTATGCAAGTAAATGTATTGGGGATCTTTTCTGGTAATTTGATCTATATAAAATTGTCTTTCCGGTCGGGGCCCGACAATTGACATATCTCCAATAATTACATTAAAGAACTGAGGGAATTCATCCAGTCTTGTTTTTCGGAGGAATTTGCCAAGAGGTGTAATCCTGTCATCATTTGAACTGGACAATTGAGGACCGTTTTTCTCAGAGTCCACAGCCATTGTCCGGTATTTTATGATTTTAAAAGGTTTGCCATTAATGCCAATGCGTTCCTGTATAAAGAATATCGGTCCTTTGGAGGTTGTTTTCACCAAAATAGCGATAATAATCAGTATGGGCATTAGTACCACCAAAGCAAACAAAGAGATAACGATATCAAAAAAACGTTTGGTTGAATACTGCCAGTCGGGCATTGGTAGCAAGTTGACTTCTAATAGTAAAGCACCATAAATACTACTCATTTTGACCTGTCCGGCAATAATGTCGTACGAATCGGGAATAATATTAATTTTTAAGTCGAAGCCTGCAAGTTGAATAATAATGTTTTGAAGCTTTTCGTGATCACTACTTTCAAGGGCTATGATTACCTCTTGAATTTTATGCGCTTTAAGTACCTGGTGAACATCATCAATATGGCCCAGAAATGGCAGATGCTCACTGAGTTTAAAATCATTTCCGTTAATGTTGACAAATCCTCTCAATAAATGACCGGAACTTTGTTTTAACTTTTTGAGCTCTTCAATTACCTCAATGGCCTTTTCACTACCTCCAATAATGAGTGTATTGAATCCGAATCTGCCAGAGTGTATTCGCTTAACAATACCTGTAGTAATAATTAATCTTGGTATGACAGTAATAGTAAAGTGAAGGGTAAACAGAACAAAAAGAAGGGTATAGTATTGAGTATAAGAATAAACCTTATCATCAAGAAGTAAAGCAAAAAATACGACAATGGTTCCAATTACTGATGAAACAAAAGTATCTCTTAAAATTCTGATCCTATAGTTTCGAAGTGGGTGCCGATAGATACCCTGAACAGCATAAAGTAACATCCAGAATCCGGGTACAATTAAAATCCCAAGAATAAATTTTTGATTGAAACCAATTTCGGTCTGCTCAATATACTTATCCCTGAAAATAAAGAAAAGACTCCATACAATTAATGCAGTAAGCAAATCGAATAGAATGTATGTAATTGCTTTTCTTCTGCTGGTCATATAAGATGAACAATTTTTAAGTTATCTATATAAATGACTCCTTCAGTATTGCCTGCATCAAGCAGTGCTAAAATATAATATTCGAAGTGAGTGGCAGCAGGATTTCTATGGACCTCCTCGGTAATATCAAAATATATTTTTTTCCACTCAAAATTGTTTGATGCGGTAGGATTAACGCCCCCATAAGCGCCAAGGTCATTGCTATTGGCACTATTTTCATCAATAATTCCTATGGTGAATGAATTATTAGTGAGATAATCTAATTCCAGGAATATTTTACCATTTGGGATACCAATATCGAGATTTGTATAAATTTTAACTAAAGTATCAATAGATGTTAGTTTGATTCGAGCACAATGGTTTCCGTACTTTACAATATCAGGATAGTCAGTTTTTGAGATAATCTTTATCTTGGTGGTATCCAAATCATTGTTGGGGTTGAGAATTGTACCAGTGTCTTCAAAGTCATCTCCTGCCTTAAAAACAGCATTGTTTTTATATACAAATGAAGGCTTTACTGTGATTGTTTGTTCCTTAACAAGGTTAATCTGTTCAGTGTGATTAACATAAAAGTCATAATCCGTTCTGGTATCGCTAATACCATTTAACTTGATTCCTGCAAAAATTTTTAATTCATGTTCTCCTTCTTCTAAAACAGGCATTCTGAACGGAATTTCCCAAACTCCAAGAGATTTATTGTCAAGGTAAACCCATGCATCAACTATATCGTGAGTAGGTTCTCCCTCCAATGTAAGGTTTGTTGAAAAATCAAATGAATTAACTTCAACCCACGACGGGGTAAGGTCTTCCTGACAAGACACTAAAGTTAATACAATAAGCAACGGGTAAATGTGTTTCATTGAATAGATTTGGAAATATACTAACGTGAAATAAGTTTAATTATTTTCCTGAATGAGTTTTAAATTTTTACTCACATCTTCCATAATGAGATGAGCAATCTTTAAAGCCTGATAACCATCATTTATTGTAACAATTGGTTTAGAATCATTTAGAATAGATTCCGCAAAAGTGGCCAGTTCTTCCTTTATGGCGTTAGACTCGTTTATTTTAGGTGAAAATATTTCAATTTTCTTTTTCTCTTTGCCTTCACCAAGATCTAAAACTATATCAAACGGGTCCGCTTCTCCTTCAATCTGAGTTAATTTAACAATCTCGGTTTTCTTTTTTAGAAAGTCAACACTGATATAGGCATCACGTTGAAAAAACCTTGATTTTCTCATATTTTTCATTGAAATTCTGGAAGCGGTTAAGTTAGCTACACAACCGTTTTCAAATTCAAGTCTTGCATTAGTGATATCAGGTGTATCACTTACTACAGCAACTCCAGAAGCACTAATTCGTTTTACTTTCGATTTCACAACACTTAGAACGATATCAATATCGTGAATCATAAGGTCTAAGACCACAGGAACATCTGTTCCTCTGGGGTTATATTGTGCCAATCTATGGGTTTCAATAAACAAAGGAGAGTTAAAGAATTGAGAGGCATTTTTAAATGCAGGATTAAACCGTTCCACATGCCCTACCTGAACCTTTGTATTACTACTTTCCACCAGTTCAGTTAACAGCTTGGCATCTTTAACATGATGTGTAATTGGTTTTTCAACAAATACATGAATTCCCTTTTTAATAGCCAGCTTTGCAATTTCAAAGTGCGATAGGGTTGGGGTGACAATATCAATGCAATCCACATTGTCTATAAGGTCTTCTATAGTATCGAAACGTTTGAGCTTATATTCTCTTTCTGCAAAAGCAGCGTTGTCTTCATGGGGGTCAAAAAAACCTGTAAATTCAAAATATTCACTAAGTTCAAGTATAAGACGAGCGTGAATTTTTCCGAGATGTCCAACACCAAATAGACCTATCTTAAGCATCCGATTTTTTGCACAAATTTAACTTTGGTGATGATTAAATACAACTTTATGGTCATATTTATTTATAACAGGTCTTAAATTACTGATTCATAAGAAAATTAAGACAAACTTCGTAAAACTCTTTTGGAGCTTCTGCATGAATCCAATGCCCTGCATTTTTTACTGTATATATACTTGAATTTGAAAATTTTCTACCAATTTCCTCATAATCACTTTCAAGAATATAATTGGACATTTCCCCTCTAATAAATAAAGTCTCCGACTCGATTTCACTGAAGTAGATTTCCTCAATAATTTTATCAATTTCATTGGCCAATACCGGAACATTCATTCTCCATTCCAGTTTCCCTTTTTCAATCCAGTACAGATTTTTTAACAAAAACTGTCTTACACTTATATCATCTATATATTGTTTGAGTTGATCATCAGCCTTACTACGGGAGTTAATAACATTAAGGTTGATTGATTGTAATCCTTTGAGAATTTGATCATGATGCCGCGGGTATTGTTTATGGGAAATGTCGACTACTATTAATTTATCAATATGTTCTTCAAACTCAGCGGCAAATCCAATAGCAGTTTTACCACCCATTGAATGACCTATAATATTGACTTTGTCAAGCTGAAGGTCATCTACGAGCTCAGAAAGGTCACTCACCATCAAATCATAATCAAACTCAATAGAGTGGGGGGATCTTCCATGATTTCTTTGGTCGATCAGGTAAACCTGAAAATGTTCTGCAAATTTTTTGGCCAGTGTTTGCCAGTTGTCTGACGATCCAAATAATCCGTGGATAATGAATAAAGGCTCACCCTGGTCACCTAATTTTCTATAGTGTAATTTCATGTAGTTTTCTGGTTTCGTGGGCTGTAGTGGTTATAAAAACAAATATTAAATAACTCATATTTTATTTGTACCACAGCACATTTTTCACTGGTGACAAATTTACAAATTATGAAATTGAAAAAAAGACTTTAAGTTTTTTTTGAACCTTTTTCATAAAGTTCCGTATACGATTCCAATAACGATAAAAAAAAATCCATGAAAAAGAAATTGTTTTCAATTATTGCTATTTCAGGTATAGCATTATTGTCATGTAAAAAAACGGAAGCTAATCTTCCAGCCGATCCTGGAACGGCAACTATTCAAGGGACATTATTTGCACCGCTTGATTTAAGTAATGACACAACTGATGCAGGAGTCTTTACGGCAGGCCTGCATAATGAAACAGCAATTGCAGGTATTGTTGTTACTGCTATTGTTGACTCAGAAGACTTACAAAAAAATCCTCAAGCTGGATTTAATTATGAAATGTTAAAGTTTACAACAACAGTTGCTGCTGATGGTACTTTTAAGTTTACCAATATTCCTGCATACTCTGATCAGATTGATGTAGAGTTGAGATTTCAGGATTTTGAGAGCTCACAGGCACAGTTTGATCCTTCAAACAACCCACCGGAAGACAAAATCTTTACTTTAACTGATAAAACAGTTTCAGTTTATGATGGTGCGTTGGTGATTAAGGAATATGACTACGCTGCAAATTAATTAAAACTTTTTGTATATGAAAAATGTAATAGGAATTTGCACAGCAGTTCTGCTGGGTAGTAGTTTGTCATTTTCGCAGGAAGGTGATAACCAAATGAAAAATAAGAACGATATAGATATTTTGCCTGTTCAGGGAGAATTTGCGATTGGATTAGATGCTTCACCTTTTTTAAGATATGTTGGAGACATTTTTGGTAAAACCACTTCCAATCAGCCGCTTCAGGGAAATAAATTCTTATCTGATTATTTCAGTTCAAATACCGTTTATGGTAAATATATGTTGACTGATAAAAATGCCATTAGAGCTAATTTCAGATTAACCGATCAAAAATATACTTATAAGTATAATGTTTACAATGACTTATTGAACTCTCCTGATTCTTTAGTGGAAGACAGAAGAATTGATGAGTATAGTGAATTTAATATCGGTGTTGGATATGAGTTCAGAAGAGGAAAGAACAGATTGAGAGGGATTTATGGAGGAGAAGTAGTTTTTATGAGAAGTCAGGATAAAACTCACTATGAATATGGAAATGCTTTCGGTGCCTCAAACCAAACTCCAACTTCAATGTATAATGCCAATGGAGGTTTTCAAGGTGGAAATGGTGCCAATGTAGCTGAACGTATTGTTTCTGATATAGATAGCAGAATGCTTGGAATAGGTTTAAGAGCTTTTGTAGGTGTGGAGTATTATTTTGCACCAAAAATCTGTATCGGAACAGAATTCGGTCAGGCGTTATCATACACTGCTAATAAAGAGTCTACAATAACAAGTGAATTCTTTGATCCAACAGGAACCGATCCTGATGGAAATGTTGGTGTGGTACGAACTAACCAAACTATAACAGCAGGAAGTAAATATTTCGGATTGGACACCGATAACTTTAACGGTTCTTTGTATCTGTTGTTTTATTTTTGATCCAACTAAATAATAAGGAAATGTCATGGGGATTGTAATTTACAATCCCCTTTTTTATTAAAAAAAGAATCAGTTGTAGTTAACTGTTTCAGATTACACTATTTCATTTATCTTTGTGGAAAAAAATTAATGAAGTACTATAATTCTATTCTGGATACGATTGGGAATACACCACTGGTTAAATTGCACAGTGTTGTAAAGGGAGTGAAGGCAACTGTTTTAGCTAAAATCGAAACCACAAACCCCGGAAACTCAGTAAAAGACCGTATGGCATTGAAAATGGTTGAAGATGCAGAGAAAAACGGCTTAATTAAACCAGGAGGAACAATTATTGAAGGTACTTCAGGGAATACTGGTATGGGACTGGCATTGGCCTGTATTGCTAAGGGATATAAGCTGGTTTGTGTTTTGAGTGATAAGCAATCGAAAGAAAAAATGGACATTTTAAGGGCTGTTGGTGCAGAAGTAGTGGTTTGTCCAACTGCAGTAGAGCCAGATGATCCACGTTCTTACTACTCAGTATCAAAACGTTTGGCTGAGGAAACACCAAATTCATGGTATGTTAACCAATATGATAACCCTTCAAATTCATTAGCACATTACGAGCAAACAGGACCTGAAATCTGGGAGCAGACTGATGGAAAAATAACACACTTTTTGGTTGGGGTAGGTACTGGTGGTACAATTTCAGGAACCGGTAAATTTCTGAAGGAGCAAAATCCGGCAGTAAAAAATATTGGAATTGATACATATGGTTCAGTATTTAAGAAGTACCATGAAACCGGAATTTTTGATGAAAATGAAATCTACCCATACATTACTGAGGGAATTGGTGAGGATATTCTACCAAAAAATGTTGACTTTTCGATAATTGATCACTTTGAGAAGGTAACAGATAAAGATGCCGCTGTAATGACAAGAAGAATTGCAAGGGAAGAAGGTATTTTTGTTGGGAATTCAGCAGGTTCAGCGATAGCCGGATTAATGCAAATGAAAGATCAGTTTACCGAAGACGATATTATAGTGGTATTATTCCACGATCATGGTAGCAGATATGTTGGTAAAATGTTTAATGATGATTGGATGAGAGAAAGAGGATTCTTATCTGAAGAACATAAAGTAGCTAAAGACTTAATTGCTGATCATATTGATAAAGGCCTTGTGGTTTGTGCCAGTGAGGAATTGGTTTCTCATGCTATTTCAAAAATGAAAGATTATAATATATCACAAATTCCGGTGACAAAAGACGGTGGATTTGTTGGGTATGTTGATGATAGAAATTTATTACAGGATTTGTTAGAAAAACCTGAATTAATGGATGAACCATTAGCAAAAGTAATGTTGCCTGCTCTTCCAGTTGTTGAGGAAGGAACAAAAATAGAAGATATTTCAAATCTGATGAATGTTGATACGCCAGCTGTTCTTGTTAAACTGAAGAATGGGAAGCATCATATTATCACCAGATATGATATGATCAATGCCATTGGATAGTGTACCTTGAATTAAAAGATCAAATCAATCATTTAATCCGCTTAGAACAGAAACCTAAGCGGATTATTTCTTTGGTACCTTCTCAAACAGAACTATTATATTATTTGAATCTTGAAGAGGAGGTGGTTGGTATCACAAAATTTTGTGTTCACCCTGAAACCTGGTTCAGGACAAAAAAAAGAGTAGGTGGTACCAAAAAGGTGGACTTTGAAGCTGTTAAAGCCTTAAAGCCGGACTTGATAATTGCCAATAAAGAAGAAAATTTAAAGTCTGACATTGAGCAATTACAATTAGATTATCAGGTATATACCAGTGATATTTATAACTTGTCTGATGCCTGTATAATGATGAAAAATATAGGGCAGGTTTTTCAGAAACAAGATGAAGTTCAATCATTAATTAAGGTAATCAACAATAATTTTGAGACATTAACACAGTTTGAAAACAAAACTGTACTGTACCTGATATGGTATAAACCTTATATGGCTGCAGGTACTGCTACCTTTATTAATACCATGCTGAATGCATGTGGGCTTACTAATATCGATCAGGAAAACCTGAGATATGATGAAGTGACAACTGAAAAAATACAGCAACTAAATCCCGATTTTATTTTTTTAAGTTCGGAACCTTTCCCGTTTAAAAAGGTACATCAAAAAGAATTAGAAGACTTAATTGATTCTAAAGTTGTTCTGGTTGATGGTGAAATGTTTTCCTGGTATGGCAGCAGGTTACTTCAGTTTAAATCGTACTGGGAGGATCAGTTGCTGCCAGAAATCAGTTCATCTATTTAACGATAGCAGCAATATCCGGCTTAAAGTATAAATCAGATTTCAATACCTTTCCGTCTTCACGATAAATAGGTTTACCGTCAGCATCCAATTTGCTCATATTTGACCGTTGAATCTCTTCAAAAACTTCAGTTATTTTATGTTGTAAACCATGCTTGAGAATAGTGCCACATAAAATGTATAATTGATCTCCCAAAGCATCAGCTATTTCAACTAAATCACCATCTTTTACAGCGTCAAGGTACTCCTCATTTTCTTCTTTCATCAGCTTATACCTTAACTGATAGTCATTTTCAGAGAGTTTGGCTGTCGGTTCATAGTTATTTGCAATGCCAAATGAATCATGAAATTTCTCAACATGCTTTATTATATCTTTAAAAGAGAGTTCTTTTGTCATTTTTGTTATTTTTGATAAAGATATATAAGAACTCAAAAAATAGAAAGGATGACCCGTCACGTTTTATTAACATTTTTTTTTCACCTGATTTTTGTTACCGGATTGGCACAGGATTACTATCCTCCTATTGAGAATTATTCTACCAATGTATACGGGAAGTTAAGAAATCCTGAAAATTATGCCATTGTACAGGATCAGAGAGGAGTAATGTACTTTGGTAATGCCAATGGAATAATGGAATATGATGGCAAGAACTGGAAGTTTATTGAGGTAACCAGAGGGGCATTCGTGCACAGTCTTTCTATTGATGAGAATGGCACAATTTACGTGGGGTCGAATGGTGATTTTGGTTTTTTGAAACCAAATGAATCCGGTTTATTGGTTTACCATTCTTTATCAGAAACGCTACCTGAAATCAATCAGTTTTTTAAAGAAATTCATTATACATATGTAATTAATAATGAGGTATTTTATTTGTCACATAAAATGCTGTTTGTATATAATACTGACACAAGAGATATTCGCGTAATTAATACCAAACGAAGTTTCCATACAGCTTATAAAGCGAATAATACGCTTTATGTCAGGGAGCGACAAAGCGGACTTTTAAAATGGGAGGATGGAAAACTAAATCTTGTTTCCGGAACGGAGCTGTTTAAAAGTGAAACCTGCTTTGGTTTATTTTCATTAAATGAGTCCAATGTAGATAACCTCCTTATTGTAACTAACAGCAATGGACTATTCAGATTAAACAAAGGCGTTCTTTCAGCTGTAGATGGTTCAGCTGAAAACCTGAGCGGATTGAAGATTTTTGGAGCTATTAAATTATCAGACGGCAATATTGCATTAAGGACCTTTGATGAGGGTATTATCATTATAAATAACACAGGGGAAGTTATCCACACTATTGACAGAAGTACAGGACTAAGGTCGGCAGATATTAAGGCAATGTTTGAAGATCGGGATCAAAATTTATGGCTGGGGCTTGGAAATGGTATTTCTAAGGTAAATTATTATTCTCCCTTATCATTTTATAATGAAAAGTCAGGTATTGAAGGCAATATTCAATCTTTTATAAGATATGACGGACTGATGTATATAGGGAGTTCATTCGGTTTATATATTCAAGATACGTTAAAGGAAAGTCTGAAAGAATTTAGTCAGATTCCAAGTATCCGTAACCAAATATGGGATTTTGAAATTGTAAATGATGTGCTTTATATTGCAACGTCTGATGGTATTTTTAAAAAGTCAGGGACGTCAGAAATTGACCAGATTAATTTTATTAATACTAATAGTATTTACCACCATAATGATAAAATTATTGCTGCCGGTTCGGGTGGGGTATATATTTATAATGAAAAATTTAATTTAATCTGGCAGGAAGAAATTCCATTAAATACAACAAATGGCATTATTAAAGATCCTTTTAGAAATGAAATTTGGATTGGAACCGGAGGTAGTGGTGCAGTTAGATTGATTTTAGGGGAAGGTGATCAGGTATCAATAGATATTTTTGGAGATGGAGATGCACTTCCAAGTCAATCGGATTTAGTTGTAAAACCAATAGTTTTCAAAGATTCATTGATATTTGGTTCATTTGGATTGGTTGATTTTTTCCATGAGGAAGAGGTTAAAGAATTGATAGGATCTGAATTAACAGAAGAGGAATTGAATGATCCGAAATTTACCAGAGGGTGGTTTGAATCGGTACCTTTTTATGATTCTATTTTTGAACAGGAAATTTTGCTTATTGAAGATGATAAAAACAGAACATGGTACGTTGCTAACCACAAACTGGGATATTATTCAAAAGAAGAGAAAACATTCATCAATAAACCTTTTTGGGGAATTAATTATGGGCGAATTAATAATTTATACCTGGAGGATGATGGTCAGTTATGGGTAGGGTGTGCTGATGGTTTGATTCGTTACAATAAGAATGACCGAAAAAACTATAAGTCTGATTTTTCAAGTTTAATCCGGCAAATTATTGTCTCATCTGATACTATATTCCACGGGACGTACCAGGAAGGAAAACAAATAGAAATTCCGAAATTCAGTTATTCCGAGAATAATGTATCCTTTTATTTTGCCAGCCCTTATTTTGAAGATGAGCATAAACCCACTTATTCCTTTTTGCTGGAGGGGTATAAAAATGAGTGGTCAACATTTAAGAATAAAAGTGAGATGATTTATACCAACCTTGATGCAGGAGAATATACTTTTAAGGTTAAATCACAAAATATTTATGACCAGATTAGTGATATTGCTGAGTATAAATTTGTGATTTTACCACCATGGTATCAAACTTCACTGGCCTATGTTGGTTATGTATTTTTGTTTTTCATTTTAATTTTTGTGGCAAGTAGAATCAGTTCAATGAGATTAAAGGCCAAAAATGAAGAGCTGGAAAGAGTAGTGGAGGAACGGACAAAAGAGATTTCACAAAAAAATGAAGATTTAGAGGTGAAGAATGTTGAGATTCTTGAACAAAAGCGGGAAATTGAAGACAGTATTAACTATGCTAAAAGAATTCAGGATGCCATTTTACCATTGGAAGAAGAGATGAAAAAATGGTTACCTAATTCTTTCGTATTGTACCGTCCGAAAGATATTGTTTCAGGAGATTTTTACTGGTTTTCAAAAAGAGATAATAAATTAATAATTGTATGTGCTGATTGTACAGGGCATGGTGTTCCCGGTGCGTTTATGAGTATGATCGGATCTGATAGACTTAATATTATTATCAATGAAAGGGGAGTTACTTCTCCGGGATTGATTTTAGCTGAGTTAAACCGTGCCATTAAAAAATCATTAAAGCAGAAATCTGGTGAGGCCAGTACTAAAGATGGAATGGATGCAGCAATTTGTGCTGTGGATTTAGATAAAAATCAGTTGGTATTTGCTGGTGCACACAGACCTTTGTGGATTGTGAATGATGGTGCATTATCAGAAATAAAAGCGACTAAAAGGGCAATTGCAGGTTTTACACCTGATAGCCAGATATTTGAAGAGCACACACTTGATTTGTCGGACAATATGAAATTTTATATGTCCACAGACGGATTTGCAGATCAGTTTGGTGGTGAAAAAGGTAAAAAATATATGGTCCGGAAGATGAAGAAAAAATTAGTTAGTATTTCAAACGAAACTTATAATAGTCAGTACAAAATGCTTGAAAAAGAAATACTTGGATGGATGGAAGATTTTGACGAAGAGTATGATCAGGTGGATGATATTTGCATTGTAGGCTTTGAATTGTAACAATTGATCAAAAAAAGTGAAATTTTTTAAAGAAAATAAATGTGAAACCATTTTTTATTCGTAATATTGCACCCCGATTTGAGGGAAAAAATATTTTGAGAAATGGATATTATTAAAGAAATACAGTCAGAAGTTAGTAACGTTAATGAATTTCCGGAGTTTGGAGCAGGAGCAACAGTTACTATACACTATAAAATTAAAGAGGGGAATAAAGAGAGAATTCAGCAGTTCCAGGGAGTTGTGATTCAAAGAAAAGGGTCTGGTGCTACTGAGACTTTTACAGTTAGAAAAATGTCCGGTAATGTTGGTGTGGAAAGAATTATTCCAATTGCCTCTCCTTTTATAGAAAAGATTGAAGTGAACAAGATTGGTAAAGTTCGTAGAGCAAGAATCTTCTATTTCAGAGAAAGAAGAGGAAAAGCTGCAAGAATTCAGGAAAAAAGAAGATAAGATTATAAAATCTTTCTTTAAAGATAGATATTGTAACACCTGGTTTTTTGACCAGGTGTTTTTTTGTTTAGTGATCTAAAATATCACTAAACTCCTCTAAATTGTTATCTCGTTTTACCTTTTGCCGTTTCAGTACATTTATCAATCCGATTATTATGGCTATTATTCCAAAAACAATCAGGATAAAGCTATAGTAAAACAAAATGCCGTAGCTCAACCCTCCAATTAGCCATGCAAGTCCTGCACAAAGGAGTAGAATCCCTGCTACAATGCCATTTCTGATACCAAATTTATTTAAACCAAACGTAAAATCATCTCCAACCTTTTGTTTTCGACTTTCGGCAAAAATAATTTCATTATCTACAGCTATATCATCAGTTTTAAAATCATCACACTGACTATCAAAATCTGCTTTCCGGTCGGTTAAGGCGCAAATTAAACCCTGACCCGGATCAAACTTTCTGTTCAAACAAATCTTACAATAGGCAAGGTGTTCTTCTCTGGTCATTTCATTAATTCGTCAATGATTTTTTCAATAGAATAACCTTCAGCTTCAGCTTTGTAATTTCGTACAATTCTATGTCGTAGAATAGGGTAAGCAACTGCTTTCACATCTTCAATATCGGGAGAATATTTTCCGTTAATTGCAGCATGGCATTTCGCACCTATAACCAGGTATTGTGATGCTCTTGGACCAGCGCCCCATTCAAGATACTGGTCAGCTAATGCGTGACTGTGATTTGTGTTTTTTCTTGTTTTAGATGCCAGCTTTACAGCAAAATCATAAACATTATCCGGCACAGGCATTCTTCTGATTAATTGCTGAAAATAAATAATCTCTTCCCCGTTGAGAATAGGATTTAATTCTGCTTTTACATTTGAAGTGGTCTGCTTAACAATATTAATTTCTTCTTCGAGTGTTGGGTAGCCTACCCAAATATTAAACATAAACCGGTCAAGCTGAGCCTCCGGCAGTGGATAAGTTCCTTCCTGTTCAATTGGGTTTTGTGTGGCCAGTACAAAAAACGGTTGATCTAATTCGTATCGTTGTCCTGAAGCTGTTACTGTTTTTTCCTGCATAGCTTCAAGCAATGCAGCCTGAGTTTTAGGAGGTGTACGGTTAATCTCATCAGCAAGAATTATGTTTGAAAAGATAGGCCCTTTAATAAATTTAAAGTTTCTGTTTTCATCCAGAATTTCAGCTCCAATTATATCAGATGGCATCAAATCAGGGGTAAATTGAATTCGTTTAAACCCCAGCCCTAATGAATTTGAAATGGTTTGAATAAGCAATGTTTTAGCCAGTCCCGGAACACCTACCAATAAACTGTGACCATTACTAAAAATTGACATCAAAACTTGTTTTACAACCTGTTCCTGACCAACAATTACTTTGTGAATTTCGTTACTTAAGGCATTGTATTTTTTTTGAAGGAGGTCAATTCCTTCTTTATCTGATAAATTTTGCATAGTTTCTTTCAATTGACTCAAAAATAGTAAAAAGGAATCAGAATCAATTTATTTTAATCCTTTTAATATATCACGTCCCGAATCCGACTGATTTGATTTAAATCTTGAGCGGAAAGTGAAGCCAAAAAAACCGCCGATACAACCACCAATGATATGAGCAAATTGTGAAACATTGTCCGTATCAAAGAGTGCTATAATTTCTTTTCCGACAAATATTATAGCTACCAATATAAATGTAATTGGAATTTCCTTATTCTTAAAGTTAACCAAACTGGAGAGTATGATTAAAGAAAAAACAATACCACTGGCTCCAATTAATCCGTTACTAAAGAAAAGAATGTGAAGGATAGCAGTAACAAGGGCAGTGCTAAAAATAATGATGACAGTATGTTTTGTGCCGTATTTCTCTTCAATGATTGGTCCTAATAGCAATATAAATGAAAGGTTTCCAATAATATGGTCGATATCAGCATGTGCAAATACATACGAAACCAACGTAAAATAAGATGAAAATTGACCAAAATTAAAGGAGGGGCTTAAAGTAAACCAACCAGTTCCTATGCCAAATTGGTGAGTTAAAACATAAATTACTACACATAAAAAGGAAAACGTTAATATAGCAGGTGAATTAAATGTGATTTTCATATGTTTGTATATGGAAATAAATATAATAATTATGCGAGTAATGAGGTTATTCCTGATATTTTTATTTTGCGCTCCGTTTATAAATTTTGCCCAGGCCGATACTACAAAGGCTCAGGCTGATTCTGAGCAACCATCCAATATCTTTTATTTACATGGTAACTATACCAATACGTTCAGGACACTTGAAGATAAGTCACCATTTCAGATTCATGGTGAACGTTTAAAGGAAGAAGGTATTGTAACCGGAGGAATAGAGCTTGGAACTTATATTTATATCAATAAATACGCTTATTTATCGCTTGGGTTTAACTTTTTCTCCGGCGGAGAGGAATATACTTTTATTGATTCCGTAACGGATTCTACTTTTTATTATAAAAACAGATACAGGCAGATTGGCATTCCTTTCAGGTTAAATTTGGTTTACGGTAAAAAATTGCAGGCTTTTGCATTTGGTGGGGTAGTACCTTCGAGTATTTTACATCAACAAATTAGTAGTAAGTATACAACGGCTCAGGGTGCTGAGGTGGAAAATGAAGACGAACGAGTGAAAAGCGGTTTATTATCATTTCAATTTGCCACCTCATTAGGAGCTGGTATAAAATACAATTTTGGTAACGGGGCATTTTATGCTTTTTCCGAATTTAGGCCTCATTTTACCAATACTTTTGAAGGTGCTTTTTTGATACACAGAATGCGCTCAACCACTTTTGGATTAGGCATTTCCCTCAAGGTTAATTAAACGATTAATTGTTGAAAAGTTTAATTAAAGTGTAACCCATTTATGATATCCCCGTAATATTTTTGAGACAAACACAAAATAAAGGTGAAAATAGATAGCAATAACCCCGAAGACTATTTTCACTAAATGATCAAAACTAGAACGAATGAAATTTTTATTCTTAACCGGGATATTATTTTTAAGTACAATTTCCAGAGCGGAAATTAAGTACACCACCACACAATATGTTGAATACTGGAAGGCAACAGCAATTGAACAAATGCTGGAGCATAAAATTCCTGCAAGTATTACGCTTGCTCAGGGAATTTTAGAAAGTGCCAATGGAAACAGTAAGCTTGCGCGGGAAGCAAAAAATCATTTCGGCATAAAATGCCATTCTACCTGGACTGGGGATACCTTTATTCAGGATGATGATAAAAAGGATGAGTGTTTTAGAAGCTATAATTCAGCTGCCGAATCATATAATGACCATTCATTGTTTTTAACCGGCAGAAAGCGCTATGCAGGATTATTTCAGTTGAAATTACATGACTATAAAGGATGGGCAAGAGGATTGAAATCGACTGGTTATGCCACTAACCCTAAATATGCACACCTTTTAATTGATATTATAGAACGTTTTAACCTTGATCAATATGACAGGGTAAAAAATGTAAAAGAATTAACAGTTAAGAAGAAACAATCTACTACAAAGGTCAGTGAAATTAAGAAGGTTATAAAGCCTAAGAGCAAAGTTGTAGAGAAGAAAAAAGTGGTTAAAAAGTCTGAGACCAGTAATTTGATTGAAATCAAGGAGTCGGCACATAAGGTCAGATTGAATAAAAACAAAGTTAAGTATGTTACAGTGAAAGAGGGTGATACTTTTTTCAGAATAGCCAATGAATTTGGGGTAACCATTAACCAGTTATACCGGTACAATGAATTTATTAATAAAGATGTTCTGGAAGTAGGAGATGTCATCTATATCGTTCCAAAGAAGATGCGGGCCCAGAGAGGAAATGAAAAATACGTTTGTAAAAGAAATATAACATTACGAGAAATTGCACATGAGGAAGGAATCAAATTGAGCAGCTTACTTAAGCTCAATTTATCTGAGAATCCTGATGAACTCCTTAAAAAAGGGAGTAAAGTTACCCTCCGGTAGTTTTTGAGTAGGTCAGGTTGGTTACCAGGCTGAAAGGGAACTAGATTACAAATAATCCTTGGATTTAGTTTTGTAAAATCGTGAATCGACAGGAGGTTTTTTGGTTTGTTGTTGAAAGGAGGCTCTTTGGGTCTCCTTTCTTTATTGATTTCCTATCGTCATTAATGGCTTAACAGATTTCAATAATACTCTGTTTTAAGAATTGTGCCACAGTGTCATTTTTGCTATAATCAATAATAACTACCGTTAAAAATAAATAATTATGAATTTTCCTTTTTCATTATTAAATTGGTACAATCAATTATTGTAATCCTACTTTATGAAACCCTCTACTGAACTATTCAATTTGATTGATTCACTGACAAAATCAGAAAAGCGATTCTTCAAACTAAACTCTTCTTTACAATCTGGCGATAAGAACTACATTAAGATATTTGATTTTATTGAAAAACAAAAAAAGTATGATGAAGAGGAATTAAAAAACTACTTTAAAGGAGAAACTTTTATAGAGCATTTACCCTCAGAAAAAAACCACCTTTATAAATTGATATTAAAAAGTCTCAGGGCATTTTATTCAGATCAGACTGTTAGTGCTCAACTTAAACAGGAGATAAAAAATGTGGAAGTTTTACATAAAAAAGCCCTTTATAAAGAATGTGCAAAATTTGTAAAACGGGCCAAAAAAATGGCTAAACGGTACGAAAAATTTTACTATTGGTTTGAATTGATCAGCTGGGAAAGGCTATTACTTGAAGAGGCTTATGAAGAAGGGGTTTTTACCCAGGATATTAACGAACTGATTGCGGAAGAGGAGGAAGTGATTGAGAAGCTGAGAAATCTGGCGGAATATCAGATTTTATATTCAAAAATTAATTTGATTTTTAAAAGTGGTGGTTTTTCGCGAAATGATTCGGAAAGAAAAGTGGTTGCTGAAATTGCAGATTATCATTTGATAAAAGGAAAAAATACGGCCATTTCAGTACGTGCTACATCAATTTGCTATTATATAAAAGGGTTATGTGCGGCCAGTATCCGTGATTATGATGATGCTATCGTCAATTTTAGAAAAGCTAAGATGGTGATGGATAAAAACCCGGATATCAAACAAGATTTGCAGAGTCGTTATATCTCAACATTAACCTTCCTGCTGAATTGCTATATTGATCAGAATGATTTTGTTAATGCACAACGTTTTTTAGATGAAATCAAAGACTTATCTAATCAAAAAGGATATGATAGTATTGATTCAAAGATCAAGATATTTTCTTCAATTGGAATTGGTGAAATTCAGTTATATAATCGTAAAGGCGACTTTAGGAAGGCCCATGAACTTTTTGAATACATTGAAAAAGGAATAGAATCACACAAAAATAAGCTGACAAAAGAAAAGATATTGTTGTTTAACTATAGTAAGGCTTATACACATTTTGGAAATGCAGAGTATAAATTAGCTTTGCGATCGCTGAATGAAGTACTAAACGATAATGAAAAACATTTGAGACAGGACGTATACAGCTTTTCCAGAATTTTCAACTTGATTATTCATTATGAGTTGGGTAATTACGACTTTGTGGAATATGAAGTTAAATCAACTTCCAGGTTTTTGAATAAGCAGGAAAAGGATTATCAGATAGAGAAGGTTTTTATTAAGTTTATTAAAAAACTGGCAAGAGAAGAATACAATCTGAATAAAAAAGAAATTTTCCAGGATTTTTATGATGAAATCATTGAATTGTTAAAATTGCCTCATGAACAGGTAATCCTTGAGTACTTTAATATTGCGGCCTGGGTATTTTCAAAAATCAAGAGAATTGACTTTAAAGAGGGGATAACTTACACTCAGGAAAATTTAATCAATTCGTGATAGAAATGCAGTCTAAAATCTTATATTTATGACCTCATAATTATAGGAAATTTAGATGGTCAATCAACAATACGCGAATTTAGAAAGTTTAGTAGAATTATATAATAAACCATTAATGGATTTATTGTATCAGTCCGCTACCGTACACAGAGAAAATCACAATCCAAATGAAGTACAAATGAGTGCTTTGATTTCTATAAAAACCGGAGGTTGCTCTGAAGACTGTGGATATTGTCCGCAATCGGCAAAGTATAATACCGAGTTAGAAGTCAAGCCTATGATGGCTGTTAATGAAGTAGTGGGACTGGCCAAAAATGCAAAGGCGAGTGGTTCTTCAAGAGTTTGTATGGGGGCAGCCTGGAGAGAGGTTCGTGATAACAGAGATTTCGATAAGGTTGTTGAAATGGTCCAGGAAATTAACGGGATGGGACTTGAGGTTTGCGCTACATTAGGTATGCTTAATAAGAGCCAGGCTGAGCGATTGAAAAATGCTGGGCTATACGCCTATAATCACAATCTGGATTCTTCTCCTGAATTTTATAAAGACATTATTTCGACCCGTGAATACGAACAACGGTTGGAAACTATACAACATGCCAGAACAGCAGGTATTTCTGTTTGTTCGGGTGGAATTATTGGAATGGGTGAAGCTGTTGAGGACAGGATGGGTATGCTAATGACCTATGTACATATGGAGCAACCACCGGAGTCACTACCAATTAACGCTTTAGTGGCTGTTGAAGGGACACCTCTTGAAGATCAAAAACCAGTTCCTGTTTGGGAAATGTTAAGAATGATTGCCGTATCCAGAATCCTTTTCCCAAAAACAATTATTCGATTGTCTGCAGGTAGAACCCAAATGAGTCACGAAGCTCAGGCACTTTGCTTTTTTGCAGGAGCAAGTTCTGTTTTTGCCGGTGATAAATTATTAACCACGCCTAACCCTGATTATAACTCAGATATGGAGTTGTTTAATATTTTAGGAATTAGCACAAAAGCACCGTTTCAGGATGGTGAACAACCGGAAACTCATTTTGATGAGGGAGTTGAAAAAGCTAAGCAGGTAAGAGCTGAAAGAGAGAGTAGAAAGGCAACAAGTAAAGCCAGGGAATTTCAACCCAGAAAAATTACGGTTCAGTCGTAGTTATAGAAATATGCCTTATATGTTAAGTTAATTTTTACCTTTAACAAAGGTTTAAATAATTTATCTATATGGAGGAAGTTGCAGAATACAATACCGGAGTAACATTAATTGAAGAAGCAGGTTTTAATCCGGGAATAAAACGCTATATATTGGTTGTGATCGGCCTGCTGTTTTTGATTACAATAGCAGGTATACCTTTAATGTTAGTTTGGTTCCTGGGACTGGGGCAATATATCAGTAGACGATATTACGAAAGTTTAGAGTGCAGACTGACCACAAGGCATCTGGAATATAAAAAAGGGGTATTTTTCAGGGTTGAGAAAACCATTCCGCTTGAAAATATTCAGGATTTGACCTTCGTAACCAACCCTATTTTAAACCTTTTTGATCTTAAGATATTAAAAATTGAAACGGCAGGAAGTAGTGGTGCCCAGGGAGCTGATATGAAATTGATTGGGATTACAGGTGCAGCAGATTTTAAAGGTAATGTGCTTAAACAACGCGAGATTTTGAAGATGGGAGAAAAGAATGTCAACCCTCCTTCCTCCGAGAAAGATGAAATGCTCATTGTTTTAAAAGAAATCAGAGACTTATTAAAATCTCAAAACAACTGAAAACTTTTTAGTGTCGGATCTAATCAGTAGATATTAACTTCTCTTTCAAGTTCAATACCATACTTTTCGTTAATGTCCTTTAAAATCTGTTCCGATAATTGATAGATGTCAGCACCTTTGGCTTTTCCATAATTTACTAAAACCAATGCTTGATTTTTATGAACACCATAATCTCCAATCGTTTTACCCTTCCATCCGGCACGATCAATTAGCCATCCTGCAGCCAGTTTAACGCTGTGCTTATTAACCGGGTAGTTAACAATATCAGGATAATTTGCCTTTAACTCTTCCAATTTTTCAATTGATACAACAGGGTTTTTAAAAAAGCTACCTGAATTTCCGATTTCTTTTGGATCGGGTAATTTAGATTGTCTGATTCTTATGACAGCATCACTGACGTCCTTTATATTGGGATGCGTTTTGTTTTTTAGTTCGTTCTGAATGGCGCCATAACTTGTTTTTAAAATATGTTTTTTTGTCAGTTTTAAGGTCACCGAGGTAATGATATACTTATTTTTAAATGCTCTTTTAAAAATACTTTCTCTGTATCCAAACTGACACCTCTTTTTGGTAAATCTAACCTCTTCAGCGGTGGCAATATCCATAGCTTCCAATTCATGAAAAACATCTTTAATTTCTACACCATAGGCGCCAATGTTCTGCATTGGTGCTGCACCAACACTACCGGGAATAAGTGAAAGGTTTTCAATGCCACCAAAGTCGTTTCGTATAGCATACATTACCAGATCATGCCAAACCTCACCAGCCATTGATCTTACCCAAACGTGTCCATCATCTTCTTTTACAATATCAATTCCCTTTAAATTGTTTCTTAAAACAATGCCATCAAAATCTTTTGTAAAAAGTACATTACTACCACCTCCTAAAAGTAGTTTTTCGACGTTTTTAAAGCGACTGTCGGTAAGCAACGTCTTTAATTCTTCGATATTAGTGAAGGAAGCAAAGTATTTTGCTGATTGCTCGATTCCAAAAGTATTAAAAGGTTTGAGGCTGATATTCTTTTTAATCATGCTGTAAAAATAAGCAGTCGGGTTAAATAAATTACAAAAGAATAGATTTTTGTTGTCAATCTACCGTTGCTGTTCGTTTCATGAAACTAACGGGAGACATTCCTGATTTTTAGATTTATTTGGTCTAAGTATAAATAGTATTATTTGGTGGTTTTTTAAATTAAAAATATTAAAAATTGAATGATTGGTATTAAGTGGTTGAATATGAGTTTAAAACATTTTTCATATGGTTTATCTATTCAAAGGATAGTTTCGTCGATTTTATCAATGGTAAGGATGGTTTAAATTTGCTAATTACTTAATAGTTTGTATCTTGGATAGTGTATAACCAATAAATAATCCCATTATGATCAAAAGAGTACTTTTATTTTTTTCTGCAATTTCAATCGGCCTGACAGGGTTTTCTCAAACTCAAATTTCAGGATATGCTGACCTCGATCCTGCCAATGGGATTAATGATGGTACAGCTGCAACGTATCGATTAGATCAGGCTATTGCATACTGTAGAGATTTAGTTGAAAATGGCGATAATGACTGGTATCTGCCAAGTGTTGAGGAACTGTTTTTATTTATGCCTGATCAGTCTCAATGTGCAACAAGTACACCTGGTTGCGTCTCTGATCCGGCGGAATGTCAATTTGTAGCAGCAAGATACCATAGAACAAGATCTATGATGTCAAGTGCTGGTTTTGTGAGCCTTTACACGTACTGCAATACAGGTAATGTTTTCACCACCACTACCAGTGCTTCTGCAGCCTACTATGTGAGGTGTGTAAGATAGAATTGTCCAAAACTGATCTCACCAGTTAGTATGTAAGGATTTTTTTTGTCGCTCAGAATTTAATGTATTAGTAGTCATTAAAATGTCTGCTGGTATCCTTGGGTCCTGATGTTTTTTCAAAACTACTTTCTCCACGTGTTTGTATTATTGCTAAGCTTATTTTGCTATGATTAAATCATTTATTCCCTTATTCTTGATGCTATCAGTGTCTGTATATGCACAAAACTCTGTTAAGGGGACTTTTGTTGAATGCGGATCGATAGATTTTGTATCAGTCTATGCCCTAAATGGGGTTAAGGATGATTTTTTGGCAAACATTGAAGTAAGGAATGGACATTTTGAATATAAAATACCAGATTCTTTACCCTCAGGCTTATTGATGCTAGAGAACAATAATAACAGAAGTAATAGGTTGTTCTTTATATATAATCGACAGTCAGTTGAATTTGTTATACAAAAAGGTTGGTCCTCTGACCTTGTTAGCTATAATACGGATGAAAACAAATTACTATCCTTGTATGAAAAAGAGGCTAATCTGGTTAAAGAGAAGGTGAGGATGATTAATGTTTTTATGAGGCATTACCCAGGTGAAGATAATCTTTCCAATGCAGTAATAGAACAATATGATGCAATTCGAAAGGATCTTGATCAAATTGTTGATTCAATACACAGGCACTACCCAAAGTCTTTTATTTCAGATCTAATCAAGGGAAGTCCGGTTTATATTCCGAGCCTGACCAAACCGCTGGTAGATCAAAAAGAGGTGCATATAGCCCAATTCTGGAGTAAATTCCCGTTCGAAAGTACTCAAATTATTAGGTCAGATATTATAATGTCGAATGTAAGAAATTACTTTATGTTACATATTGACAGAAGTTTAAGTGCTAATGAACAAAACAATGTTTTTAAGACTGCAATTATTAACTTGTTGTCCAACCCAATCAATAATGAGGAAATGCAATTGGTTTTCTATAAAAATATGCATTATTTTTTCCTTGAAAGTGGTAATACCGAAATGGCTTATTTTGTGGATAAGAACTATATCAGTAATTCCTGTGATGCTGAAATTCAAATTGAAGCAAACAGAAGAATTGAAGCTTATGAGAGGACACTTGCTGGTCATGTAGCACCAGTGATATCGGGAGTGGGCATAAATGATAAGGTGATGACATTCTCAAAAAAGAGTCAGGAAAACCCTTATGTAGTGGTGTATTTCTGGGCAAGTACCTGTGAACATTGCAAGGAAATGACAGCAGAGTTAAAAAAATTGCAAGCTACATATTCAGAGAACAATATTGATTTTATGGGAATTTCCCTTGATGGCGAAGTTCAAAACTGGAAAAATTTTGTTTCGACAAACGACTTGAATAGGCCCGGATGGTATCATTTGCACGAAACAGGGGGGTGGAAAGGGAAAACCCCAACGGATTTTGGTATCAATGCTACGCCTTCGTATATTATTCTTAATAGTGACTGGGTGATTGAAAAAAGACCTTCTAATCTTTTTGAAATAAATGCTTTTTTATCGGAAAATATTTCTAAGAATGGTTAAATTTTTTTCAGGATATATCGCACTTTTAATACTCATTCTTTTTAGAGTGAATATCAGTTGTTATGGTCAGGAAGCAGTGGTTTTCGAAAATTTGGTAATCGATAGTAATGTTACAATTTCATCAGGTATTCAGTTAACTAACCAGGGTGATATTGACATGGAGGGTAAATTTCATTTTCAGGAAGATTTTACTAATGACGGGAATTTATCGATTACCTCAGGTACATTCATTTTCGATTCCCCGGATTCAGTGCAATATATTTCCGGATCTAACCCTATTATTCTGTACGACCTTGAAATAAATAACGGTGCTCCGGGATCTGTCCTGATTCTTAACCGGGATGTTGAAATCACGAATGAGCTGGATTTTACTGATGGTATTATTGCGCCGGATGCTACTTCACTGTTAATTTTTAATCAGGGAGCTACCTTTAATAATGCTTTCGATAACAGTCATGTAAGAGGCAGGGTACGAAAAGTAGGTAATGAGTCATTTCTTTTTCCTGTTGGTGGAGGCACATCTTATAACCCTTGTTTAATTTCTGCTCCTGCATCAGTGACTGATCATTTTACAGCAGAATACATTGACGCTAATCCAAGTGATGACTCTTATAATGTTTATTTACGTGAACCTGTATTGAATCATGTTAGTACTGAAGAGTATTGGATTATAGATCGAACAAATGGTTCTTCTGACGTAACAGTTACCTTATATTGGGATACCTTAAGTTATGTGGACACATTAAATGACCTGAGAGTGGCAAGATGGGATGGTACGGAATGGAAAAATGAAGGAAATGGAGGAGTATCGGGAGATAGTAATGATGGATATATTGTCAGTGGTGGACCTGTAACTTCTTTTAGTCCATTTACACTTGCAAGTATTTCAGTCTTTAATCCTCTGCCAATTGAATTAGTTTACTTTGATGCTCAGAAGGATGAGGAACAGGTTTATCTTTCCTGGGTTACTCAATCAGAAACTAACAGTGCCTTTTTTGTTGTCGAAAAATCACGTGACGGACAAAATAATTGGACTCCTGTTTTGCAAAAGATGGGAGCCGGTAACAGTTCATATAAAATTTTGTATGAAGATTATGATAAAACCCCTTATCTGGGGAGTTCATATTACAGGTTGAAGCATGTTGATCTGGATGGAACATTTACTTATTCCGAGATTCGACATGTAAACTTTGATAAAAAGTATGGCGAGAGTGCTCTGATCGTTTATCCTAACCCGGTTGATGAAGTAGCTACAATAGAGTTTAGTGATGTAAATGAGGACCCTAATGCCTTTATTATTGTTTTTGATAGTCAGGGCAAGGAATTAATTAAACAAAGAGTAGATTTAAGTCAAAAGCACTACGTTGATGTTTCATTATTGAGCAGAGGAGCCTACACCATATTTCTATACAGTACAAATAACTTAATACTCAATGCAAAAATAATTGTAAATCACTAACCATGAATAAAGTCGTAAATAAACCTAATAAGGTATTATCATTAAAGCAATTTTTTGTTGTTCTGATGATGATTTTGGGTGCGTTTACAGTTAATGGTCAGGGGGTTGCAATTAACGATACAGGAAATTCTGCCGATACATCAGCTGTATTAGATGTGTCGTCAACAACAAAGGGTATTGGACTTCCTGTATTTACCAATGCCAGTCGTGATACCCTGTATAATCCTTCAAACGGGATGTTAATTTATAATTCTGATACAAAAGAGTTAAACATAAATTTTTCAGGTACCTGGTTTGAATTATTGGCCGCCGACAGCATTAATACCCAGGCAGCAGGGGTAGGAACTGCCGGATATATGTCAATAGGTATGAATCCCACGCCACATCATTCTGCTGCTTTAGATTTAATTACTCCGGGTACACATGGCTTCTTATTGTCAAATGCAAGTAACTTTGCAATTTCTCAGCCTGCAGAAGGGTTGATTACTGCTCCAACTAAATTTAGGTATTTTGATGGCGAAAGATGGCGAACAATCAGCTCTATTACTTTACTGGAAGGTAATACGGGCGGAACAGCTCCGGATGGCCTCGTAGGTATAGGAACGACCACGCCAACTGCAGGAGCTGTTTTGGGGGTTGAATCTCAGAATAAGGGAATATTACCACCAAGAATGAACCAGACCGAAAGAAATGCAATACCCTCGCCCAAGGAAGGTTTGTTTATCTACAATACTTCTGTCAAAAGAATGCAGTTTTGGACAGGAACGAATTGGAAAAGTTTATTGCCATTAATTGATGGTATATTCTCAGATGACGCCGGAGCTGATCCTTACGGTATTTTTTCGTTGGATAGTAATGATGTAGCCGTATACAGGGATGCCTGGAGGGATCATCAAAGAAATGATAATACCTCTCCATGCAATACTGGAGTGGGGTATATCGATTTATCAACGGCTTCAATAACACCACCATCTTATGAACAAGGTTCTACTATGTTGTTAAATGCTCCGGCAGGAGGTTTTTCCTACCGTTGGACGGCACCAAACGATAGTATATTTTGGGGGCAATCTGTAACAATTTCTACTGATGAGGCTATCGCAAATCTGGCAGGTGAATGGCGTCTTCAAATTGTAAATGAGGATAATTGTTATGGCTCGGAAACCACACTTTTTACAAAATTTCCATTATATGATCCCCAGTTTAAAAAAGGGATATTTTCAGGAGATAATAATAATATGGAAGTGCACAGACTGGCATGGAAGGATCGACCTGATAGTAGTAATACCACACCCTGTTCCGATAATCTGGACTTAAGCTCTGCAACAATGACATTCCCTGATTTGGAGCAAACAGGACCAATATTAATGAGTATAGGTTCTCCTATAGGAGGTGTGACTTATACCTGGACTTCACCAAATGATTCTGTTTATGTTGGTAGCAACGTTACCATAGCAGCTGATTCGGCATATGCAAGTCATTGTGGCCATTGGAGTTTAAGAGCGACTCAAGGAGGATGTTTAGTAGGAGGGATGTTATTTGAAGCAAAGATTGGACTTCAACCTATTACACATGCCAAAGGGGTATTTTCAGGGACAACAAATAATACAGAAACTTATCGTTTGGGGTGGAAAAATCACCCTGACAGTATAAGCTTACCACCATGTTTTCAGGAAGTTGATATTTCAGCAGCTGGTATTACAGGGCCACAATATGAACAAAGTGGTAATATGGCATTAAATGCACCTGTAAATTCAGGATTATATTGTTGGTTTGTCCCAAATGGAGACACCTTATATGGTGATGCCATTACTATTCCGGCTGATTCAGTTTATGCTGATTTAAATGGTGTTTGGCAATTAAAGCTAAAAGATAACAACTGTATTGTAGGTACAAAGGATATTCCGGTACATTTAGAGTTACGAACTAATGTAAATGACAGAGGTATATTTTCAGGAACAGTTAATAATACTGATGTAAATCGGCTGGCCTGGAAAGATCATCCTGATACTACTAATGTTGTTCCATGTTCTGATTATCAGGATCTGGCAACAGCGACAATTTCAGCTCCTTCTGTTGAACAAGGTGGTAATATAGTTTTAAGTGGTCCGGTAAGTACAGGACAGTATACCTGGTATCCTCCCACCGGTAATCCTGTTATTGGTAACGGTGTAACATTGCACTCCGATTCGGTATTTGCTTCGTTAAATGGTCAATGGATCGTAAAAGTGGTTGAGAATTATTGCGTTTTGGGAGGTAAGGATTTTCTGGTACCTATTAGTTTAAATAACAATTACCGTAACAGAGGTGTTTTTTCTGGTACGACCAACAATATGGAGAATCACAGGCTTTCCTGGCAGGACCATCAAGATAGTGTTAATGTTGTTCCCTGCACAATTCCTTTTGTCGATTTATCTGCTGCCATTATAACACCACCGGTTGAAGAACAGGGAGGAAACCTTACTTTTAGTGTCAATTTCGTAGCAGGAAATGACTATACCTGGACAGCTCCGGATGGCAGAGAGTTTTCAGGTGTTTCAGGAACAATTCCCGCCGATAGTGTTGTGGTAAACTTAAATGGGCAATGGGATTTAAAAGTTGTTAATATTGCAGCTAATTGTGTGGCTTCCGGTAAATCGATATTGGTTCACTTTCCAATGCGACAACCATCTAAGGAAAGGGGAGTATTTTCAGGAACAACAAATAACACTGATGTATGGCGAAATGAATGGCTCAGTCTGGATTCCATGTGTTTAGGAACTGACATTGTTTTTGATATGACTCAGGTTAATATAACTCCTCCTTCTGCTGAGCAGGCAGGACCAATAATATTGAATGCGCCAACGGGAGGAATTAACTATAAGTGGATATCTCCGTTAGGCACTATTTATAATGGAGGAAATATGATCACTATCCCCACCAATGAAGCTATTTCAGCACTATCAGGTGAATGGTACATGGAAATTCAAGGTGTAGGTGTTTGTGTGCTAGGTACCACAGATAATGTACCACTTGCTGTACCATTGGGAACCAGCCACACTTCACAGAATATCTTT
Source organism: Putridiphycobacter sp. (assembly GCA_965230195.1). GTDB lineage: Bacteria > Bacteroidota > Bacteroidia > Flavobacteriales_D > Crocinitomicaceae > Putridiphycobacter. Next base: position 2,713,266 of record OZ245997.1, read on the forward strand.
TCAGGTACAACTAATAATACAGATGTCTATCGGAACAACTGGAAAGACATCCCGACCAATCCAAACGTAGGGCCATAGGACTTCAATTATTTTATTTGTTCAAGATATACCGGCCAGTAACTGCCAATCCGAAATTATGGTCGTTTAATTCGTAACCCCATTTACTCAGAGGGAAATTTAAATTTGTATAAACTTCTCCACCAATAATCCACCTGCTATTAACTTGATATTCATATCCTGTAGAACAGTAAAGACCAAAATTGAGCAAAGGGTAATCTCCACCGTGAAAGTTGATTTCATTACCATAGTTTGATTTACTGAATAAATAAAATGACAGTTGAGGTCCGGTACTAAAGGTGATGCCCTGATCCGATTTAAAGGTGAAAATTAGTGGAGCAGTCAGGAAAAATGAAGTTGACTTATTTTCACTTTTCTGAATATCATAATATTCGCCATTCCAGATAAAAGATTGAAAAGTTTCGCTGTACCCATATTCGTTCCATCTAATACCATATTGTAAATAAGTTCTGCCCTGATTAATTTGCCTCCTCAATTCAATACCTGCATTAAAGGTAGGTTTTAAATCGGTTTCGTACCACAATGAATTACTAACACCATACCCTAAATGTGCGGATACTGATCGTTGCTCACGTTCCGAAGAAACCTGTTGTTCATCAGGTAGTGTGTGATTTAAGATGTATCGTCCGTTAATGCTTAAGCCAATATTATACAATGCATTTGAAAAATTAAGGTTGTTATAAACGGATCCACCTAATAACCACCTTTTACCAATCTGGTGCTCATAGCCCAGTGCAAAAAATGTGCTGAAGATTTGGTTAGGTTGGTTCCATTGTGAGCCCATTAATTCATTATCCCTTTTCCACTGCTGAAACGAAAAAAATGAAGTTTGAGGCCCTGCACTAATGGTCAGCCCCGGTATAATTTTGTTAAACTTATAGGTGGCAATAAGTGGAATAGTCAGGAAGGATAATTTTGTTTGGTAGACATTTGTAGTTATGGAATTCTCCCAACCATAACCATCCCATTTGATGCCTGATTCCAGGTAAAACCCTTTTTGCCCCAATTGCATTCTGATATTAATGTCTCCATTATAGACAGGAATACGTTGCAAAGATTGATCCTGACCATAAACCAGGGTATTCATTTGGTTACTCAAACCATATCCAAGATTTACTCCTAATGAATACCGTTCGTTTTGGGTATACGATAATGTACTGAATATGGTCGTAAAAAGTAGAAAAAGTTGGTTTGTCTTAATATTCATATCAGTTTGGGGTTATTCTGTCCAAAATAATCCATGAGTAATATAATTGCTAACAACATTTCCTCCTCCGGCGGGGAGATTTGGATTAAGTAGTTCTTTTACCCTGTAAAAAGTCAGGTTATGTGTGCTTTCATCATGAAAAAATATTGGACTTATTGCAATAAAATTTTCATAATTCTTGAATATCGAACCATAGTAGTTCAAATGAATATCATTACTTTCATTGCTGTCCAGAATAGGAGGATTAACTTTAAAAATAGCCGTATCGGAAGCAGAGACAATCGTATCAGGAAAATCTATAAAATAAGCTGTATCTGGTAAAATTACTGTGTTTTGATAGGTGGAACCATCAATATCCTTAAACTCTATAGTGCAGTTTTGTTTACCGGGGAGTCGTAAAAAGTAAAAATTTCCATGATAGTAATCACCTTGCAAAAAAGCCAGTTCATATCCATTGACTTTTATATGACTGTCTTTAGGTAATTTCAATCTTTCCCAACTATCAGGTTTATAAAAGTAGGCATAAATCGTAGTCGTATTCCACCCTTGTTCATAGTTAATTTCAATAGATGTCTGAAACTGATTGTGAAAATCTGCAGTAAATACTCTGTTGTCTTCTTTTTTACACGAAAAGGTCAAAGTAATTAAGCCCATGAACGCAACAAAAAATAGGGGTAAGTGCTTCATACTAAATAAACGAACTTTTAGAGATAAATGTTGCAGAACAATTTTAGAAAGTATAACCCGTAAATTTTATTCTGATCTACATGAACCTAAAAATATATTAGGTATTAACTATTCTAAATCAATGAATGGAAACCCTGCCGATAAGCCTGTCATTTTCACTGGTAGCCTGAATAATAAAAGTACCTTTTACAGGAATTTCAATTTCATGAACACCGTTGACGTATTGTTTAGAAAAAATTTTATACCCGGATAAATTAAAAACCTCTACTGTATACAATTGGTCTTTTTCCGGAAGTAATATTCTAAATTGATTTTCAGCTGGGTTAGGATATGGATCAAGTGTTTTAGAATAAGCAATAGTAGTGTCAGGAGATATAATTGTTGTGTCCACAATAGTGGTTGTGCTATCAAGTTGATTATCAAATTCAATTTCGAAAATAGATGTATTAAAAACAGAAGTATTGATTGTTTTAATTATGCTTGCATTTGCAACATCAAGCTGAACTAACTTATTGCTTGAAACAAAGTAAATATGTTCATTGTCATTATCAAATGTGGACATGCCCTGGAAAAAGCCTCCATTTACTATAAATGTTCCAATTGTATCAATTTGACCTGTGGTTGGTTGAATTGAAACTAAACGGGGACCGGGTGGATTGCTTAAAATACCAAAAAGCTTATCAGACTTAACTGAATACTCAATAGTGTATAATTGTAAGTCAAAGGTGTTAAGTATAGATGCTGTATTAGCGTCAATCTGAACTATTTTACCATGTGACATTAAATAAATATGCTCATTTTCACTGTCGAATGTTGATATACCACTGGTCCCAATATAGTTAAACGGGATTGTTCCTACAGTATCAATGAGATTTGCATTGGGATCGATAGAAACCAGATAAACTGGACCTCCAACACCATCCGTAAACCCAAATAGTTTTTCGGAGTTGTACGCGAATTCAATATCATACAAACGAATGTAAAATGTATTAATGATACTTGCATCTGATGCATCAATTTGAATAATCCGATCATTAGTAGTCAGATAAATATGATTATTTACAGGATCAAAAGTCCTCATGCCCTGAGTGAAACCCAAAAAAGGAGATGGCATAGGATTGATAACATTAAGCTGATCTGTTTGAACGTCTATCGACACCAGGTTAGTTGGAATATTTGCACTGGAAGTAAACCCATAGAGTGTGCCTTGCGCACAAACCTGACATGTGATAATCAGAAACAGTGATAATAAAAGGATTAATCTTTTCATTGCACTTTTAATTTACACTCTAATTCGTATAAATATAAGTATTCCGATTAACTTTATCAATAATATATCGAATTGATATAATAGGGCCCTCCGTTTTAAAAAGTTAAAATTGTTTTAGTAGAAGAAGTCTGTTATACCGCTAAGTGCTTGATTCAAGCAATTATTAAAGACACTTAAAATAATTAAAAGGTTCCTTGCAGGAATTACAGGAGTAAAGGGATTGACAAGGCGTTGAGCCAAATTGGCTGATCATTTTGGTATCAGTTGATTTACAATGTGGACAGACAATATTCTTATTGTTTAAGGTAGGTGGGGAGATGCCATCCTTTAATAATTTTGCCTTGGTTTCCTCGGATAACCAGTCGGTAGTCCAAACCGGGTGAATACGAGACTCAATTACAAAATCAAGTATACTATTTTCGATTAATTTCTCTTTGATGAGGTCTTCAAACAGCTGCTTGGCTGGGCAACCGGTATAGGTTGGGGTGATGATCACTTGTAATTTGCCATTTCCCAGAACGTTTAATTCGCGAATAACACCAAGCTCAACTAAATTAATAATGGGAATTTCAGGATCAGGTACCTGTTCCATCAATTCCCATATATGATCAATATCGTATGTTTGTGTTACCATTTTGCATCAGGGTAGGCTCTTGGCAAATATTGCATATCTGCAAGAATCATCCCCAAGAACTCAGAGTGGAAACCTTGTCTGAAGTCTAAAATATGTCGTTTTAAATCTTCCGGTCTCTCCAGTTCAACTTCAGAGAATACTTTAGCAATATCTTCATCCCAAATAGCCTTAATTTCTTCAGAATTTGACAATACAGCTTTATCAATATCGTCGAAGTTAAATAACTCCTCAGTATATTTCCATAATACATCAATAGCCTTTTGCAGTCTTGTGTGGCTTTCTTCAGTTCCTAAACCTAAACGTACCATCCAGTCTTTGGAATGTATATAGCTATAATCAATCTCTTTCAAAACTTTTTCTGCCAATCCGGACAAGCGTTCGTCAGTATGATTTAGCAATTGCCTGAAAATCTCCTTAACATAAACATCATGCAAGTACTGACGTGCAATTACCCATGCAAAGTCATTATTAGGTTGTTCTACCAGTTTGTAAGAAAAATACTCTCTCTCATTTCGTCTGAACGTATAATCGTCTGGTGTATATTGACTACCTTCAAGGTCAGCAACTACTTTCAGTAATTCTTCTCCACGGCCAAATAAGTCAAGTGCTAAATTCGACAAGGCTATGTCTTCCTCTAAAAAAGGACCCTTGCTACACATTTCAGCCAGACGTTGTCCCAGAATAATTTCAGAATCAGCCAATCTGATTAAGAATTGAGCCAATTCGTTTTTAATTGTAATACTCATGACATTAAATATTTTTTACCTCTTTAGGAATATCGTAAAATGTTGGATGTCTGTATACTTTATCTTCTGACGGATCGTAAAAGGCATCAGCCTGATCTAAAGGGGTTGATACTATTGCCTCAGCAGGTACCACCCAAATTTCTCTTCCTTCTCCACGTCTGGTATATAAATCTCTGGCATTTTGAACGGCCATTTTTTTATCGTAGGCGTGAACACTACCTACATGTTTAAAAGCTAATCCGGATTTTTTTTGAATAAAAACCTCCCAAACTTTATCTCCTTTTTCCATGTTTTGAATATCTCGTATTTTTTAAACTAATTGTTGTTCTGTTTTTTGTGCATATTGATAGGCTGCCTCTCTTACCCATGCATTATCGTCATGGGCTTTTTTATGATGGGCTAACCGTTCGGCATTACAAGGTCCGTTACCTTCAACCACATTCCAAAATTCATCCCAGTTAAACGGGCTATGGTCATAGTGACCGGTAGCTTCGTTCCACTTACAATTTTTGTCTGGTACTTCAAGTCCAAGAAATTCAATCTGTGGAACAGTTTTATCAATAAATTTTTGTCTTAATGTATCATTAGATTCCCGCTTGATTTTCCATTTCATGGACTGGCTTGAATTAGCCGAATCAGCATCATGTGGACCAAACATCATTAATGAAGGTTCCCAGAAACGGTTTAAGGCATCCTGAGCCATGGCTTTTTGTTCAGGTGTTCCATTACACATTTGAATCATGATTTCATAACCCTGACGTTGGTGAAAGCTTTCTTCTTTACAAATTCTCACCATTCCTCTTGAATATGGACCGTATGAAGTTCTTTGTAAGCTTACCTGATTAACGATTGCCGCACCGTCTACCAGCCAACCAACTGCACCGATATCGGCCCAGCTTAACGTTGGATAGTTAAAAATACTTGAGTATTTGGCTTTACCGTCATGCAATTGTTGAATCAATTCTTGTCGGGAAATCCCTAAAGTTTCGGCAACACTGTATAAGTATAAACCATGTCCGGCTTCATCCTGAATTTTAGCCAGTAAAACCTGTTTTGCTCTCAATGAAGGGGCTCTTAATAACCAGTTTCCCTCTGGCTGCATTCCAATCACTTCTGAATGAGCATGTTGCGAAACCTGCCGGATTAAATTTTTCCTGTATTTTTCAGGCATCCAATCTCTAGGTTCTATCTTTAAGTCTTTGTCAATTAAATCGTTAAAGGCTTGTTCGTGTTTATCCATTCGCGTCTGTTTGATCTTCGTACAAAGATAAAATTTTTATCCCAATTTTAATTTTAAACGAACTAATTATAATCATTTGGTTTTATTTTAGGACTGACTTTTGTCAGATTTGCCACAGAATAACTATTTTTGCACACGCATTTACAGAGAAATGAAGAATAAGACAATAGAATTAATGGCTCCTGCAGGAAATTGGGAGTCGCTTCAGGCTGCCATCAACGCAGGTGCTGATTCGGTGTATTTTGGTATCGATCAGCTGAACATGCGTGCTCGTGCATCCATCAATTTTACTTTAGGTGATCTGAAGGAAATAGGAGAACGTTGTGCAAAAGCAGGGATGAAATCGTACCTGACCTTAAATACTATTATCTACGACCACGATTTGTCAGTGATAAAAACACTTGTTGATGCGGTTAAAGAAAATAATATTTCAGCAGTAATTGCTTCTGATCAGGCGGTGATTAATTATGCTTCTACCCAGGGGGTTGAAGTTCATATTTCAACGCAATTAAACGTCACCAATATTGAAACTGTTAAATTCTATTCTCATTTTGCTGATGTAATGGTATTATCAAGGGAGTTGAGTTTGATCCAGGTGAAGAAAATTGTTGATCAGATTGTTAAGGAAGATATTCGCGGACCGAAAGAAGAATTGATCGAAATTGAAATTTTTGGTCATGGTGCTTTGTGTGTAGCTGTTTCAGGGAAGTGCTATATGAGTTTACATACGCACAACTCTTCTGCAAACAGAGGAGCTTGTGTTCAGAACTGTAGAAAAACCTATACGGTTACCGATAAAGAAACTGGTGTTGAATTGGAGATTGATAATGAATATATCATGTCACCAAAGGATCTGTGTACGCTTGATTTTTTGGATCAGGTATTAGAGACCGGTATCTCGGTATTAAAAATTGAGGGTAGGGGAAGAGCGCCGGAATACGTTAAAACGGTTATTGAAACCTACAGAGCAGCTATTGATGCCATTGAAGAAGGAACTTATACCAGAGAAAAAGTGGAGAAATGGATGTACAATTTAAGTACAGTATACAACCGCGAATTCTGGAGTGGGTATTATTTAGGACAAAAATTAGGAGAATTCCATAATACCAGTGGATCGAAAGCCACCCAAAAAAGAGTTTATATTGGTAAAGGCGTACACTATTTTCCAAAAGCTAAGGTGGGAGAGTTTAAAGTGGAGGCTCAGTCAATAAAGGTCGGAGATAAAATTTTAATAACCGGACCAACAACAGGTGTAGTGGAGCATGAAATTACTGAGCTGATGGTTGATGAAAAGAATGTGGAGAATGCAGTAAAGGGAGAGCATATTACATTCCCTATTACTGAAAGAGTAAGGCGATCAGATAAGCTATACAAACTGGTCAAAAACGAATTTTAATGCTGGTTGTCACATTACAGAGAGACAAATGTATTGGTTGCAATTATTGCGAAGAATTATGTCCTTCACTGTTTAAAATGTCAAAGAAGGACGGGAAATCTGTACTATTAAAGAGTACTGACAGAAAAGGATTTCATACACTCAGAACCACACCTGAACTTCATGATGCCGCTCAAAATGCGAAAGAAGCCTGTCCGGTTAAAATTATTTCGGTTAAGATTAAGTGATGCTTGGGAGCTTGGTTGTTTATTCAGTAAAGTCTGGTGCATAAAAAACCCATGTAGTTAAGAATTAAGAGATCCTTCTAAATAACAAGGCTTAGAGCTACCAAAAAAGGTCAGACTTCCATTGTTAACACTTAACGTGCCGTCGAAACGGTTATGGCCTGTCTTCAGGTTTCAAGAGATGACCCTAAAATAAAAAACGTTAAGAACCAAAATTGCACTACATGGGCGCTAATTAAAGCTAAAGTTATACTTCATAATTTTATGATTTAACTTGTACAGTAAATTTACAAAAAAAAAACTGAATTACATCAAGAAATTATGAATGATTTTCCTACCGTTTTCAGAGAGAATTGATTCCGGGTGAAATTGAACACCATAAAGGGGTAAACTCAGGTGTTGAAAGGCCATAATGACGTCATTGTTTGATTTGCCGGTGATTTTCAAATCAGAAGGAAACCCTTCAGCACTTACAGCCCAGGAATGGTATAAGCCCACATTGAAACTTTTTTTAAGGTTTTTAAAAAGTGTGGATTCGGTATCAAAATGACAGTATTCTTTAACCCCATGCTTAACTTCATTCTGATTAAAGATCTTGCCGCCAAAAAACTCAGCCAAGGCCTGAAAGCCTAAACAAACCCCTAATATTGGAATCTGATTGTGAAATTTTTTGATGAATTCCGATAAATCTCCCGCCTCATCAGGAAGTCCTGGTCCCGGAGAAAGAATGACTTTATCAAAAGATTTAATATCACTAAAAGGAATTTGAGTATTAAAGCAGGTTTGTACGTTAACATCAAAGCCCTCAACGTAGTGAACAAGATTATAAGTAAAGGAATCGTAATTATCAATAATCAGGACTTTCAATATATTTTATATTTTTGATGAAACGAAGGAATAAAGATAATCATAAGAGATCAGATGAAGAAAATTGTGAACACAAAATCAGCACCTCAGGCCATTGGCCCTTACAGTCAGGCCATAAAGAAGAGTAATACACTTTACACCAGTGGTCAGATTGCCATCAACCCTGAGACAGGAGAACTTGAAACAGGTAATATTGCAAGTGAAACACATAGGGTAATGTCGAACCTAAAGTCAGTTTTAAGTGCAGCAGATATGGATTTGACAAATGTGGTAAAAACCAGTATCTTTTTGAAGGATATGGGGGATTTTGATCAGGTTAATGAAGTTTACGCTTCTTATTTTTCATCAGACTTTCCGGCACGGGAAACTGTTCAGGTAGCTGCATTACCAAAAAATGTCAATGTAGAAATTTCTATGATTGCAATTGAGGACTAGTTTTTTCTTTGGCCTTTGTCCTTTTTAGCAAAAACATACCAACAAAAAAGTAAAGTGTGATGGCCAGAAATATCACCTTGTCAATCATGCTGATTTGCTCTGAGAAGTATTTTAAACCTAAAAAAGATACTGCGAATAGTGCAACAAGGGCATTACCCACCAAATAGGTAATATAACCCAGTTTTTTTCGACGGTATATAATGATTAAACCGGTTACCGGAATTAATAACAGTACCATGGTACCCAGTGCATGGTAGAAAATAACATCTATTGCCACCCAGTTCCATGCTGCATAAGTAAGATTGAAATTATATTGCCCGCCTATTCTTGCAAATGTTTCTTCAATTAATTGCGGATTTTGAAAGCGGTTAACAAAAAGAATAGAGGTAACAATAAAGGCATGCCAAACAATGAAGTATAACCAAATAAAAAAACCAATTAAAACTGAGATTCTGGTCATCCAGTTTGGCTTTTCATGGCCCAATATAAAGGTTTTAACCTTCTGTACTATTGTTTTTTCATTGATTCTTACCAGCGCCATATTACAAATTTAATCATCCCATTTATAACCACACCATTTCTTAAAAATTCTTTTTTGAAGACTGGAAGGGATTTTGACTTTTTGCAATCTGTAAACAGGGTAGTAGGCCCGGTTTGTGTTTGGACAGGTGATTTCCAGTAATCTACCGCCTCTGAAAATGGTTAATTTAATCTGATCATTTTCAAAGTGCCTGGTCCAGCTTGCCAGGTCATTGCTAACCTTAAAGCCGTTAATACTGATAATCTGATCACCTATGCACAATGTTGCCATTTCAGCAGAACTTCCGGGATAAATATCTGTAATGCTGGTTAAACCTTCTTTTTGAATGGTCTTAATACCGATAATTCTTTCAGCAAAATCCGGATTGTCCTCGGTGTATAATTCCAAACCACAATTAAAAAGGGATTCAACTAAAACAGGTTCAAATGAATTTGGGTTGTGAAAATAAGTATTAAAAAACGCAGTGACATCTTGCCCGGAAATCAGGTTTATGGCGTTTATATAATCTTGCTCTGTGTAACCTTTTCCTGCCATTCCGAATTTTTCGTAAAGGTATTTCATTACATCATGCAATGAGGCATTATTTTCGGTATGGTGCCGGATTAAAATATCAGTAAAAAACGCGAGCAGCGCCCCTTCATTATAAATTGAAACTTTACGGTTTGGAGCCCCCTTAACATAACCATCTAACCAAGTATCCCAGCTTGATTCAGCCACACTGTAATTGAATCTGCCAAAATTTGAGAAATGGCGTTGCATCAGGATTTCGAATTCTTTTTTATACCATTCCCACGGCTTTACTTTTGAGGCACTGAGATAAAGATCACCCAGATAAGTTGTTACTCCTTCGGCAATATAACCCAAACGTGAGTAGTTTTCCTTACTGTAATCATAAGGCATCATTTCATTTGGCCTGATGTTTTTAATATTCCAGGTATGGTATAGTTCGTGAGAACTGATCCCTAAAAAATCGTCATATAAAGTTGACATCAGGTTATAAGTAGGCCCAAGTGTAATAATAGTAGAATGTTGATGTTCTACACCGTGATATGAACGATAAGGGGTAATTTGATAGATAAAATGATATTCTTTAACCGGCAGCCCCCCAAACTGATTGATTTGCATTCTGGAAAACTTAATAAAGTCATTTTTAATCTTTGGCCAATCCAACTTAACTTCGCCCTGAAACCACAGGTAAAAAATATAGTCTTTTACCTGGTAGCTGTATTTTTTCAGACTGGCCGAACATATAAATGGTGTATCTACAAGTTCGTGATAATCTTTTGTTTCAAGTGTATTGTCTTTAAATGGTAAACCACTTGCTATTTTGAAATGATCTGGAATATTTAGGGATAATTGGCAAGGTATATTTTGTTGGTTTATATCATATATCAAACAGTTAACCGGATTAACATACAGTTGTTGGTCATCCATAAAAGTCGATCCCGCATTTAGCTCAGCAGCATAATACTGGTAATTCACAACAACAGTGTCGGTATTACTGGTATCAACAATCCAACTGTTTTTTGTATCCTTTCTGAAAGAAAGTTTATTTCCCGATTGATCAAATACCTGAAATTGTATAATGTTTTTTGCAAAATTTCCCAGTTCGTACCTTCCGGGTCTCCAGTTCGGAAAAGTAAGTACTGTTTCACTCTGTCCGGTTTTAATTTCTGCTGAAATTTTGATGTATTGATTTTCCGGCTTATAGTACTCAATAGTATATTTCATGTATTTATTTTTCTGGGCTTTATTTTACTGATTTACCAGGCTTTTAACATATTCAATGTCAAAAAACTCATGTTCTGATATATTTACAGGACCTTTTACTCCCTCGGTTCCCAGGGTTCCTTGTCTTCCTACAACACCTGGTTGTGGTTCGGCCTGACCTTCAAGAGGGACTCCCTTATCTCCGGCGCTGCCACCTGTTCCGGGCTCTGCACTTGATCCACCTGTATTGTTAATTACGATCTTAGATTTTACTCCCGGAGCATTGGGGTGAATAAAAACATGAACACTGCCACCATTACCACCATTACCAGAGTTTCCACCGTCACCGCCATCACCACCATCTCCCGGTCGCTTAATTTTGCCATCTTTATTGGTGCCGTCTTTTCCATTTCTTCCATTGCCACCATTTCCACCTTCACCACCATTTCCGCCATTGGCATTGATAATAATTTTATCAGTTTCCAGTGTTGATTTGTAGCAAAAAATACTGTCTGCAGTCAGGTCCTGAACTAACCAAAAGAACACTTCATTTTCTTTCCAGATGTTAACCAGTAAATTATGGCCATCTGTACCATTTGTACCATCATCTCCTTTATTTCCATCAGCCCCATCACGTGTCAATACATTTAAAGAGCCTCTTGATCCCCGTTTACCTTCAGTACCATTAGTGCCGTTAAAATCCATTTTAAGTACACCTTTATAATTAAAATCCAGTTGAATGGTTTCCGAAAATGTCTGGTCGTTGTTTTCGAAAGTGAAAGTAGCCGTTAAGTTGTTATAATCGTAATTATCAGGACGGGAGATAGGGTAAAGTCCTTTATTAAGAAAAACAGAATTGGTCGCATTACACTTCAAAGATTTATTGGAAGTAATGTTTTTTTTATTGCCATCAGCAAGTACTGCAAATACCTTAACAGGAATTTTTAAATTATAGTTGACCGGAGCGTCCGGTTGAACTTCAACTGATATACCTGTTATGGCTTTGTTTTTGGGCAAAATACCACAGCCAATCAAACCAAAAATTATAATAAGCAGGGAGAAAAATCTAGGATGCATCACAAATCAATTTGAATGCCGCTAATGTACTAAAAAAATATGTGAAATTCGGTTGAAAAAAAGTGGGCAAGCTACCTCTATCGCACCGCTCAACCACCTACCCTTGCTATGTTCCCATCCTGGGGGATTCAGCAGGAGCTGGTCGTAAAGGACTTGCCCGCCGCAAAAGTATAAAACTATTATTGAATAACAATATAAATAAAAAAAAAACTCACTTTTAAAGTGAGTTTTTTTAATTACATTCCTTTCTGGACCTTGGCCTTAATTTCTAAATAGGTTTGAGCGGGCTCAGTATTTGCTGTAACCGTAATCCTTTTGGTTACATCCTGTCCGGCTTGTCCTTCCTTTGGTTTAAATACAACATCCATTTCTCCAATTTCTCCCGGCATAATTGGTTCTTCCGGTTTGTTTGGTACCGTACATCCACATGATGCTTTTGCACTGAAAATTGTTAAAGGTTCGGTTCCTGTGTTTTTAAATTTAAAAGTATGAACGTTGTCACTTGGATAAAATACAGTTCCAAAATCGTGAGTTGTTTCTCCAACATACTCGATTGAAGTTTTACTTTTTACTGCTCCCGGTTCAACCTGAACATTTTTTGCATCAGATTTATCAGCCTGATCATAGGCAATAATACTACCTGAAGAAGTAGAGTAGGAAGTTTCCGCTTTTTCGTTACATGCTATAAGCGCAATTGAGGTAAAGAAGAATACTGATAGTTTTTTCATTGTTGTTTTTTTGTTTACAAATTTAAAAATCTAGTTTTAATTTATTGATGTATTTCCCTTCAATTAATTCAAGTCCTCTGATGAAAATTTCATCTTCCTGAATATTATATATTTCGTAGAATTTCGAAAAATCCCACAAGTTAGCTGCAATTCTGGCTTTAATCAATGTATTAATCAGTTTCTTTGAGGTTTGATAATCTTCTTCTACAAATTCGATATCAGAAGCTTCACATTTTGCCCAAAATGAAGCCATTAATTCAGGTGTAATGATTTTGGCCTTTTTATAATCCTCAAAGTTCGGATAAGCTGATTTTAATTCTTCTCTGTGATTTTCAAGGTACTCGAAAGCAAAATCATTGATAATTCCCTTTCGGTTAATTAATTTATACATACCGCTGTTTTCAGATGTATCTAATGGTACAAAAATATCAGGCATGATACCACCACCACCATAAACGGTTCTTCCTAATTGAAGCGTTTTCACCTGAAGTGAGTCCGGTAGTTTAATACTGTCGGCATGCATAAATTCACCATTTTCGTAACGGTTTCTTCTGTCAGAGTAATATGATTCAACACCATCATCATAAGGCTTTTGGATGAATCTTCCTGATGGTGTATAATATCGGGCAATAGTAATTCTGATAACTGATCCGTCAGACAGATTATAAGGTCTTTGTACCAAACCTTTTCCAAAAGTTCGTCTGCCAACTATAAGTGCACGGTCCCAGTCTTGCAACGCACCAGATACAATTTCGGAAGCGGAGGCTGACCCTTCATCTGTTAAAACAACTAATTTACCTTTTTCAAAATGGCCTTTTTTCGAACCGCCATAATATTTTCCTCTGTAGTCTTTGTTATCGGCAATATAACGTTCTTCAGGATAAGATCTTCCTTTTGAATAAACGATCAGTTTGTCATCTGACAGAAATTGATCAGCCATAAATTTAGCGACTGATAGCAATCCGCCACTGTTACCTTTTAAATCCAGAATCAGGTTTTCCATGCCTTGTTCCTTTAACTCAAATAAAGCTTCCATAAGTTCAGCCGGAGTTGTCCTGGCAAAGGAGGTTACTTTAATGTATCCTGTTTTATCGGTTACCATAAACGAGCTGGCTACTGAAAAAAGAGGTATCTTATCACGTTTCACGTTAAAAGTTAACATCTCTTTTTCACCTTTACGTTGAATACCCAGTACTACAAGGCTACCTTTTTCACCCATCAGATGTTCTCTTACCCCTGAATTTTTTAATCCTATTCCTGCAATGTTTTCGTCATCAACCAAAATAATTCGGTCGCCGGCTTTTACACCAACTTTTTCGCAAGGTCCACCTTCAATGGTATTAATAACCATTAAAGTGTCATTTTTAATCTGGAAACGGATACCAACACCTACAAAGCTACCGTTTATCTGGTTGTTAGTGGTGGTTACATCTTCCTTTGGGATAAGGTAGGTGTGAGGATCAAGTTCTTTAAGCATTGCTACAATAGCTGCATCTGTAATTTTTGAACCGTTGAAATCTTCAACGTAGTTACTGTTGAGGTATCCAAATACCTCTTCAAATTTAAGTGTGGTTTCTTTCTTATCTGTAATTTGTCCGAATGCTGTTGCACTAATAAGAAAAGTCAGTATGATTAATTTATTCATAGTTAAAATGTATTTATTCTTATAGCCCTTGATCAGGCTGTTATTGAAAAGCAAATATTATGCCTTGAAATTAATTAAACTTATTTTATTTAAATAATAATATTCTTATTTTATGTTAAAAATCACTATATTTTAATAGTTTTAGCGATTAATTTTAAGTTTATGTACAGAGGGATTTTGGCGGTGTTAGTTTTATTAGGACAGAATGCGTTTAGTCAGGATATTGAAAACCAACCGTATTCGAGTGTTAATTACTTAGTGGGAATAGAGAATACAGCCACTTATGAAGCTGATGCACTGGATGTTGAAGCATTATTTGTTGAAGATGGAAAAAGTAAGGATGGGAGAATGCCAAGAGCCGGGGTTATTAAGCCAGCTGATCTGAACTTAACAAATTCAGGAACGTGGTTTGACTTACCGAACGGAGACAAAATCTGGCGGTTAATTATGACCGTTCCAAATGCCATAGCTGTCAATTTGTATTTCAATGATTTTTACCTTCCGGATGGTGCCCGTTTGTATGCCTTTTCACCTGGTTACAGAGAAATAGCTGCTAATTATACGGCGGATAATAATCCTGAAAGTGGTTATTATGCCACGGAGTATGTACATGGTCAAACAATAATACTGGAATACTATGAGCCACAGACTATGTTTGGTGTTGGTCGGGTAAGTATTGAGGGTATAAATGGATTTTATGATATGATTCCACCTCTGGAAGAAGAAGATCGTTCAGGAACCTGTCAGGTAGATGTGAATTGTTCGGAAGGAGATAACTGGAAGAAACAAAGGGATGCTACCGTAAGAATAATTGTTAAAAACAATGGTCAAACAGGTTTTTGCTCAGGGGTTTTGGTAAATAATACTGCTGAAGATTGTACACCATACATTTTAAGTGCTCACCATTGTGCTGTTGATGATAATGATATTGGGTCTAATCAAAATGATTTTGATCAATGGGTATTTTATTTTGATTACCAAAAAAGTGGATGCGGGACTGGTTTTGCTACCGGTTTTTATACTGAGGTAGGTGCTGAAAAAAAGGCAAACAGTCACACAAACGGAGGGATTTTAGGATCAGATTATATATTGTTGGAATTACATGATGAACTGGACGAAACGAAAGCGCCTTATTTTGCCGGTTGGAATGCTAATAACCCTCCAAGCAATAGTGGTGTTTCTATTCATCACCCGGATGGTGATTTTAAGAAAATATCAACCTATAATGCAGCTTTAACATCCTCTAATTGGTTCAGCTCTCCAATTGGTTCACATTGGCGAGTAACCTGGGTAGGTACAGCCAACGGACATGGGGTGAGTGAAGGGGGATCATCCGGTTCGGCAATTTATAATGAAGAAGGGCAGGTAGTTGGTCAGCTTTCAGGGGGATTGTCAGAGTGTAATGATACACAACCTGGTGGACAAAATGAATCTGATTTATATGGAAAAATGTCCTATAACTGGAGTGGTTCCGGGAATATTCAATCGCTAAAACAATTTTTAGATCCAATAGGAAACGGTACAACAAAAACAATGCATGGCAATTATTATTTATGTTCACAGGGTAGCGGGGCCGTAAATGGTATCGAAGATAATGTGGCAAAAAAAGCCATTAAGGTGTATCCTAATCCTGCTATAAATAATATAACAATTGATTTGTTTGACATGGAAAATGTTGATGTTGAGGTTTACAGCGCCTTGGGTCAATTAGTGACTTCATTCAAAAATCAGTCGAATAAAGTGAATATTAGTCTTGATTCAATTAATTCAGGAATCTATTATATTAGTGTTAGAAAGGATAGTATGGTATATACCAGAAAAATGGTTAAACTCTAACATAGAATAAAATCATGTCTCATCTAAATGATTTGTAATTAGCAAGTAGTGGTTTGATTATGTATTGAAACGGAATATTAACCATTTCCAATTCGTGTAATTTCGGTGAATTTTCATTAGCTTAGGGTCTGTCATGCCCCTATTACTTGTATCGAATAGATTTAAACAAGTCATGTTACCCGCTTTAATAATGGGGCTGGTGACTAATGCTTATATAACAGCGGTATTGTTATATGTCTCTGCATTTAAAGTTATTATTTGTCCTTCCGTTGGGAGTGTTGTTTTCATTATTTGTATTTATTTGCTAAAACAGGATCGAATTTCTGCTAATAGTGCTTTTTTAACAGGTGGTTATATTGTTGCAATTGAAGTATTTGTCCATACTCATTTTTTGGGTTGGGAATCAGGCTTCTTTTATTTTCTTTTTCTGTTGCCAATTGTATTTCTTCTGGATCCTTCATGGCGGATTCGAACAGTCATATTTTTTAACGGATCAATTATCATGTTAACTTTTGTTCTATGGCGTTATTACAGTGAACAAGAGGGCAGGTATTTTATTTCACAGGAAAATGAGTCAATTTTGAATCAACTTAATCTGGGGTTGACAGGTGCTGTTATACTGGTGATTATGATATCTTATGGACATACGGTTGGTAAAAAAGATCAGGCTTTAATTGAGGCTAATAAGGAATTAGAGAAACAGAATAAGGAGATTAGTGATCAACACCAACACCTGCAAATTTTATTAAAAGAAGTTCATCACAGGGTCAAAAATAATTTACAGGTTATTTCTTCATTGATGTCATTGCAACGGCACTTAGTTGATGATAAAGAAATTAGTGATGTTCTTACAGAAAGCAAGCGTAGAATCGAGGCAATTGCTTTAATTCATCAAAAACTTTATCTGGATGACAGGGTAGTTGATCAGGTTGATTTTAAATCATATCTGGAAGACTTAATTGATTCGCAACATATGATGAGTCCTCATATTAAATGTCGTTTGATTTCAGATGAAATTAGCTTGAACCTTGATATTGCAGTTCCCCTGGGGTTAATAATATCCGAAATGATAACGAATGCTGTTAAACATGCTTACATTGATAACCCTGATCCTAATCTCGAAGTTGTATTGAAGACTTTTGGAGCGCATTGTGAGCTCATTATAAAGGATAATGGTATTGGTTTACCAGCTGATTTTAGTTTGTTAAACCCCAAAACTTTTGGTTTGGAAATTATCACAACCCTGGCAGGTCAGGTCAACGCTAAAATCGATTATATGAATGATCATGGGGCAGTATTTAAACTTTTCCTTAAGATTGCCTAATCCAGTTTACTGAGTATGGTTTTGTCAATATAAAAAGTCCCGAAGGGAACCAGGCAGGCCAGTAACACCTTCCATGTGGTTTGTTTAAATTTCCATTTTTTTTCTACTCCAAGACTGAGCGTATTAAAAATAAAGAGTAAAAACAAGGCACCATGAATGGGACCAAGACTTTTTGATAATAATGGGTTATCCCAATAATATTTCATTGGAACTGCTACAAAAACAAGAAGCAAAAGTGAGATACCTTCCAGAAAACCAATTATACGAAGTCTTCCGGTTTTTGAGGATAATAAATGTGTCATAGTCTGATATATGGTCGGTTTGCTAAAGGTGAAAATGGCCATGGAATGGCAATAAAAATGATGATTAAAGCTATTGTAAACCAAATTAACATTGTTTTGTACTTGCTTTGGTCAGTGGTTTGGCGTTTGGCCTTTGCTGAACCAATAGTTATTAAAACAATTGAAACCAACATTAAAACACTATGAATTAAGCCAAAGAATAAGTTATCGATATGTTGAATGGCCGTTGCGGTATTTTTCCAGAAATAAGAAATAATCGGACTTTGGGTATATATGATAATACCTAATAATAATTGGATATGGCTGATAGTAGCCGTCCAGTGTCTGATATGGTTATCGGCTTTGCTAAATTTTTTTCCTGAAAAATATCCTCTGATTCCAATGTAAATTGAGAGGATTAATGCGATTAGTAGTAGCCACCGAAATATGGAGTGGAAGGTTAATAATGTTGTATACATATTAGTGTGCTGTCAGTGTTGGTGTATTATTCTTTTTAAACAAGTCGAATATTGAAGGTGCTCCCATAAAAAACCAAAGGGCAAGAATAGGGTCGCAAATTGCACAACCAAAAGATGACAACGGTTCAAATGGAACAATTGGGTTACCATAAAAATGGTGTACAATATCCCAACCGGTATGCAATAACCATCCTATACCTATCAGGTAGTAGTGATTTAAACTTTTATAGGCGATAAAAGTCATCACCGAACAAAAAACGAATTCCAGTTCATTTAATCCTCCACCCAGATAAGCAGCACCTGCACCTGCTATCATGATAGCGTTAAACTTTTTTCTTCCGGGTTCTTTTATTAATGATGACAGGGTGATATATGCCAGTGCAATTCCAACCGGTGCTATAAAATTTATTAATGTTAATTCGTGTTCAGCGTGCTCAATCATAGACCTTAATTTTTGATTGAGGCAAATATAGAACAAAAACATACTAGTTAGTATGTTTTTAACAAATAAATTATTTCAACGACTCAAGGTAATGCTTAAGTGCTTTTAAATAAGGTGTATAACTTTTTTTGTTATTATGAAGTTTTCCAAAATTTCGTATTCCCCAATAGCTCGACATGATAAAATAGGTGGCTTCTTCAGGGTTGACGTCACCATTAAGCAATCCATTGTCCTTTCCTGCCTGAATGCAGTTTTTTATTGCAATTTCCCACTCATTAATCAGGGTATTAAGGACTTCGGCAAATTTGGTATTCCACGGTGTCATTTCCTGGGTAAGGTTTCCTGCCGGACAGCCATGTTCAACTTTTAAGAACGGATTATGTAATAATAAGTCCTCAATCATTTTATAAATACTTTCAATAGGGTTGTCTGACGAAGAAAGTGGGGTTAAAAAACTTTGCTGTGTATTGGGGATAACAATTTCATTGAGTACAGCCAGACCCATGTCATCTTTTGTTTTGAAATGGTAATAAAATGCACCTTTTGTCACTTTGGTTTCAGCAATAATTTCATCAATACTGGTGGTTTGATAGCCTTTCGAATAAATCAGTTCAAAGGCTCTGTTCAATATCATCAATCTGGTTGATTCAGCTTTTTTCATAACGTACTATCTGGTATAAACAAAGAAAAGGTTTATTCAGTATTTAACGAAAGTAATGTTTAAGAAAATCATTTATTGTAGTTTTTGGCCCAGTAGGTTTACTTTTTTTAACCATTTTTCTCTCTGGGCTAATGATGAATTTTTAATGGTTCTGATATGTGTCACTTTAACGGGA
Source organism: Putridiphycobacter sp. (assembly GCA_965230195.1). GTDB lineage: Bacteria > Bacteroidota > Bacteroidia > Flavobacteriales_D > Crocinitomicaceae > Putridiphycobacter. Next base: position 2,732,949 of record OZ245997.1, read on the forward strand.
TTCACACCACAAAACATTAAGGTTCCTTTTTTAAGTTGATTGATAGCCGGCCTTTTCATTACCAGATAATTATACCACCCTGGTGTATCTGATGTCAATATGATTCTTGCTGTTTTTCCTTTTAATAATTGCTCAGGGAGTGATTTCTCGGGAACACTTTTGTACATTATACCAGAAAGAAACGTTCTGTCAATAAAACCTTTCATTATTGCGGGGTAGCCGTACCACCACATTGGAAAAAACCAGACAATATGATCGGCCTGTTGAATTTTATCAATTGCTATTTTCAAATCAGACTCAAGTTCTGTTCTCTTTCTGTGGCCATATTTCAGGTTTGGATCAAAATCAAGTTCTGCAATATTAATCTCTGAAAGGGAAATATCATGTTGGGCCGTCCCGTTTTTATAGGCTTCGGACAGTGCATAGTTAAAACTTTCAGTATCAGGATGCCCGTTTATGATCAGTATTTTTTTCATTGTTTTTAATTTAAAAAGCAAAGAAACAGAGATACTGAAACAGGTGAAAGGACATTTGTCCTAAATCAAATTTTTCTTACGGATTCTGCTTAAATGACGTTGACTGATTCCAAGGTAGGAGGCCAGGTGGTTTAAGGGAATTTTTTGAATATATTCAGGATTATTAGAGATGAGGTCGTTATACTTTTTTTCCGCTTTTTCTTTTTGCAGCATAAAAACGCGTTGCTCAAGCAAAATATATTGTTCTTCGGCCAATATTTTCGATAATCGTAGCCAATTGGTACTTGTTTGAACCAGCTCATCAATTTTATTTTTAGGAATCACGATTAGCTCTGCATCTTCCAATGCCTGATAATTTTCGTTGGTGGGCATCTGACTGATAAATGAAGAGTAAGCAGTAATTAAGGTACCGGGAAAAAGGAAGCAGTAGGTAATTTCCTCTCCGGAATCTAAATAATAAAATGATCTGAAAATGCCTGAAACAACAAAGGAAAGGTCTTTGCTGATGTTTCCTTCTTTAATGTAAAAATCTCCCTTTTTTATTGTTTTTACTTTTCCTAATTCTACTAAATAGGCAATTTCGTCTTCATTTAAAATATTATAAGACCTTAAAAAATCCTCCATACTTCAAATATACTTAAGGTTGTATAAAGAAATCATTTCAAATGGTTTTTAATGGCAAAATTGCAAATGTCTTCAAGGACATTTTTGGCAAATGCCTTTTGTCCAAAAAGTTTTAGTTTTATGAAGAAACCAGTACCTGGATCAGATGTGTCAAAAAATTGATACCGTAATAGACCATGCGTGGCGTCAGGATAGATCTTTGTCATACTAAGTGTGTCAGTAAAAATTCTTCGATAGGTTTGGTATGATTCCAGATAATCAACGTTTAGATCTTTATCGCCAAAAATGGCCATTACAGGACACTGAACCTTTTTGAGTTCTTTGGTAGCATCAGCATTAATGTTTTTCTGAATAAAATAATACCGGTCACGCGTCAGTAATTCAGATTTACGATTTGATTTGTTTTTATCATTTACATATTTAAGATAATCCTGATAAGTTTTGTCCTGTTCAAACAAGCCAAACTCAATTTGATTACGTTCAATTGCTGCCTTAATGTACTCAGGACTTCTTTTCTCTCCTTCAAGTCTTTTTGTGGTCAGATAGTTACTTTGTTTTTTCCAGTTTATGGCCCCGGAGCAGGAAATAATAAAATCAACATTTGGAGACTGTACTGCTACCTTAGGTAATACCCAACCTGCCTGACTAAATCCAATTAAACCAATAGTTGAAAATTGATAATTGCTGTCCGACTCAATATAATTAATGGCATCTATGACTTCAGTGGCGCGATCTGACATGGATTGTGATAACCAGTTGCCAGTGCTTAAACCAATGCCTTTTTTATCCCACGACATAGTATGGATTCCTTCCTTAGCAAGTGTTTTCCAAATAGGTTTATAATAACCAAAGGCGTTATTGGACAATTTTCCGTCGCCATGTACAAAAATGAGTAAAATATCTTTTTTCCGATCTTGTACTTTTGGAACATTTATATAGCCTGAAAGGGTATCTTCCATACTTAAAAATGAAATAGCCTTTCTTTTGTATAAACGGTTTTGATTTGTGGTTTCATATCCCTTTGGCAAGGTTTGAAAACAGACAATTATAAAGGTTAATAAGGTTAGTGATTTTAGCATAATTGAGCTAGTCATTCGTTATCAGACTAAGCGCAATTTTAAAACCCAGTCCGTTGTTAAGAGAATAATTGAAGTTAGTATCCGGAGAGTTAATAGTGGCAAACCAGGTCGGTAAATAACTACCAATACTAAATTTGATCATATCCTGCCAGATAAAATGATAGTTTAATTCAACATTTAAAGCATAAAAATCATTACTAACGTTCAAGTCATCCTTCGGCAGGTGTTTTATCGAGTATGAGTTTGTTGTTAAAGCTAAGCTCAAATAACCAGAGGATCTGATTTTATGCCAAACCACTATTTTTTCAGGAAAAACGATTTCGATTCCCTTTTTTAATTTTTGATACCTTAGGCTAAACATTGGTGAAAAAATCAGTCTGCTTTCAAGTTGGTTAAAAAACAACCCGAGTCCAAATGAAAAGTTGTCATTTGGACTCCTTTCCAGGTAACTTGTTCCTGACCAGGCATAATTCGGTAAGACTTTAGACGCAGTATAATTATTAGTGAGGGATGATGAAAAGCCACCATATATACTCCATTTAGCTTTCAGAGGCTTTACCAGTCCAACACTCAAATTAAGTTGGGAAAAATCTGGTGTTTGATAATAATACTGGGGTATTTCTAAAAAGGAAGATGTCATACCAACTTGTGGTAAATTCTGTTCAAATTTAAGGTGATTGTATTCCGCTTCACAAAATAGATCCAGTTTTAATCTGGGTATTTCTTGGCCATAACTAAATCCAAATTTAAAATGTTCTATATCCTGTTCAATTTCATTAAGTACTGGCAGACTCTCACTATAAAGGTTGACATTTTGAATTCCGCCAAACGAAATATAAAGCAAATCAGTCTCATTTTGTGCCCTGGAAAGACTACAAACAAGGCATGAAATCAAAATGAACAATCTTGATTTAAAATTGAATAAAAGCATGGAGTTGTTTGATTAAGTACTTTTTTGAAGGTTCAATTAGTTTATTCTCCCGGTCAATTTGCGATTCAACTTGAGAAATATGGAGCTGTTTTGGTATTACCTGAACTCCCAGATGCATCAAAACAGCACTAAAATGAGTTGTCCCCCTTACGTTGCCGGCCATCCCCTGTGCAATTCCAATGATTCCAGCCTTTTTGCCATAAAATGTTTGACGTAAACTACTGGTTGATATTAAATCAATGAAATATTTTAAAATTCCAGGATAACTGCCGTTGTATTCAGGGATGATAAACAGGATTTTATGAACCCGTTGAAAATAATCACCCCTGATACTATTGCCATATTCAGAGTTGGTCTGATAGGAAGGCTTGTTAAGTTTTGAATAATCAATTTCAGATAAATCCAGTATTTGAACCGGTTCATTTGTCATTTCACTTAAATGTAACATCACCTCCTGAGCTATTTTTTGAGTATTGCTATTCTTTCTGTTTGTTGAAGATATTATGGTGATCATTGTTCCTTCGGTTTATCAGTTTTGAAATATTTCGGTTTCCATATTAAATTACCGAAGATAATTTTGTATTTATCTTTCCACGTTCTGCAGCGTTTAACCTCATTCCATATATTTTTATACTCAATAAAGTTGATTTTTATAGGGTTAAAGGTGTTGATGTTTTTGGTTAAGCCGTAAACCACTTTCTCTTCTTCCCGTTGGAAAGTACCGAATAGCTTGTCCCAGATCATCAGGACACCACCATAGTTTTTGTCAAGGTATTTCCGGTTTGACCCATGATGAACTCTGTGAACAGAAGGCGTATTCAGAATTTCGTCTAACCATCCCATTTTATTGATCTTTTCAGTATGAATCCATGTTTGATACTGAACAACAAATATGAAACAAACAATGGTTTGAAAAGGGTTAAACCCTGCAATAATCATAGGAATTAGAAATGCCCATTCAAATACACCTTCTATTATACTTAGTCTTAATGATATTGTTAAGTTGTAGTCCTGAGAGGAGTGATGAACACTGTGGCTGGCCCATAAAATCCGGTGTTCATGCTCTAGTCTGTGCAACCAATAATAGGTGAAATCCGCTGCTAAAAAAGCCAATGGCCAGGTCCACCATACCATTGGAATTTCATATGGAATAAAATAATAGATAGGTACTAATGCGATAATGCCCAGTGAACCAAACAAAAACTTTTCAGTGACTTGTCCCAGAAAAAAAATAATGACATTGGAAATGGTGTCTTTCCATACTCTTTTATTAGGACGGAACAAATCAAGGATAATTTCAATCAAAATAATACTGATATTAAAAACAAAGAACAGGCCTATCAGGTTAATCAGATTTGAAGTTTCAAACAGTGTAATTATACGCTCTAAACTCATCATATTAACTTTTAAAGTGAATGGTTACGTACTTAGCGTCAGGGTCTGATGGTTCGTCAATTTTGACTGAGAGTTTTTGTGCGTCCAGGTGTATAATATCCAGTTTTAACTGACCTTCTTCGGTAGTATTTGTGATTAAAATAGATTGACCTGCAATTTTGTAATGTCCTTTTTCAGGTTTTCCTTCGCTAACACTTGTATAATTTCCATTTTTATGAAACTGTATAAAATCATTTTTCTCGATACTTTCTGGCGGATAATCTTCTTTGAAAATTTCATAATGACTGATTTTCCACTTTTTAAGCAGAAGGTTTTTGTCAATATCAGAACTTTCCGAATGTTCCGTTTGATTATTGGTTAAAGCTTCTTCAGGGTTGATAGCAATTGCTAATAAACTTGTTAATGCAATGGTAATAATTGATAGTTTAATGATTTTCATTTTTATTGATTTAATTAATTGTGTTGCACAAAGAGAAGGAGCCTAAACCAATAAAAAAAACAGATGTTGTCAGGAGAGGTTATTTGGGGTGAAACACCCCGTTTTGTGGTGAAATGCCATTCACCACAAGTGATTTTTTAGAAAATAATAATGGAATTAAACCTAAAGGACAATTTTTTCTACCTCCGAAAAATAAGTTTTGGAAACTGGAATTGTTTTTCCCTCCAAATCTTTTAGGAATAAAGATAACCCTTTTTGGTTCTTTTCTTTTTTGATAATATTTGAAGGGTTAACCATATAGGAGCGATGACAACGAATGACCTTTAATTGTTTTAATTCTTCCTCGAGGTTTTTAATCGTATTCCTTAACAGGTATTTTTCAATGCTATTGTCAAACCGGTAGTATATTGTCACATAATTATCATTTGATTCAATAGCCAGAAGATCTTTTAAACTGATACTGATTTTTTCCTTGCCGGAGGTATCTTTAAAGGCTATAATCTGGTTAGGGTTAATCTTGTTTTTATTGATTTCATTCCTCAGTTGATCAATACTCTCTTTCTTTTCTTTGTAGTTTAACAGAAAAATAGCAGCAAAATAGGGTGGGGCAATCAATATAACGCACTCAACCCAACATTCTACCCAAATACTAATAAAACCAGTTATTAAACCATCAATTAAAACTGATAAAACAGCCCAGAGGGTTGCAATCAAAACTGATTCAAACAGGAACCATACTGTCAGGTTTAGGTAAGAAAACTCTGTCAGGTTAAATAAACGCCTCAGCAAGAATTGCGAAAAAATAAGTGTTCCTAATAATGAGGTTAGCGCAATAATAATTTCAATAAATACTGTGATATTTTGCTCGATATTGCCAGTGTAAATGCCAAATGGCTGGAATATATTGGTAAATACGAATGCAAAAAAAGTGGTAAAAAGAATGAGTTTCCATTTACCTGATTGGGTATCTATTGCAGTTATTTTTGAAAGAGACATGGCTCTATATTGATTACTGGGGCTAAATATAGAATTTCTATCCGGAAAACTAATTTTCAGACTTAATGTATTTAGTCAGAAGTCTGACACCAATATAAAATGGTATCGTGTCCAACAAAGCCACTACTAATTTAAAGGAGTAACTGGCCAGTATAAAGTAGATTATTGGTTCTATCAGGTCACCGGATTCGTTTTTGGGTAGGGCATCAGCATAATAATGTGTAATTAGTATAACAGCTGTAGAGTCTACTAACTGACTCACTATTGTTGATCCATTGTTCCTTAACCACAGGTATTTTCCTTTTGTGATCTTTTTCAAAAAATGAAAAATTTGAACATCAACAAACTGTGCCGAAATATAAGCAACCATACTGGCAGATGTTGCAGCAAATGTAGCTGTTCTTACTTCGTAAAAAATCCAACCATTTGAGTTTGGAACAATATTATTAAGTGCATCCGTTTCAGGACCAGGAGGCAGAATACCGCCCAGCCAGATGATAAATAATACCCATAGGTTGAGCAGCAGTCCGATCCAAACCACCATATTTGCTCTTTTTTTACCATAAAGCTCACTGATAAAATCAGTGCATAGAAATGTAATAGGGTAGGCCAGTACACCAACGGCAACCGGAAAAGGTATTTGAGTACCATTCAGGCTAAAGTCAAGGGAAATGAATTTGGTAATCCCTAAAATGTTTAGCATGGTTAATGAGCCCAAAAAAATCCCACTCAAAACCATAAACACCCATTCCGAACGCTTATTTTTTCTCTCAATTTCAAACATACTATCCCTCTGATTGAAGTAAATTCAAAACCAATATACGTATTTTATGTTTGGATGAAGTAATGTTATTGTTTACCAGAGAGCCATAATGTGGTATGGTACTTACAGGTTTGGTCTTCATTGTAGCTGTACAAAGATAATCTTATGGTTGGGTGATCATTAGTTATTTTAAAGGATACAGGAAATACTTCCGCAATTTCCCCATTGGTTGATAAGAAGCCGAAGTAGTAACCTTCAATTTTTCTTCCATGTACATTATATTGACTTTTCACGTCAAAAATTGCTTCCCCATCTTGTTCCCTCATATTAGTTGCCACAATTGGGTTTCCTTAACAATGAATCAGTAGTGATTTATCATCCTCCAAGCTCTTTGCTACCGTAAATAAAGTATCGTAACATACTGATCCCTCTTTTTCACCTGTTTCTATATTATAATGTGTAATACCATATTTCGTATAAGTTCCAGTTAGTTTATCTCTTAAATCAATAGCGGTATCTTTTCTGCAGCCACAAAACAATACTATGACTGCACTTAACAGTAAAGTGTAAAATGGATTCATCTTCATAACTAAATTATTAGCAACAATAACAATGCCATAACTGTAGTTTTAGAGATAAAACTTTCCCGAAATTGGGAAGGGTAAATTGATGTTTAACAAGGGGGGAGGACTTAATGTTTTACGAGCAAAATCAGCCAACAAAAAAAGACCTTGAAAAATTCAAAGTCTTTTGTGCCCTGAACAGGATTCGAACCTGCACGACCGTATGGTCACCACCCCCTCAAGATGGCATGTCTACCAATTCCACCATCAGGGCTTTGGAAGGTGCAAATATAAAAAAAGGACAATACCAATTGTCCTTTTTTTATATTTATTATAATGTAATATTTATTTCAGTTGAACTTTGACGCACTCATTGATTTCCATTCTGACAATATCTGTCCATACAAGGCCACCTAATTCATTAAAAATTTTGTATCTGACCCATCTGTATGTTGAACGGCCGAATCCGGCAGTATATGTTGGTACTAATTTATCTCCACAATCCGGTTCCTCTTCCTGAAAGTCTATAACACCAATTGAATCAATATAATAATCCTCTACAAAAAACTTTAAACTGTCGTAAGTTGTAAAGGCCTTAATCGAATCACTGGTATTTTTATTAAACCAAAAAGCAAGACTACCTTCATAAGTACAAGGACATAGCTCATTACCCTCTTTTGCTGTTTCGTCATAGTTAGATGCATTTGGATCAATACATCCGGGTTTCTTACAAGAATAAACGAATAAACCAAGGCATACTACTGCCAGAAGAGCATAAATTTTTTTCATATCCCAAAAATATTTTTAGCTAATTTACTACAAAAAAATTAATTCTTCAATTCGGTTATCGAATAAATACGTAATTCTGAACAATTACAGGAAAAAATCAAGCCGTTTTCTACTACAGTTGGTAAAGTTTAGTATTGGTAAACCAGTCTGTTATGGTTGTATTGGTGTTTTTCAAAAGTGTATAATATACTCATAAAATAAAATATTTTTTTTTGTGGAATAGGGGTATTTAAATTATCATCAGACATATAATAAAACAGATTAAATGAAGGTAAAATTTATTGCACTGTTTTCAGTGCTTTTATTTGTAAGTTCTAACCTGTTAGCTCAGGAAAAGTATACCGTCAGTGGGTATATTAAGAACAGTATGTCAGGAGAGGCTCTGATTGGGGCCAGAATTTATGTTGACGAATTAAAAATAGGTGCCATAACTAATGTTTATGGCTTTTATAGTTTGACCCTCCCGAAAGGGAGCCATGAAATCCTCTATAGTTTTGTTGGGTTTGAGGTGGTTAAAAAAGGAGTGGAACTTGACCAGGACATTCAGTTAAGTATAAACCTTAATGAAGGTAACAGTCTGAAGGAAGTAGTGGTTACCGGAAAACAAAAACAACACGAAAGCACGGAAATCAGTACCATTACCTTAAATATGGATAAGGTTAAATCATTACCGGTACTTTTAGGAGAAGTAGACATCATAAAAACCGCGCAGCTATTACCTGGTATTCAATCAGGGAGTGAAGGGTCGAGTGGAATATATGTAAGAGGTGGCGGACCGGATCAGAACCTAATCCTGTTAGATGGTGTGCCTATTTATAATGCCAATCATTTGTTTGGATTCTTTTCAGTATTTAATGCTGACGCCATTAATAGTGTTAAGCTGGTTAAAGGTGGTTTTCCGGCCCGATATGGTGGTAGATTGTCATCAGTTATAGATATCAGAATGAATGAGGGTGACATGAAAAAAATCCATGGAGAAGGTTCTATTGGATTGATTTCATCAAAATTTATGCTCAACGGACCTATTGTTAAGAATAAGACGTCATTTATGATTACTGCCAGAAGAACATATATTGATTTATTGGCTAAACCATTTATAAAAGCTTATAATAAAAAGAATGCATCCAGTGGAGACGAAACATCAGGAGGGTACTTCTTTTATGACGTAAATGCCAAGTTGAATCACATTATTGATGATAAAAACAGGGTATACTTTAGTGCCTATTTAGGTAATGATAAATTCTATATTGATGAAAAATTTCAGTACACTAATTCTACTGATACGAAAACTTATATTGAAGAAGGTAATGGTGGGTTGAAATGGGGAAATAAAATTATGGCTTTACGTTGGAATCATCAGTATTCTCCTAAACTTTTTTCAAATTTTGCTATAAATTTTAGTGAGTATAATTTTAATACCGGCTTTGGTTCAAAAGTTTACGAAAAAGGAAATGAAAAAAATCCAAGTGAAGATTTTTCATTCAATTACTTGTCAGGAATTACCGATTGGGGTGGAAGATTAGATTTCTTTTATTACCCTGGCCCAAAACATAAAATAAACTTTGGGGTAGGTGAAATTTATCATACGTTTAAACCTGGTGTCAATCAGTTAAAATTTAATGGTGGTGGAAGTGATGTCAATCAAAAATTTGGTTCGGCCAACACTTTTGCGCATGAGTTCTATGGATTTATTGAAGATGACATGACCCTAACCAAAAGGTTATCGGCGAATGTTGGACTTCACTATTCAAATTTATTGGTTAGGGAAAAATGGTATCCTGCACTACAACCAAGGGCAGCATTGAATTATAAGCTGGATGAGAATTCATCTGTTAAAGCCTCTTATTCCCGGACGGCACAGTTTTTACATTTACTATCCAATACCTCCATTGGTTTACCAACCGATTTATGGGTGCCTGCAACTGATAAAATTCCACCACAATATGGAAATCAGTATTCGGTAGGATATGTTAGAGACTTAGGTAAAGGATATAGGATAGGGACCGAAGGATACTTTAAGACTATGGAAAACCTGATTGAATATAAGGAAGGCGCAAGCTTTTTTGGTTCAAATAAAAACTGGGAAGATGTTGTTGAAATAGGTAAAGGATGGAGCTATGGGGCCGAATTGCTTTTAGAAAAAACAACTGGGAAAACAACTGGTTGGATAGGCTATACACTATCATGGACTAACCGTAAATTTGATAACTTAAATGATGGAAAAGTTTACCCGTACAGATACGACCGACGACATGATATCAGTGTGGTGGTGACACATAAATTCAATGATAAAATTGATGTAGGATTGGTATGGGTATATGGAACAGGAAATGCAGTCAGCCTTGCATTACAAAAGTACAACGGGTTAAATGATGGTAACTCACAAATTATTGAGCATATCGGTGAAAAGAACGATTACAGGATGCCGGCTTACCACAGGTTAGACCTTGGAGTTAATATCCATAAAGAAAAGAAATGGGGTGAAGCAACCTGGAGTTTTGGAGTTTACAATGCTTACAGCAGACGAAATCCATTCTATTTAAGCTTCGGTTACCTTAAAAATTCTGATGAGTATGTATTAAAGCAAACCAGTTTATTCCCAATTATACCATCAGTGAGTTATAACTTTAAATTTTAAGAAGATGAGATTTAATATATTAAAAAGTTTTAGTGTTGTAGCAGCAGGGTTGTTACTCATAACTTGTCAGAAAAAGATAAAACTAAAGGAAAGTGAAATCACGCCTAGAATTGTTGTGAATAGTATTTTTGAGGCGGAAGATACCTTAAAAGTTCACCTGAGTGAAAGCCGTAATATTTTGTTCAATAATGGAGGTGAATTGCCTGATATTACTTCGGCAACTGCTACTTTAACAGATGCGAATGATGCGACATTGGGAACCTTTATTCACGAAGGAAAAGGTGTATATTCATTACCAGGGTTTCTTCCTAAATCAGGAACAGAATACAGACTAAAGGTTTCGGCTAATGGTTTTGCGGATGTTTCTTCCTCTAATTCAATACCAGATCCAATAAAAATTACTTCTATTGATACTGCAAGACAACAGGATTATATGAATTTTAATGTTGTGTTTAAGGATAATCCAAACGAAAAAAACTATTATGCATTGTCTGTGGTTTCTAAGGTAATTTATGAGTATGAAATTGAACCCGGTGTATTTGAAACTGATACAATTTTAGATTGGTGGGTTTGCTCAAAAGATGTAAATATCCAGGGAATTGCAGCTGATGTAGATGGAGATATTTGCGGGCAGGAACTACTATTTGATGATGAAACGTTTAATGGCTCTGGATATAACTTTAAACTAAGAAAGTATATGGAGGGGGAAATTGATACCATTTTTGTTTCGTTAAGAAGTATTAGTGAAGACTTGTTTAAGTACAAGATATCTTATCAAAAATATGTCGATACAAAGGAGAATCCATTTGGTGAACCTGTACAGGTATTCTCTAACATTAAAAACGGCTTTGGGATTTTTGCCGGATCGAGTTTGCATACGGAAACTATTGTTATTGAATAATTCTGTTTCAGAAGGTACCTGATAAAAGGTACTGATAGGTTAAGTGATAGTCGGTAATTTTATTACCGGCTATTTCTTTTTATTTAAAACAGTTCACATGACCAATCAGGTCAATAAAAAAGGACTGTCGTTAAACAGTCCTCTTTATAAACTACTACTAGATAAGAATTACTATTCTTTGATGAAAATGCGGTTTGAATTTCCACTTTCTGTAATAACCTGTATAGAGTAAACACCATTACTCAGGTTAGAAACATCAATAGTGGTTTGAGTGTTGTTTTCAGTATTTGTATATACTGTTTTACCACTTAAGTCAATAATTCTAATGGCTTGCATTTGACTTTCTGACTTAATATTAAGTACATCCTTTGCAGGGTTAGGGTACAAGCTGAATAATTGAACCTCTTGTTTATCCACACTAAGTATTTCATTAATATTTTTAGTGGTATTAGTCACAATTGGAGGATTTTGATCAAAATAGATATAAGCTGTATTTTCGATCACATCACCAGTTGATAATGTTGGTAGTTCCTTGATTTTATAAACTACATGACCGTGACTTAATGGTTCATTAGTTGTACTGTCCGGTAACCAGATTTGTGGATAGTCAAATCGAATAATACCATTACCGTAATTGATTAATTGCATTTGATGGGTAGTTTCGATTACTTCAAATGTATTCCAGTCCAGATTACTGCTTAATGTATCCATGATATAAATATCCTGAGCCGGAGCAGTACCTGTATTTTGGAATCTGATCACGTAAGTATATTCATCCTGAGTTCCCGGATCAACATATAATGGTTTATCAACCGATTTATCATTAGGATCGTAACTCACACCAACTAACATTCCTAATGTACCATAGTTGTTTATTGAATCACAGTCTGTAGTATCACCGCTTATTGTACTGCTAAATACATGCAGTGTACTATCAGGAATTCCAGCCGGCGTATTGAATACTATTACATCCGTAAAGCTAAACCATGTACTTGAAGAATTTAATGTCCAGGTTATTGTATTTCCTGAAATAGTATAATTAGGGTTGTTAATTGAACTGGTTACCGGAGTAACACCACTTGGATAGTCTAAAGTCAGAGTATAATTTCCTGGTGCAAGCTGACCATTATTACCATAGTTTAGACGAATCGAGTTTGTAGTGTTTTGGTAGTACCCAATCCATGGTGTAACAGAAGTCCATAAATCTGTACAGTTTGAAGTATTGGTACAGTTCACACCTAAGTAAGCAGTATAAGGATTAGCGCAATCTAATTGGGTTACTGTAAATATTGAATTTGAGGTATAACCATTTGATGTTAACCAACCACCATCAATACTAACAGCTACAAAGCCTCCTGAAAGTTGCCATCCGCTGTATGAAAAATAACCTGTAGAATCCGAATAAACTGTAATTAAACCATTAGCACCATCAAGAATCACCGGAGCATTGCTTAATACGGTTTCAGTTGGATCAAGTATTCCGTCATTGTCTGCATCACAGAACACGTAACCATCAATACAACCTACACTAAGTGCGTTTGTATCACAAATTACAGGAATATTTAATATTGGATTATTTGAGCAATCTAAATTTGATAAAGTGTCAATATAAGTGGCAAAGAAATAACCGTTGCTGGTAATCCAGTTTGGGTCTATAAAAACATATCCACCAGATGACATTCCAACATAACTAAATGAGTAGTCACCATTTGCATCCGTTGTATCATTGTGTGTATTCCCGTTTGGTAGAACCAGGGTCACTGGTGCATTCGGTAATACAATATCAGTTGAGTCATAAACGCCGTCGTTATCACCGTCACAATAAACCACTCCGGTTAAACATTGTGAACTTAGTAAAGCCGGATCACAAATTAAGTCAACTACAACGGTTTGTACATCAAAGTAAAGGTTATTTGTCATAGTGTCCGGAGTAATATTCACTATCTGATAACCATTGGCTGATAACCAGTTAGGGTCAACAGTGATTTGATAAGTACCGGCTGGAATATTACTGAATAAATTCCCCCATGAAGTAAGTGTTCCGTTGTATGAGGTATTGGCATCCTGTATAATTAATGGTATGTCAGCTACACTGCCTTCGAAAAAGCCATCATTATCGCAATCCAGATTCCCTACTGTGGAAATGGTTCCTGAACAGGTTCCAACCATTACAGTTAATGTAGTATTAACTGAACTTTGGGTTAGGGAGTCGTGAAGTGAGATAGCAATTGTATAGGTTCCTCCTTGATTATAAGCATGGTAGGTTGGGAAATTCCATATAATGTCTGTACCACCACTGACAACTGATCCGATATGGCTGGTAACGTTATTGTCACCCCAGTCAATGGTAGCAATCAAATCTGTATTAAAGACATTGTTACCGTCAAAGATGATATCAGCATAACCATAAGTGTTTAGGTCAGGCGTGAATGCAGAGAAGTCTAAATAGTAGGCCGAGTCGCAGACTTGATACTGCGCGGAATCTACTGATAAACTGAGTAGAGTTGCCTGCGCTTTTCCCAGAAAGGGAATAAACGCTAAAAGCGTGATAATGAGTTTTAGAGATGTTTTCATTTCAAATTATTTAGTTTACTATATATAACCGCAAAAAAATAAGGAGGGTTGTCTAAAAATTATTTATTTGAAAAAAAAACACAAAAAAGAATAGTGTTAAAATGTTGTTTATTAATGTTTTGTAAGAGTGCTAAATTTTAGCATGTTTTTTTTGGCACGGTTTTTTCTTTAACCATAATATGCCGATACAAGTCGCATAATCATATAATAAGTAGTTTAAGTAGTTAATAAAAAAGACCGTCCAAATTAGTGACGGTCTTTTTTATTTATAAACTTATCGTTGAAGTATTATTTTTCCGGATTGGTGACTTCCGTCGACCGATATTGAGTAAAAGTAAACACCCTGTTCTGCTCCGGTTCCGTTTGAAGTGGTTCCGTCCCAGGCAACTGCTTGTTGACCTTCCTGCTGAAAACCCCGTACGAGTTTTTTGATGAGTTTACCATGGATATCATAGATAAACAAATTAATAAAGGCAGGTTCATTTAAATTATAAGTAATTTGCGTTTGCTGGGAAAAAGGATTGGGAAATACCTGAACATCAAAAGGATTAACTGCTGAATTGTATTCCTGTTGTGATAAATAGACATTGGTTAAACTGTCGATATTGATATTTTCATCTCCTGCCTCATACTCCATGAAGTGGAAATAAATCAGGAACATTTCATCAGTGGTATTCAAACCTGCAGAAATATTCTGTGGAGGATTAAAAGGGTTGTGATCATTATTAGGTGTATTGTCATATACTCCCTTACCATGAATTACTGAACCAAATGGGATTCTTTTCATGTATTCAAACCAGTAAAAATCCTGCCATTCAAAATCCCAATGCGGAATTTTTACAAATGGAATGGTATCATTTGTTAATGTAGTGGCATAGGATTCAATTGACTTTCCAATCAAATGCATATGAGGAAAAACACTAAGTACCGTAAAATTATTTAATATCAAATTAAAATCAACTTCAACAGAGTCAACTGTATTGGCATCAATTGTAAAAGTCCAGTCCTGAATTATTGGGATAGTTGATATTTCTCTGAAATTTGAAACCGGATCGTCATAAAAATAGAAGTTAATTTTTGTTTGATCCATAGTGCCATAACTCCCTTCCGGGTAATGCATGGCCATTACAATATTTGATCCCGCCTGTAGAATCATCCCACTTGAAAAGTTATCAGTAGAGGGAAAAATGGTGGGGGACGACCCTGGGGTATAGCCTCCCATTAAGTCTCCGGCGGCTGGTCCACCACAATTACCACCTATAGTATCAGTAACAGCGGTTCCTGTAGCATCAGAATAAACCAAACAATGGTGGACAGTCTCCAGATTTCCGGGAATAACCTCAAAAGCCTTTACTTTTTTATCTTCGAGTAACCCTGAAGGAATAACAAAGCATACATAGTCATCAGAGGTGTTAGTAGCACTACTCATATAATTAAAACCTGTAACTACTAAGTCCGGTGTGCCAGGTAATTGCTGACTCCCGTTGTAAACCGGAGGGGGAGGAGCCTGACTTAAATCACCGGATAAGGCGCCATCACCTACCCAATTTAGTAAAATATCACGTTCGCTCTGAGTTAAAACCCTTTCCTGCGAAAAATGCTGATAAGAGGTATCGGCAGTCCATGGTGGCATAACATTATCTGATACATAAGCCTGAATCAGAAAAGCATAATTTGATGCATCTGCGTATGTCATCAATGAGTTTGGAGCAATACCATTAGGGTTGTGACAAGAGGTACAATTGGCATAAATAACCTCTGCAGCATCATCAGCCCAGGTCACTTGACCATAAGTGCTAACCGCACAAATCAGGGCTGCAAAAAAAAGGGAAAATGCTTTCATATTTCAGAATTTATAAGCTGTATAAATATATCATAAATAAAACGGATATACAAATTCAATATTTGTTACAATGGTGTAAAAGGATAATATCAACTACGCGTAATTCCCCTTGTTTACTTCATGAATTTTAGAGCCCCGGCTTTTTTTTTGAACTCCTGCATCTCCTCCTCAAGTGCTTCAAGGTCATTATTTTGATCAGTCATTTCAGATAATTCCTGAAAACGTGCATCAGCCTTTAACGCCAGGTTATCGACATTTAATGCCAGGTCGTTATAGCCCAGTAGGTTTAACTTTTCGATTGTTCGTAATCTGGACAGAGCAACATAACCCTGACCTTTTTCAAAAGTTTTTTGCAAATCCAGCTCCACTTCATCCAACGTCATACCTTGTGATTTATGAATTGTAATTGCCCAGGCCAGTCGGAGTGGAATTTGAGTAAAGGAGGCAATAGATACACCGGTTTCATTATCTATCGACCATTCTTCGGTAGTCGCAATAATCTCTTTTCCTCCGCTGGTTTTAATAATTGGAAATCCAATCTCTGAATATTCTTTGACAATACCAAGTGTACCATTAATATACCCCTTCTCGGTATTGTTTTTGACAAACATGACCTTAGCTCCAATTTTCAAACTCAGTTTTTCGTTAACAATGACGGATTTCTTTAAAGTATCCACCAATTCCTTTTTTCCTTTGGTGGTAGCCCAAAAGTTTTTGGCTGGCAGGTCGATCTTATCCAGTTCAATTTGATTAATTCTGTCCACATCAGCATTATGAGTATATAACCGGATTGGGTTATTAAGCTCATTACCTGATGACATGGCAACTTTCAAATGGTCCTTAGATTCTTCAGAAATCTGATTGGCTCTGATTTCGTCCAGTATTGTGCTAAGCTGATCGTTATTCTGTCTGAATTGTTGGGTGAGATAACAAATATTTAAATCAGCATTTAACCAGGCTTCACTCATAAAGGCAAATTTATCTCTGCTGAGCTCATATCCGTTACCAACCGGAGGCAGCTGAAAAAAGTCGCCACTTAATACAATTTGTATACCGCCAAAGGCCTTGTTATTATCTTTAATAAACTGAAGTATTTGATCAACAAGCTCAAGTTGCTTTTTGTGAAGCATTGAAATTTCGTCAATGATCAAAACTTTTACCTTTTCGATTTTCCTTTTAAGCGCTTTATTACTTCCCAGTTTATGAAGCTCTTTTAGCGACATTTGGTCTTTGATTCCCATACCTATCCAGCTGTGAATAGTCTGACCTTTGATATGAGTAGAGGCAATTCCTGTAGAAGCTGTAACAGCTAAAGGGATTTTATATTTGTTAAGGTACTTGATAAATGAATTCAAAACAAAGGTTTTACCTGTACCAGCTGATCCTGTAAGGAAAACATTCTTTCCGGCTTTAAGTAATGCAAGTGCCTTGTCCTGTGTCATACGGCAAATATATGCAGAAGATCACCCCATATTTACAAATCTTAATTTAATAATTAACAATTGACGAAAAAGGTGAGAAATCTAAAAAAAGTGTGTTTAATTGGCTATGATTTTATCTTTAAATTGAGATATACAGCGTAGTGATCAGAATAACCACCATAGTACTTAGGTCCACCATAAGTTCTACTTGGTGTGGTGTTCCCGTCGCGATGGGTAAAGGTTACTTTATCTGAGTTATGAATATGAATATCATTTTTAGAGATATTGAAAAGTTTTTCGTTGAGTAGATTTTTGGAGACAATAATCTGGTCAAATACTAACCAATCACCCTGGTGGTTTACTGTACCGTTTTTGGTATGTTCAAATTTTTGAGAAAGATTGTAAAAATCTGATTTTGTCAGATACTTACTAATGCTTTTATCTGAAGGTTCATCATTAAAATCACCTAAAATAAATATCTTGGCCTTTGAATCCTTCTCCAAAACCAGGTCTATTTTTTGCCTTAGAATTTTGGCTGTAGATATTCTTTTATGCTCTGTTTCTGCGGTACCTTTTCGCCGGCTCGACCAATGTGTAAAAAATACATGAACGGTTTCATGATTTGCAAAAGCACCTTCAATATGTAAAATATCCCTTGTAGTTGGCTCTTTTTCTCCCGGAAGCGTTACAGGGTAAAAACGGTGTTTCCTTACATCAAATAAATCTTCTCTGTAAATAGCAGCAACGTCAATTCCCCTTCTGTCATGATTGTCCTTATGAATGATTTTATACGGAAAGTCAGCAAGGTCACCGGTATGTATCAAATCTTTTAAAACATCAAAATTTTCAACTTCAGCAAATCCTAAAAGAGCAGGGGGATTAGTGTAGTTAATTTCAATTATCGCACTTGAAATTTTATTGAGTTTATCGTTGTAACGTTCTCTGTCCCAGAATAGATCTCCATCCGGCGTAAATTCATTATCTGAAGTTCTTGGGTCATCATAAATGTCAAACAGGTTTTCAACATTATAAAAACCAACCGTTGCTTTGCTGTTAACCCGTGGTGTAATATCATTTGTATTTTCGTTGGTATCCATATTATCTTTTTGATCTGTGGTTTCCTTATTCACTGTTTTAAAATAAGCCAGAACAGCTAATCCAATTACTGCTAACAGGATTGTTTTCGTTTTTTTACTCATAATTCTTTGATCATAGTACTTTCTTCAAGTATACAAATCGAATTCGGGCCTTCGTTAAAGAGCAGGTCCATTATACTTAAATTACCAATATGACCATATTTTTCGGTAAAAGTCTGTAAATAAGTATAGTTTCTAAAATTAGTCTTTTTTTTCGGATTAAACCGTTGGCGTAAGTCATTCAGTTCATTGGTTTCAGGAGGTGTGGCCAGAATCGAACAATCTATCCCCACTTTATCCGTAAAAAATTGAGTAAGTGATAGGTTAAGCTCCGTAAGGGTTTTGTGATTATTGTAAAGTATCGTTTTAAGCTGGTCAGCATAAAACTCAAAGTAAGGTGATCGGTTATAGCAACTTTCAAGTGTTTTCCAATGTATCTGCCACCAGTTTTCACTGTAACTGATTAAAACAGATTCTGTTTTGGTTTGTTTACCATAGGGCCTCTCAACCGGTACGCTGAGGTTTAACTGCCCGTTTGGACCAAGAATCTCACACCGGTTTCTATAGGTTTGTTTGACGTACAACTCTTTCGTATCAATGACAACAGAATTGTTTTTTAACAGGTAATAATAGTATTCCAGATTCCCACAATAGGTTACAGGAAGTACGGGTATCATTACTTGATTTTATTGAATACGCGATCCCATCTGGCACCTCCTCCAAAAAATCCACCTTCACCGGCCGACAACCAGATAAAGGCTGCGCGTCCTACAATATGATCTTCCGGAACGAATCCCCAGAACCTTGAGTCAGCAGAATTATTTCTGTTATCTCCCATTAGCCAGTAATAGTCCATTTGAATGGTATAAGAGTCAGTAAGTTCACCGTCAATATAAATACCATCCGCTTTTTCCTCTAAAGTATGGTGCTCATAAGCTGTAATAATTCTTCTGTAAATAGGTAATGTAAAATGATCTAATTCTACTACATCACCTGCCTTAGGTATTCGTAGTGGTCCAAAATTGTCCTCAGTCCAGTTGTATTGCTTATCGTTCGGAAATATTGGCCTGTAACCTTTGTTACCATCATCATAATAACCTCTTTGCTTTGTATAAGCTTGTAATTCCGAATGCTTTAATTTTTTCTTTGTGTATTCGGTTTTGCTCAAAGGTACAACACAGTTACCCTGATCATCTCTCCTGATTTCATTAAATGAGCAGTTAAAATTCTTTTTAAAGTAAGTATCTTGTCTGTTGTATTCAGCCTGTGTTAGTCTATCTGGGTATTTTCTACCAATCAAACTATAATTGTATTGCATATTTTGTGGTTGAAAAGCCAATTTTCCGTCTACAAACAGCTCTTTATCTTTAATTTCGATTTCCTGGCCGGCCAAAGCCACAGTACGTTTGATATAATTTTCTCTTTTATCTACCGGTCGGGCAAGGATACCATTGATGGCTGTATATTGATTATTCCACTGCGGATCAGGTCTGGAATAAACCTTGTCGTTTTCAAGGAAACTCTCCCTTGCCTGATTCATATAGTAATTATAATGTGATTCAAAGTATTGCAATGTTTTACGATCTCTTCTCATTGCAAGTAATTGCGCTTCATCCCTTAAGATTTGCTCATAGGTATGGGCTATCAGCCCGTTTGGCATTCTCGGATCATTTAAAGCGGAGTCACCAGCCGGAAAGTTAAATACGGTCACATCATTTTGTTCCACAAATCTGAACCCTGGTAAACGGGTATATGGAATTTTCTGTATTTCCGAATAAGATTTAATGTTCAACCATGGAATCAGGTTGTGAAAAATTGGAAATGAGAAAGGTGTATTAGGCACTCTGGGACCATAAGTGATTTTTTCAACAAAAAGATGATCACCTACTAGCAAAGTCTTTTCCATTGATCCGGTTGGTATCTGATACGGTTCAAAAACATAGGTCCTGATTACACTGGCCGCAACCAGGGCAAATAAAATCGCATCTCCCCATTCCTTAATCATGGTTTTTTTCCCTTTCTTTTTAGTATTAAACCCTAAAAGTGATAAAGGGTAAACTACGGCATGACCAACAATTGGGAATGCAAAAAATAAAGCAACATGATCACTTGGTGTTCTGGCATCAACTTGTCTGGCAATATCCCAGTTAGTTGGCTCTACAGTTTGCATATTATCATCCTTTGCAATTTTCCAGAATACCGGAAATGGGAATAAAATACCTAAAATGGTTTCTTTTACACCAAATTCACCAAATCGTCTGATTAATGTTACATTTATTGAGGCCCACATGATAAATTGTGCACCAGGAAATATCATAAAGAAAACCCAGTACCATGGTTGGTCACATCCTTTTAAAGCTGCAAAATAATTGTAAAATGGAATATAAGCTTCCCAGGATTGTCGTCCGATTTTGGGGAAAATTTTATGCCACATGCCAATTATTGGCGATAGTATTATAATTGCAAAACCAATAATTAATCCGGTATAAGTAATCATTTTAGTTGTTTTAAATAAGCGATTTAATTAGTTCAGGCATAATCTCTTTAATTGAAAATACACCTTTTTTATCTTTAATCCATTCTGCCGCTAAAACACTTCCCAGGGCAAATCCTTTTCTGTTTTTAGCAGTGTGGGTCAGGTCAATCCTGTCAATTTCATTTTCATACGACACCACATGTGTTCCTGGAACATCAGGTAAACGCTCCGACTCAAGAGAAAGTACTTTTGGGTCGGAAATTTTAGATTTATTAACATTTTCCCAGGAATCATAATGGGCATTATGATGAATAATATCATCAGCAATGGTGATTCCGGTTCCGCTTGGAGCATCCTTTTTTTCAGTGTGATGTATTTCCTTTACGCTGCATTCATAACCAAGATTAGCTGTCATTATTTTAGCTAAGGCTTCGTTAATGGTAAAGAAAACATTAACGCCTATACTAAAATTAGTACCATGAACCATGCAACTGTCATTCGCCTTACAATCAGCACTAAGTTGATCTAAATGATCGTACCAGCCCGTAGTACCAATTACAACCGGCAATTGATTTTTAATACAGAAAGAAATGTTTTTTTCGGCTGCCTGTGGTGTAGAAAATTCAATAACCACATCAATTTTATCTGTGTTTAATTCACTCAGATCAGTGTTACTACCAACTATTGCCGTAATTTGATGACCACGTTCAATGAGAACCTTTTCAATTTCTTTTCCCATTTTTCCATAACCAAAAAGTGCTACATTCATGAATTAAATTTTGACATAATCGCGAAAATAGTCAAAAGGAATCAGATACTGAATATTACCGTCTAATTTATTAAACTATTTCTGTAGTTTTTTGTAAGTTTGTCTTCTTTCAAATGAGTTATGCTTAATCGGTTATTTATCCCTCTTTTTAGCTTTGGAATTGCACTATTGTTTTGGCAATGTAATGGTTCGGATCAGGTTGAGTATACAGAGTCGGATTATGCCAGTTTCAATAATATTGACATTCTGGGTGAGTTTAAAATCAAATTGCCTGATTATTTTGTGGAAATGGATGATATTGATCCTAGGGCAAAATTGCAATATGGCTACATTCAAAAAGATAAGCCTGAAGGTGAACAGACTTTAGAAGATGAGATTTATGTCACTCTGGTTGAATTTGATAAAGCAAAAGCGGGTAAAGAAAAGGGAGACGAAACTTCATTGAGCCTGGCAGATTTTAATAAAAAAAATATGGTCAATCAGGAAGTCAGTTTAACAGAGTTCGAAGTAGCCAATTCTGCTCCTAAAACAGAACTGATTAATGGAATGACATGCATTAAAAATCAGTATTGGGGTAATATGGGAGGCTATTCTGTTTTTTATAATATGGCAATGTTTGAAACAGAAGATCGGTTTTATCAGCTATTATTATGGTGTTTTAAGGATTACCAGGATAAGCACAGTTCTGAAATGGACAAAATAATTCACTCTTTTGAAAGACATAAAGTGTAATAGTCTTCCGGGAATTTGAAGACAGTTTGAATATAAAAAAGCAAAACATGAAAAAGATAATGAAATTAAAAGCGATAAGAAAAGTGGCTGCATTGGCTTTGGTAGCCCTGTTAGTTTCCTGTACGCCATCTAAGGTAGAATATAAAACTAAAAAGGTTGAAGATCTTTTTCAATTTGATATGCCAACTTACATGACTAAGTTAAACCTTGACAATCCGGATGCTATTTTAGAGTACGGGCATTTGTTTAAGGAGCATTATGTGATGGTAATTACCGAAAGCGTTGAGGAATTAGCGGAGTATGATTTAAGTTTTGATTTGGAGTCTTATAGTGAATTAATGATTGAAAATATCAAAACTTCACTTGATGGCGCTAAAGTGCAAAAGCTGGAGAGAACAGCTATTAATGATATTGCTGCCAAATCGTTTAAGGTATGGGGTGTTTTTCCGGATAATGAAGCCGGTATTTTTTATTATATCACAATTTTAAAGTCAAGTGACAGGTTCTTTTCTTTTTATACCTGGACACTTAAGGAAAGAGAAGACAGGCATATTAATGCCATGGAGCATATGACTGAATCATTTAAAGTACTATAAAACTATGTCAGACGATAAAAAAATAATATTTTCAATGGAGCGGGTTTCCAAAACCACTCCACAAGGTAAATTAATCATTAAAGATATTTACCTGTCGTTTTTCTACGGCGCAAAAATTGGAGTGATCGGTATGAACGGTTCCGGTAAGTCCACTGTGTTAAAAATTATTGCCGGATTGGACAAGGATTACCAGGGAGACGTTGTTTTTTCAAAGGAACATTCAATTGGGTATTTAGCGCAGGAACCGATTTTGGACGGTAATAAAACTGTAATTGAAATAGTGAAGGAAGGTGTTCAGGAAACTGTTGATTTGTTGAAAGAGTACGAAGAAATCAACAATGGTTTCATGGATGAGGAAGTTTTGAACGATCCTGATAAAATGGAGAAACTGATTCAACGACAGGGAGAAGTACAGGACAGGATTGACCAGGTAGATGCCTGGGAACTTGACAGCCAGTTAGAGCGTGCAATGGATGCTTTACGTTGTCCACCTGAAGATCAAAAGATTGAGACTTTGTCAGGGGGAGAAAAAAGGAGAGTGGCATTGTGCCGTTTATTACTTCAAAATCCTGATGTATTATTATTAGATGAGCCTACCAACCACCTTGATGCAGAGTCAGTATTCTGGTTAGAGCAACATTTACAACAGTATAAGGGAACTGTTATCGCTATTACTCACGACCGTTACTTTTTGGATAATGTTGCTGGTTGGATTTTAGAATTGGACAGAGGAGAGGGAATCCCATGGAAAGGGAACTATTCTTCATGGCTTGATCAAAAGTCGAAAAGAATGGCAGCTGAAGAAAAAACAGCTTCGAAACGAAGAAAGATTCTTGAAAGAGAGTTGGAGTGGGTGAGAATGAATCCTAAAGGACGTCATGCTAAAAGTAAGGCCCGTTTGAATAATTATGATAAGCTATTAAGTGAAGATAATAAAACGAAAGAGCAAAAGCTTGAATTACCAATTCCAAACGGCCCAAGGTTAGGAAATAATGTAATTGAAGCGATTCATGTTGGTAAATCGTTTGGGGATAAATTGTTATATGATGATTTAAACTTTGCCTTACCACCAAATGGAATTGTGGGAATTATTGGTCCTAACGGTGCCGGTAAAACCACTATCTTTAAAATGATAATGGACGAACTTCAACCTGATAAAGGAGAGTTTAAGGTAGGGGAAACCGTTAAAATAGGTTACGTAGATCAAAATCATAAGGACTTAAAACCTGAAAGTACCATCTATGATGTGGTATCAGGAGGATTAGACTTTATCGAAATAGGTGATCAAAAGGTGAATGCAAGGGCTTATCTGAGCAAATTCAATTTTGCAGGTTCCGATCAAAACAAAAAAGTTGGAGTACTGTCCGGTGGTGAGCGAAACAGATTACATTTGGCAATGGCCTTAAAGCTTGAGGCAAATGTATTATTACTGGATGAGCCTACAAATGATTTGGATGTTAATACTATCAGGGCACTGGAAGAAGGAATTGAAAATTTTGCAGGTTGTGGGGTAATCATATCACACGACCGTTGGTTTCTTGACAGATTGTGTACACATATTCTAGCCTTTGAAAACGACTCGGAAGTTTATTGGTTTGAAGGTTCGTATTCAGAATATGAAGAAAATAAAAAGAAACGATTAGGTAATGTTGAACCTAAACGGGTCAGATATAAAAAACTAATGTAAAATAAAAAGGCGCCTTAGTAAGGCGCCTTTTTATTTTGATTTTATCTGGTTTTAAGTCGTTGTATTTTCCATTTCTGCTTTAATTAACTTCCAGACTATTTTGTTATAAGTCTTTTTCGAAACACCGATAATTTGATCGAGCATTTTAAAGTAGTTTTCATTTCCTTTTTCATAACGGCCGCAATTAAGCAATTGCCAAACCCCTTCAAATCCTTTTTCTTTTTCAATGAATTGAATGAGTAAAGCATTAGCTACATAGTCAACCATTAAGTGTTCGGCTTTGCTTTCTCCAAAATCTGTTGGGTTTTCTTTATAATATAACCAATCAGTGGTCTTGTCAGGGTTAATTTCCTTCACAAATCGTTTAAAAATATCCTGCCAACTCATACCCCAGCTGCCACCGTACAAATAGGCACATCCTTCATCAACCGGTTTATTAACCTGATTCCGTGGAATGACAAGGCTCAGTCGATCGTGCCATAAGTCATGAGTATCAAATTCATCAAATGTTTCACTACCATTGCCCTGGATAATGAGTTGAGCATTACTATTACGTGTACTGAAAGTACCTGATTTTCTGCCGTTGTAGTCCAGCTTATAATCAACCCCCATTAGTTTAAGTAGTTCTGTTCTGTTTTTAGTACAATAAATTGTAGTTGTTTTATTCTCAGACTTTAGTTTTTGGTCAAACATTTCTGACAGACTAACATAATTATGGGCAACTTTTTCATTTAATTGATTTTTATAATAAAACCTAAAGTCGTTAATTTCGGTACTCTTCCAATTTTTTGTATTCATGGTTAAAGGAGAAGAAAAAAGAAAACCATCATTAGTATTGTGTGCAATAAAATTGAACATTGACCTCAAAAATGCGGTACTGTCTTTGGTTCCGATATGGGAAATCTGTATTGAATAGGTATTGTTGTCAATTTCAATAATATTATTGAGGTATGGTTTAAAAAAGTGATCCTCACCGAAGGCCTTTTCAATACCTTTAAATTCATCAATCAAAATGAATGTTTCAATTTTTTGAGAGGGGAGGACATAGGCATTGCTTTCATTTTTCTCATCACAAGCTTTTAAAAAACCATTAATGTCAGTGATTAATTGTTTACTAATGGTACTGTCCTGGGGTAGCTTGATGTATCGCGGAATTATTAACTCCGATTGAGCTTTAGTTGTAAAGCACAATAAACCAACTGTAAGGGTAATAAAGAATAATTTCATTTTTTTTGTTTAAGTGTTAATATTTTGAGCGCGGATGAGGTGTCGACAGGATAAATCTACTTTTTTAATAGGAACCCAATGAGTAGTTTAACAATACTTTAACAGTATTAGTAGTTAGAATTTGCAGAAAGAAATTCGTGTTAAAGTTTTAAAAACCAGAGTTTTTATTTGCTGTTTGACTGACTTTCAATTTGCCGAAGTAACTTTTGATTTTTATCACCTGGCTTGTTTTTAAGTTCATTTATGGCATATCTGTAAGCATCATCCTTATACTGGTTTCCGGTGTCAACTGACTTAAGGTAAACCATGCAATCGATAAAGAGATTTTGGTCTTTTTCATAAAGGATTTTAAGCATTTCGTAACGACACAACCCGGGAATATTTTGGTGAGCTTTGACAGATCTGACTAATAATTCAATATCTTCTTTTTCGGTGTAAATACCTTTTAACAAATGAATGATATTGATAAAGGCATGATAATGCTGGTCCAGATTCAGCTTTCCTTTAATTGCTTTTTCAAGGTTGACCGTCAGTTCTTCCTTTCCAACTTTAGGATCTAACGACAAAAGCATTGAATTAAACTTTGGAATATGTACCATTCGGTTTTCCCTGATACTTGTATCTGTCGTGTTGCGAATTTGAATCACTTTTCTGGCCAGTTTTGGATTCTTCCCTTTAAACGAATACAATAAATTGGTAACTTCATAATTATAAGATGTTTTGTATTTATCATTCCTGACTTTATTCCAATAGGAAAGCACTTCTTCCTGTGCTTTTTTATGATCGATTCGGTATAGTAAACGGTAGTTAACACTATTGTTCCCATCTCCGGGACCACCGGTATTAAATGATCGAAAGATCTGGTAAGCTTTACTTTTATTGGCTGGATTAAGTTGTTCAGCCCAGTCGTGAACCAGTCGCCAGATTAAATGATAGGTATCGTTTGGTAAGTTGCTGTTCAAACTATCCGAAAGGTATTGGTCAACCCAACTGATTGTTGCAGATCGTGAAATGTAACCATTCCAATAAACAGAATGTTTTTTAAAGGCCAGCGGCTGACCTTCTTCTGACATTAAATAAAACACAAATTGCTGTCTCATTTTGGTGTTTGAAGATTGTGATATGGCATCTAAGTAAGCTTTACATCTCATCAAATTATCCGATTCCTGTTTCAACCTGATGTAATAATAGGCTAAAGGCGCTTGAAAACTATATTTCTGATCATATTGATTGATAAAGGAAGGATGTGTTGGGTAAACGTGATAGCCAATTTTAGACCCTTCAATATATCTGTCAACAATAGAGTCTTCTGCAGCCAGTAAGGTTTTGAATTTCTTCTGGTTTGACTGTAGCTTTTCAGCTGATTTCTCAATACTTTTTATATCATAATCAAACTGTGCCTTGCTGCCAACAGTTAGTATTAATAGAATAGCAAATAAAAAATATTTCATTTTTTGAGGATACAAAACTTTTAGTTTTGCCAAGTTAAACAAGTTTTAGTTTACAGTCAAGCTAAATTTTTGGATGAATAGTCAAGATTATTTATTGGTCAATACCTGTTTTCGATATTGGGAGGGGGTACTGTTAATTTTACTCTTAAAAAAACGGATAAATGCACTGCTTTCCGAGAAGCCCAGTAAATAGCTGATTTCGTCAATATTCTTGATGTCTTCTTCCAGGTAGGTTTGAGCAAGTTTCAATTGCAGGTCATGTTCAATAGCTCTGAAAGTTGTTTTATTTTGATTAAGTCCACGTTGAAGTGACCGTCTGGACATATTTAATTCATGCGTTACCTGATCAATATTAATTCTGTCGGGTTTATGCCTGAGAATACACTTTTTAACCCTATATATTAATTCAGCTTCCTGGTTAATTTCACTTAATACTTCATCAACCTTTAACTTTAAGCCCTCCAATAAACCCGCCTCAACAGACTTTGAATGGAACTCAAAAAGGTATTTTTCAAATATAATGGTAGTTTCCGGTTGGTTAAATTTTAACCGACAATTGAAGAGGCGGTAGTATTCACCCAATTTTTCGGGTTTGTTGTGATTAAACCTGATTTCAACGGGGTAGTAGGCTTTATTTGTATAGGATAGAATTGACTTCAGGGCAGAGATCATAGTTAAGTCAATAATCTGCTGTCGTGTATATTGCTGTTGAATTCGCCAGTCGGGATTTTCTTCAAAACTCAAATGATAATTAGTCCCCACAGTTTCCAGGTTACATTCAAGAGCGTCACTGATTAGTTTACTGTAGGTAACGGCATTTTCAAAAGCTTCTTCCAACGTAGCACTATGATTCATAATCTGATCGACATAAGCCGTTACTTTCAGTGATATTTGTTCTCCAATATGTAAGCCCAGGTAGGGGTCATCTAATATTTGATTAAAAAAATTAAAAACCTTTACAATTTCAGCGTAGGTAATGTATTCAGGATGGTCTGATTTGGTTTCCAGACAGTTTGCAATACCGTTTTCGATTTGGTTTTCAGAAATGTCTTTGGTTAAAGCATAGTTTGTAAAATCTGTCAGGATGGATGATGAAAAATACATAAGTAAAATCTTGGCACAAAATGTCAATTCTGACTAGGGACTATGTCATAATTTTGACCCTAAATTAATTAAAATTATGAATACAAAGAAAACAGCTTTGGCCCTTTTGGTCACATTTTTAATTAGTAATGTATTAACCACTGTATGGTATATGCTTACTGATGAAGCCAATTTTGTTCCTAACAGACGAGCCGAAATAAACTATGGTGCATTAATGTTAAATCATCTGCTCTTTGCGGCTGGATTGGTGTATTTATTCCCATTTTATTATGAACGATTTAAGCAATTAAAAATGGGATTCATGTATGGTGCCATTGTAGCAGGAATCATGTTTATACCCACCGGATTAGTAGTGAGGAGTATCTGGACGGTAGAAATTAACACCATTTTCTTTTTAAACACATTGGCACACCTTGCAATTGGAGGAATTATGGGGCTTGCAACCGCTTTAATATATAATTATAAAAACTCAAAAATATGATGAAGTATACAACAACTGAAATTGAAAATTACGTTAATGGATTAACTGATTTTCAGCAAGAAATAGTGAATAAGATTCGTGAAACGGTTTTATCAGTAAATGGGATGAAAGAAGCTATTAAATGGGGAAGTGTCGCTTTTTACAATAAGCAAAACATTTGTGGTTTCAGGGTGGCGAAGGCACATGTGACCTTATTATTTATGGAAGGTAAAAGTTTAAATGATATTAATGGTATCCTGGCTGGAACAGGTGCAAAAGCCAGAACGTATAAAATTAAAACGGCTGATGAAATAAATGTTCAGGCCGTGACTAATTTGGTTGAACAAGCATTAGCACAAGGAATGTAATCTGAATACTAATGAAATAAACGGGAATCTGGTCCGGCAGGATTCCCGTTATTCTTGTTTGATAAATTTATATGGTGTTATACAAATAGTATTTATTGAATATTGATGACAACGTTTCCCTTTTTATGACCCTTTTCAACATATTGGTGTGCTGCAGAAATTTCTTCAAGGGGATAACTTCTGTCAATTACAGGCTTAAAGTGATCATTTTCGATTAATTCTTTAAGAAAAATAAGGTCATCACTTTTTACTTTAATTACACCGCTTACTACTTTGTAATCTCCAACCATAGAAATCCAGTATCCAAGAAATGTACTCATCATACTGGCTGCACCAAGCGCTAATACACCGTTTTGTTTCAATTTATTTTTATGGTTTTTGATGGCGGTTTTCCCCACTGTTTCAAAAATAATATCGTATTGATCTGAATGACTGGCATATTCACCTGTAGTATAATCAAGTACTTTATCAGCTCCCAATGATTTAACCAATTCAAGGTTAGAGGTACTACATACTCCGGTAACTTCTGCACCAAAGTATTTTGCCAGTTGCACCGCAGCTGTACCCACAGCACCAGAAGCGCCATATATTAGTAATTTTTTACCTTTTTCAACCTTTACTTTTTTAAGGAAATGTAAGGCGGTATAGCTCCCAAATGGAATGGCCGCCGCGGCTTCAAAACTAAGGTTTTGGGGTTTTGGAGCGAGAACGCCTCCTTCTTTTATACTCACATACTCAGCATAAGCGCCGAATTTCATTCCGGTACTGCCATAAACTTCGTCGCCTGGCTTAAATTGATTGACCGATTTACCAATAGCTTCAACAGTACCTGATACGGTATTACCTAAAATTTTGTTTTTAGGCTTCATTAAGCCAAATACTAGTCTGGCTATAAAAGGATCAGCTTTTCTGATACGATAATCAGCTGAAGTCACCGCCGTGGCACTCATTTTAATTAAAACCTGATCTTCTTCTAATTGAGGTTGCTCAACATCTTTTATGTGAAGTACTTCAGGTTTCCCGTATTTTTCAAAAATGGCAGCTTTCATTTAGTAGATATTAGTAGGTCAAAATTTCGCAACTAATACCCTCTTTTTTGACAATTTTTATAATGTCGTATTCTGTCAATTGCTCTGAGGTTTGTATCCGCATCACATTATCAATATCTTCCATATCTACTGACCAGTCTGAGATGGCAGGGTGACGATTAAAGACTTTTCCAAGAGTTTTCTTTTTTTCATTTGTCTGAAGGTCGGTTCGAAATATGAATAAGTTCATGGTATTATGATTAAAGGTTATTTTTTGACTTTTATTCTTTCGGGGTATATGAGAATACTTCTTCTAAAGGGGTATTGAATACAATAGAAATTTTAAAGGCCAGTTCAAGTGAAGGAGAGTAGTTACCCTTTTCAATTGCTGCAATGGTTTGTCGTGTTACGCCTACTTTTTCAGCCAACTGTTGTTGCGTCATTTCATCATGAAAAAACCTCAGTTTTCTGATATCGTTATTTATGTAATTTTTGCCCATCTTAAACGCCTTTTCTGTAATAGTAAAACTTAGAAATCTCAGCAAAAATTTCAGAAATTAAACCTGATAATATCAGTATGATAAACATGATATAGTGCGGCCAATCTGTTAATAAAACAGCCATTGAGGTTAAAAAACCGATTACGAAAATATAATGAGAGTTACGCAGTGATTTTAATTCGATCAGTTTGTCCCGTTCATCAGTAATTGATGGGATATCTTCTCGTGTAGCTATTGTATTAATGATTGAAAAAATAATGTAGATTATAATTTTGGAAACTATTGTTACTGGAATCAATACCAGTATAAATTTTCCCCAAAAAGAAAAATCGTTGATAAGTGGTAAATTCTCCTTGCCATTGAGCTCAAAAACGTAGTAAGAATAACCTGAAAATATAACCAGACTGCTAATAATGTTTATAATAGACCTTTTTTCCTGATAAACCATAATATTTAATTTTTGTATAGAATAATTTACTTGTTGTGTATTTTATTTTACACAAAGTTAATTGTTTTTTACTTAATGTAAAATATTTTTAACATTTAAAATTACAAATAAATGTCATTTGTCTGATTTTTAGTGTTTTGTAGTTGTTGTGCAAAAGTATTTTTGGTACACAATTCGTTAAGACGATTAGAATCGCGTTTTACTTTAAAAACGAATCATTTTAATGAAACAGGAAATTTTATCCTCAGAGTTTAGTCAGAATAATCAGTACATTGTATTGTCATTCTTTGAATTTTTTGGAATTTGTTGAATAGCATCCCAATGCTCAATAATTTTTCCATTATTGTCAAAACGAAAAAAGTCCATTGTTACATATTCATCATTTCCCGGCCAGGTTTGATGAGTATGCAGTGCCACCAAATTACCTTCACCAATACAACGAACAAATTCAATACTTTTTTCAGGATATTCACGATACATTTTTTCAAAATAGGAGATAAACCCCTGCTTGCCATCCTCAACATCCGGATTATGTTGTATGTACTGTTTACCTACATATTTTTCAATTGCTTCCGTTGGAGAACCATTATAAGCCATTCTGTAAAATTCAATGGCGTTTCTTTTATTTTTTTCCTGATCCATATGCACTGTAGGTTAATGAAATTAATTATTGATATAAATTTACATAGCAGATTTAACTTATTGATACTATTCCGAAACTTTTATAACAACATTTCCTTTTTTATGCCTCTTTCCGGCATAAGTGTGAGCATCAACAATTTGTTCTAGTGGATAAACTTTATCTATAATTACACTCAATTGTTTTTTAGCAACTAACTGAGCTAAAAATGCCAGATCTTCAGCAGATTCCGGAGAGTTTTGGCCCATCACAATTTTCTTTTTTGTGGTTATTGAAGTCCACATCATTGAAAATGTTTTAACTGGAGAAACTATATTGAGATAAAGGCCGTTTTCTTTTAAAGCTTTATTTGCAATCGAAAAAGGCAGTTTATCAACCGTTACCATCACGACATCATAAGTGTTCAATTGTTTTTCAAAGTCGTTACTTTTATAATCAATTACATTATCGGCACCTATTGATTTTACTAAATCAAAGTTGGAATGGCTACATACTCCGGTCACTGTTGCTCCAAAATATTTAGCCAACTGCACAGCATAGGTTCCCACACTTCCTGAAGCACCATACACTAAAATTCTTTTCCCGGGTGCAAGTTTTGCTTTTTTTAAGTAGTGTAGTGCGGTTCTGGCCCCAATGGGAATGGCAGCGGCCTCTTCGAAGCTGATACTTTTATTTTTAATTGTAACCGGTCCGTTTTCAGGAAGACAAATATATTCAGCATAGCCTCCAAATTTCTGAAGTGTAGCAGCAAATACCTGGTCACCTGTTTTAAACCTGGTCACACTTTCTCCAACCGATTCAACTGTCCCTGATAATTCTACCCCCAGAACACTGTTTTTAGGTTTAGTAATTCCCAATACCAGACGTGCCGGAAGCCATGCTGCCGCAGGAACAGAAAAGCTACGTACTCTGTAATCAGCAGCAGTTACCGTAGTAGCATGAATTTTTACACAAATTTCATTCGTTTTGGGTTGAGGTTTAGATATTTCAGTGAGTTTAAGTACATCCGGAGAACCATATTTTGTACAAATGACAGCTTTCATAGTGTTGATTTTCTTTAGATTTTGTTAAGATTGATTAGTCTGGTCAGTAGTTTAAATCTTCACATACGATATTAACTTTACTAAGTAAATTGATGATGTCTGATTCTATGATATTTGGTGCGGACTCTATTCTAAGAACATTATCAATATCTTCCTGATCAAGCGACCATTGTTTGATTTGAGGATTTCTGCTGAATAAGTATTTGACATAGTTTAATTTTACTGTACTATTGATATTAGTTTTAAAAATTAAGATATTCATAACTCATCTTTTTGATTCAATGGTACAAATGTCCTGAATGTTTAAGTAGCGGAGTACTTCAATAAGTTCACTTTTTTATCTCAGAGGTTCACAACTCAATAAAATTGTTCTTGGTGCAATTTTGATATTGTACTGTAAAAGATATTGAGTGATGAAAAATAATATGTAGAAAGGCAATATTACATATTGCTACAAGTATTTCGCCACTGGAAAGGAGAACAAGATCAGGTGGATGATATTTGTATTGTCGGGATAAGATTATAATGTTTCACCACTATCCGGTAAAATCCGATCGGTATTCTGAAGGTGTTTTCCCATACTTTGCTTTAAATACTCTGGTTAAATGGGCTGGTGTGGAAAAACCACAATCGTAACCGATAGTACTAATCGCATCATCAGATACTTTTAAATAGTCAGCTACTTTTTCTATCCTTCTGTCCATAATATAACTGGCTGGTGTGGTGTGATATATTTTTTTGAATTCCCGTTTAAAAGTAGACAGACTGGTATTGGTTAAGCCTGCTAAATCTTCAACCGAAACCGGCATGAATAAATAACTCTCAATAATTTCTTTAAAACTAAAGGTCCGTTGAGAAAACAAACTTCTTATGATTTGAAGCAACTGTGGAGAGCTGTCGGTTTGCATTAAGAGTAAAATGATTTCCTTTAGTTTTAAAATCAATATATCATCTGTTAGAGCATCTTTATTATCAAAAAGTTGCATTACGCCATTGATGTAATGCTTTATCAGGTTATTGGCAGCCATTTGTACCACATATTGGGTTACAGGGGCTTCTATTTCCTGCCAGTGAGGTGGTTTGGAGTCCTTATAAATAGCCTTAAGAATTTCAGGATGAAAGTGAACAATAACGGAATTAATATGCCCTGCTTCCTGTTCGGTTATCATTTTACCAAGTGTCATTCCACATAATGATACTACAACATGTTCCGGGTTAGCTGCAATATTTTCTTCTTTTGAAAGGCTCTGATTATCGCCTCTCACAAAATACGTAAAACAGGCCTGAGAAGGAATGGGTAAAACCTCGTCCGTGGGTGTATTTAAATCTACCCATGTAAACAATGGAATTCCATGTAATTCTATCGATTTATGCGCATTAATCATACTATCTGAACTTTTAACTAAACTTTCCGGGAACGATTTAAAAATCAATGTAGCTTAAGTTAAACTTTTTTAAACAATTTTCCCATTTTACTTTAACTAAATTTAGGACGGTTAAACACTAAATTTGTTACAGGCAGGTTTAATTTATGAACTTTAGTTTTCCTCTTTCTGAGACCGGAATAGTTTATTAAATGCGTCATAAACAGCCAGGTGAAGAGCATCTCCATGATCAAGTTCTTCAAAAAACTTAAAATAAAGCCGGGTGTTGTTATGTTGTGTCGTATCCAGTTTTTTATAAAGCGATTTTGCTGTACGCTCCATAATACGGCCTTCCTTACCAACACCAATATAAATCGACTTATTGCTTAAATCGGGAACAGAACTTTTATTCAAAAGAGACATTTTGTCCCACCACAAACTTGGACTGATAATAATATAATTATCAAATAGATCTGTTTTTTTGAATAGAATTTCAGTGGCCAAAAGTCCACCAAGAGACTGGCCAATCAAGGTGGTGATGGTATCGGTTCTGAAATTTTTATCGATTGTTGGCTGAAGCTCTTGTTCTATGAACTTTATAAAATCCTCTGACCCACCTGTTGTCGGGAATTCCTTTTTATCTTTCTTGACGGTTGTTGGATGGGTAAAATCACGTTTCCTGTCAATATTTGAAATGCCTACAACAATTGATTCAGGTACCATATTTATCCAGGAGAAGGAACCAAATTGAACAAGTCCTGAAATGTGAATGAAGTCTTCATATATCGACCCGTCCAATAAATAAATAACAGGGTATTTTTTTGCAGAATCTTCTTTATAACTTAAGGGTAAGTATATATTTAACACTCTGTCTTCATTCAAAATTTCAGATCTTACCTTAATAACTTCACCGATAGAAAGTTTGGACTTTTCAATGATATTGTTTTGGGCCAGAATTTCAGACTTGTTTAATAATACAGTTAACAGAAATAGTCCGATTTTTAGTAACTTCATATAGTTTAATTAATTTTTTTAACCTTTTTATTATCTGCGTTTTAGTTGATAGCAAAAGTATAAACGATTAGGTGCTTACGGGAGTAGTTAGATATTAGATTTAATCAAATAAGCTATACTTGGTATTTTTCTTCATTATAGGCAAAAACCGGCCTTTAGGGAAACTTTCCACTTTGTCGAATGTTACAAAGCCTTGTTTTTCATAAAAACGCTCAGCATTTGGATCAGCCTCAACTATAATTGGTTTATTTTGACTTACAGATTCTTCAATAGTTTTGTCCAATAATTGTTTGCCATAACCTTTACCAATATATTTTGGTAAAACCCAAAGGTGAATAACCTCATAATACTCAGTTCCGTCAATAATTGAACAGAAGCCAATGATTTCCTCTTCTATCTCAGCAACAATTACAATTTGATCTCCAATATTTTCTTCCGATAATGTGAGTTCGTCGATCCAGTTTTCCATCCATTCGTCAGGATAACCCCAGTACTGTTTCGATTCGGCACTGATTTGATTGAGGTCTTTAATATCACTTAAAACTGCTCTTCTAAATGAAATATTCATAAATAAAATGCTACCAATGATTAGTAAAGTTAGTTTTTTTCTCTGAGAAAAAAAAGAGGTAAAATCAGAAAGTAGAGGATGTTTAAATTTCGTTTTGTCCCTTTTTCCTTTTAATTATGGCCAAAACAAGAAAAATTAAAGTGGAAATCAATCCGCAGGAAGAGTATAAATGCAATGACAAACTTCATTTATAGTATCGAATTAAATTCCTCCCGTATTCTTTAACCTTTCCTGAAGTTGAAACATTTCATCCCTTAATCTGGCTGCTTCAATAAAGTCCAGTTTTTTAGCTGCTTTTTCCATCTCCTTTTTAATCTTTAAGATGGTTTTTTCGAGCTGAGGTTTACTCATGTAAGCAATAACAGGATCAGCGGCAATCGAACTTTCTGTTGGAATATTATAATCTGAATATTCCTTATCTCCATCAGCTACTTTGGTCTGTTTTAAAATCGACTCTACAGATTTTTTAATCTGATATGGCTGCTTATCATGTTCAACATTATAATCGTTTTGTGCCTTTCTTCTTCTGTTAGTTTCATCTATGGTCTTGCGCATAGAGTCTGTTACCTTATCAGCATACATAATTACTTTTCCATTGACATTTCGGGCTGCCCGTCCTACGGTTTGAACCAGGGCTCTTTCTGAACGCAGGAAACCTTCTTTATCAGCATCAATAATAGCAACAAGTGAAACTTCAGGTAAATCCAATCCTTCTCTCAGTAAGTTAACACCAATTAATGTGTCAAATTTACCTAAACGCAGTTGTCTCAGTATTTCTACTCTTTCCATTGTGTCAACATCTGAGTGGATATAACGACAGGAAATCCCGTTTTTTTCAAGATATTTTTGCAGTTCTTCAGCCATTCTTTTGGTTAACGTTGTAACAAG
Source organism: Putridiphycobacter sp. (assembly GCA_965230195.1). Classification (GTDB taxonomy): domain Bacteria; phylum Bacteroidota; class Bacteroidia; order Flavobacteriales_D; family Crocinitomicaceae; genus Putridiphycobacter. The sequence goes on from OZ245997.1 coordinate 2,769,880, forward strand.
GACCCTTTCGTCTTTTTCAACCCGTACCTGAATTTCCTCCATTAAATCATCAATCTGATTTTCACTTGGCCGAAGAATAATTTCAGGGTCAAGTAGTCCCGTTGGCCGTATAATCTGTTCAATGATAATACCTTCCGATTTTTCCAATTCATAATTGGCAGGAGTGGCGCTAACGTATAAGGTTTTAGGTGTAATCGCTTCAAACTCCTCGAATTTTAACGGACGGTTATCCATTGCAGCCGGTAATCTGAACCCGAAATCAACCAGGTTGACCTTTCGAGCTCTGTCTCCACCATACATGGCTTTTATTTGAGGTAGTGTTACGTGGCTTTCATCAATCATCATGATAAAATCCTTAGGGAAATAATCAATTAAGCAGAAAGGGCGACTTCCCGGTGCTCTCCGGTCGAAATACCTCGAGTAATTTTCAATACCTGAACAATAACCTAATTCCCTGATCATTTCCAGATCATAGGTTACCCGGTCTTCAATTCTTTTGGCTTCAATTTCTTTTCCCTCATATTTAAGGAAGTTCACATATTTGCCCAGATCCAATTCTATTTCTTCTATAGCCTGGTTTATTGTATCCTGACTGGTTACAAATATATTAGCGGGGAAAATCTTAATCTCTTTAAAGTCTTCAATTTTTGAATTATTGAGTGGATCAAAAGTATATATTTCTTCAATCTCATCCCCCCAAAAAATAATTCTCAGGGCATAGTCGGTATAAGCCAAGAATATGTCTACTGTATCTCCCTTTACTCTGAAATTACCTCTTTCAGGGGCAGTATCATTTCTGGAATACAAGTTTTCAACTAACTGCAATAAAAACTTATTTCTACTGACTTCATCACCTGTTTTTATTGTAATAATACTGTTTTCAAATTCTGCAGGGTTTCCAATCCCGTAAATGCACGATACAGAGGCGACAATAACGACATCCCGTCTTCCCGAAAGTAAGGCTGAGGCAGCTGAAATTCTTAATTTTTCAATTTCATCATTAATTGACATGTCCTTTTCTATGAAAAGATCGGTTGTTGGAAGATAGGCTTCCGGCTGATAATAATCGTAATAGGACACAAAATATTCCACTGCATTGTCAGGGAAAAATTGTTTAAACTCACCATAAAGTTGTGCAGCCAGAGTTTTATTATGTGACAGGATTAGTGTTGGTTTATTGAGTTCCTTAATCACATTAGCCATGGTAAAGGTTTTACCACTTCCGGTTACACCCAAAAGCGTTTGATAGTTAGTTCCATCATTAAAACCATCAACTATTTGCTTAATTGCTTCCGGTTGATCTCCCGTTGGCTGATAATCTGATACAAGTTTAAAATCCATAATTTAACCCACTGCTGAAAAAAGGTAATAACCGGAGTCTCTTTTGACAAGAGAAACTTCCGAAGTTATGGTCGCTTTTTCCTTATTCTCTAATTTGTATTTAAGTTGGTACATATTTTCACCTGTTCCGTTTACTTCAAGTAAATTAATTTTCATGATTGATTGAAAATCAAAACACTTATAATCCTTAATGTGTTGTCCACAGAAGAATTCGTTCAGGAACTGGGTGGTATCTCCTTTTAAATTGTTGACTAATTGTTCATTGATATATTCCGGGTCTACATGCTTTAAAAAATGATCTGCTTTGCCTAAAGAGATGATTTTTTGGACATGTTTGGAGAACTTAATAACCGGCTCTTTTTCTGCTGCGGCACCTTTGTACACAACTTTTGGTGCACATGCCATCAGAAAAACTGAAATCAGGGTAATCAAAGCATATTTCATATCTCAAATTTAGAAAGTACCGATTCAACTGTACTTGGGTTATTGTAAAAGCTTAGTATTTTTTGAATGACATTGTCAACCACAACATCCGGACAGGAAGCACCACTTGAAATGATAATTTTTTGAGGTAAAGTGTTAGTCAGTGCGGGTTTTGATTCCATTTTACCGGTGTGGATGTTGTACTGTGTTAATGTACCATCCTCCGAAATTTCATTTTCATCTTTGATAAAGTAAGTAGGGAATCTTTGATCCAGTAATTCTACCAAATGAGAAGTGTTTGAACTATTATAACCACCAATCACAATGGCTATATCTGCTTCATGGTTCAATAGCTCCAGCGTCGAGTTTTGGTTATCGTTAGTAGCGTAACACAGAGTGTCTCTTGTATTGGCAAAATGAGACCTTACTTTTTCCTCTCCGTATTTAGCTTTGTAAATTTCAAACAGGTAATCTGTAATTTCCTGAGTATCTGAAGCCAACATAGTGGTTTGGTTAACAACACCAATTTTAGCAAAATCTTCTTTAGGGTTAAATCCTTCAGAGGTGGCATGTCCAAAAACAGTATTAAAATCATCAAGGCTTCTTTGTCCTGATATGTATTCTGCTAATAATTTTGTTTCCTCAAGGTCTTTTACAACAATAGATTTAGCATAAACATTAGCATGTGAAAAGGTGGCTCTTGTCTCTTCATGTTGGTGTTTTCCATGGATAACTACAGTATGATTTTCTTCACCCAGTTTTTTAGATCGTTTCCAAACCTTTTCAACAAAAGGGCAGGTGGTATTGTACTTTTGAACGGTAATACCAATAGATTTTAGTTTTTCCTCAATGGCAACCGTTGTACCAAATGCAGGAATAATAACAATATCACTGGCATTTAATTCTTCCCATGGTATGATTTGGTTGCCCTTGGTATCCTGTAAGAATCGAACACCATTTTTTATTAAATCAGCATTAACACCTGGGTTATGGATCATTTCACTGAGCAGGAAAATCCTGTTATCAGTATTTTCCTGTATCGCCTTATAGCTGATTTCAATTGCATTTTCAACGCCATAGCAAAAGCCAAAATGTCTTGGTATAAGAAACTGTACTACGTTGAAGTCTAATACTGTTGGTGAAAAATCCTGCTTTCTTTTATCGTTTGCTTTTCGGTAAGATTTTATTTTTCCAATTATTGATGAACGATAGTATGTTGGAATGTCAAATGTTTTCATTGGTGTAAACAAATATATGCATTTCAATAAAAAAACCGTTTACGATCGTAAACGGTTTTCAATACTATTTTTAAGTAATCTAAAATTATCCTAAATAGGCTTTCAGCATTTTACTTCTGCTGGCCTGACGCATTCTTCTGATTCCTTTTTCTTTGATTTGGCGAACCCTTTCACGAGTCAGTTCAAAAATGTCACCTATTTCCTCAAGTGTTAGTGAAGATCGTCCACCTAGTCCATAATACAATCGTATAATACTGGCCTCTCTGTGCTTCAAAGTATTTAATGATCTTTCAATTTCTTTTTCAAGCGATTCCTTTAAAATTTTATTGTCCGGGCTCTGTTTTTCAGTGTTCTGTAATAAATCATACATATTTGATGAGTTATTGTCCCCGTCAACTAAAGGTGCATCCATTGAAAGGTGTTTACCCTGGCTGGATAATGCCTGTTTTACATCTTTGATAGAAATATCAAGAAATTCGGCTAATTCCGTATTAGTCGGTGTTCTGCCTAAATCCTGTTCCAGTTTGGCAAAGGCTTTATTTAATTTACCAATTGTTCCGATTTTGTTTAATGGTAATCTTACCACTCTCGCCTGATCGGCTAAAGCCTGCAAAATGGATTGTCTGATCCACCATACGGCATACGAAATAAATTTGAATCCTCTGGTTTCATCAAACCGTTTGGCCGCTTTTATCAGGCCAATATTGCCTTCATTAATCAGGTCCGAAAGGGTTAATCCCTGGTTTTGGTACTGTTTAGCTACCGAAACAACAAATCTTAAATTTGCTGATACTAATTTGTCTAATGCTCTTTGATCTCCTTGTTTAATCAGGTTTGTTAATTCTACCTCTTCTTCAGCTGTTACTAAATCTTGTTTGGCTATGTCCTGTAAGTATTTGTCTAATGATGCTGTTTCACGGTTGGTAACTTGTTTTACTATCTTAAGCTGTCTCATCTCCTCATTGAATTTTAAAATTACGTCTCTTCTTATCTTAGATATAGACGTAAGAAGTTGGTAAATGGTTGGGTCAAAGAGGGAATTTAACAAAAAAAATGGTATAAAACAAGCTTTATCCCATTAATATTGTTCCGCATCATTTGGGAAATCCTGACTCCTGACGTCCTTAATATAACGCTTAAATGAGCCTAACATTTCTTCGTAAAGATTATGATATTTTCTTAAAAAACGTGGGTTAAAATCGTTGTTGATTCCTAACATATCATGACTCACAAGTACCTGTCCGTCAACTCCGCTTCCGGCACCAATACCAATAATTGGAATTTTGACCTCTTTGGCTACCTGTTCTGCCAGTTTTGCAGGTATTTTTTCTAAAACAATTGAAAAACAACCGGTTGCTTCCAGTAGTTTGGCATCATTAATTAAGCGTTCTGCTTCCTCTTCTTCTTTAGCTCTTACAGTATAAGTTCCAAATTTGTAGATTGATTGAGGAGTCAGACCAAGATGCCCCATTACAGGAATACCAGCAGTAAGGATTCTGGTAACAGATTCAATGATTTCCTTTCCACCTTCCATTTTGATTGCATGTCCACCAGATTCCTTCATGATTCGGATGGCACTATGCAAGGCTTGTTTTGAATCTCCCTGGTAGGATCCAAATGGCATATCCACTACCACCAATGCCCGATCAATAGCCCTTATTACAGAAGAAGCATGATATATCATTTCATCAAGGGTTATTGGAAGTGTTGTTTCATGTCCTGCCATGACATTGGACGCTGAATCTCCGACAAGTATGATATCAATTCCTGCCTGATCCAAAATTTTCGCCATTGAATAATCGTAACCGGTTAACATGGCAATTTTTTCTCCATTGTCCTTCATTTCCTGAAGCACATGAGTAGTGACTTTTTTTACTTCTGAGTGAACTGACATAATTGTCTGATTTTTTGTTTATAATAAAAGTACAAATAATATTTTAGGGTGTACTCAACGATACCGGAATGATTTTTCCGTTAATCCATTGATGAGTGTTTAAAGAGAAATCAGCAATGAATTCTGCCATTTTTCCGGCAGAAACAGGGGCTTCATATCCCGGAAAGGCTTCTGAGAGCATCTCTGTTTGTACGGCACCCAATGCCAGGCAATTGACTTTGATTAAGGTATCTTTGAGTTCTTCAGCCAGGCATTCAGTAAATCCTGCAACAGCAGCTTTTGAAGCACTGTAAACACTAATTCCGGGAAACTTAACACTGCCTTGAAAGCCACCCATTGAACCAATATTGACAATATGTCCTCCTTTTTCCTGCATGAGGGGAACGACAGCCTGACAACTTTCAATTAATCCTGTTACATTGGTGTTTAGCACATGTTGAATGTCAGTTCTGTTCATTTCCAAAATAGGGGAATTGATCAGGGCACCGGCATTATTTATCAAAATATCAACAGAATCGAAATGTTTTTTAATTCCACTCGTTAATTTTTCCCTGGCATTGTCAGCAGAAATATCAATTGTTTCAATTTGAATATTGTCGGATTCGCTTTTTAATGATTGAAGCAGATTTGTATTCCTTGAAATTGCCAATACCTTATGGTTATGCGAAAGCAAAGTAGCCAAAGCTTTTCCAATTCCCCGGCTACAACCAATAATAACAATATTTTTCACGGTTGTAATTTAGTATTCGTCAAACGAAATTACTACTTTTTCAGTAACCGGATGAGATTGACAGGTTAAGACAAAGCCTTCTTCAACTTCTTCAGGATCTAATGCATAGTTTAAATCCATTACTGCTTTTCCTTCCATTACTTTGGCTTTGCAGGTACAGCAAACACCGCCTTTACATGAAAAAGGAACGTCTGCATCAGCATCTTGAGCGGCTTGCAGAATATCTTTTCCCTTTGAATTTAATTCAAATTCAAATTCCTCATCATCAATAATTACTGTTACGGCGCTTGTCAACTCTGGAATTTCACCACTGGTTTCTTCTTCTGAGATGACTTCATTTACAGGGGTTGTAAATAATTCGAAATGAATATTTTCTTTTGGTAATCCCTTTTGGGTATAAAAATCATTGACAGCGTGAATGATTTGTTCTGGTCCACAAGAGTATACATCATTAATTCTGGTATCTGCCAGGTATTTATTGAAAAGTTCTTCAATTTTTGCAGTGTCGATTCTTCCCTGATACATTCCGGCATCACCTTCTTCACGACTTAAAATATATCTTAGTCTGAAATTCGAATGTTTTGCTGCCATAGCATCCAATTCATCTTTATATACAGTGTCCATTATGGTTCTGTTACCATAGAACATTGTAACTGTACTTTCATCACTATTTTTAAGAATATATTTTGCGATAGAAATCATTGGGGTAATCCCGCTTCCAGCGGCGTAAAGCACATAATTTTTTACATCATCCGACTTTAAAGTAAAGTTACCCTGAGGAGCCATCACTTCAAGTTCGTCTCCGGCTTTTAAATTTTGTGCATAGGTCGAAAACTTTCCATTTTCAACTTTCTTAACTGCAACTTTCCATTCATTTTCATGAGGAGCCGAACTCAGGGAGTAGGCACGTCTAACATCTTCTCCGTTAATCATTGCTTTAAGGGTAAGGTATTGTCCTGCCTTAAAGGAAAAAAGACTACTTAAGGAATCCGGCATATCAAACAAAATAGATACCGTATCAGCTGTTTCCTGAATAACCGATTTAATTGTTAATTTATGGAAAGTATTACTCATGCTTAAAAATTTTGCGTAAAAATAATCCTAATCTCCGAATTGAGGGAATTAATTACCTAAAAAATGACCTAAAGCAACAGAATAGGGTAGAAGTGAATGGGAATTAAAGGTGTTTAATTTAGTTGAAACTAATTTTTACAACGCCATCCCGGTCAATATCAACTAATTTAACATCAACAATTTGATTGACTAAATCTGCATTGTAATTTGTTTTGACCTTCACATAATTTTCTGTAAAGCCATACATAGTGCCTTCGTTTTCTTCTCCTTCGAATAAAACAGATTTTGTTTTACCCAATTGTGATTCGTAAAAAGCCCTTCTTTTCTTATCAGACAGGATATGAAGTTGCCTGCTTCTTTCTTTTCTTGTGGTAATCGGAATGGAGCCTGCCATCTTTTTAGCAGTAGTGTTTGCCCGTTCAGAATAAGTGAATACATGTAAATAAGAAACTTCAAGACTATTGATAAAATTAACGGTCTCTAAGAAAACCTCATCTGTTTCACCTGGAAAACCTACAATAACGTCAACACCAATACAAGTATCAGGGTTCAATTGTTTGATTGTATTAACTCTTTCTGTATAAAGTTCTTTCAAATATTTTCGTCTCATTGCTTTTAAAAGCACATTTGAGCCGGATTGAAGTGGAATGTGAAAATGCGGTAAGAAACGCTTGGAGTCAGCAACAAATTCAATGATTTCAGTACTTAGCAGGTTGGGTTCAATTGATGAAATTCTGAAACGTTCAATTCCATTGACGTCATCCAGAGCTTTGATCAAATCAAAGAAATTTTCACCTTCACCTTGTCCAAAGTCTCCAATATTTACTCCTGTTAACACCACCTCTTTTATTTCTGTTTCAGCAATTTTCTCTGCTTCAACAATGGTCTCGGAAACACTGGCATTTCTACTCTTTCCGCGTGCCAGGGGAATAGTGCAAAATGTACAGAAATAATCACATCCATCCTGTACTTTCAGGAAAGATCGTGTTCGGTCACCAAAGCTGAAAGAAGGTATGAAATCAGTTGTTTTCTTGATGTTTTCGTTTTTGATTTTAGCTGTTTCTAATTTTTCAATTTTCTCAATATGTTCAAGAATATTGAACTTTTCATTTGCTCCCAAAACCAGGTCAACACCATCAATGTCAGCAATGTCCTGGGGCTTTAGTTGGGCATAACAGCCAATCATGATTACAAAAGCTTCAGGATTAATTTTAAGGGCACGTTTAACAATTTGCCTGCATTTTTTATCGGCATTTTCGGTAACAGAACAGGTATTAATTACAAAAATATCAGGTCTGTCCGTAAAATCAACCTTTGCAAAGCCTTGATTTTCAAAGTTTCTTGCAATAGTGGATGTTTCGGAGAAATTTAGTTTACAACCGAGCGTATAAAATGCAACCTTTTTGTACTGACTCATAGCGCTGCAAAGATAGAAATACTATTTAACGTGATCCCAAAAATAAGGGCAAAAAAAAACGCCTTTGAAAAAGGCGTTTTTTAAATATTTTGTGAACTTACAGTTCCTCGAAAGTTAATTCTTCTTTTGGTTCAGGTTTTTTATATTCTCCTGTTTCCCAAAGATCAGAAATCTTATCTAAGGCAGTAGTCATACCATTTTGAAACTTTTCAAAATCCTCTTTATATAAAAAGATTTTGTGTTTTTCGAATTCTACTCTGTCGGAGTTTTCACTCCCATATCTTCTTTTACTTTCGGTAATTGTTAAGTATAAGTCATTACCTCTGGTTTTCTTTACATCAAAGAAGTAGGTTCTTTTACCAGCTTTTACTTTTTCTGAAAAAACTTCGTCGTTTCTCTCATTCATCTTTCCCTTCGTTTAAATAAATTTATATATGAGCAAATTTAGAACTGAATTGCTAAATACCAAAAAAAAACATGAAAAAAAAACAAATTAATTACCTAACTCACTTATTTTTTGTTTGATACGACTAAATATTATTGACTTGTCAGTACTATTGAACCATTCTATCTCCTCATTTTTTTTGAACCAGGTGTATTGTTTCTTTGCATATCTTCTGGAGTTCCGCTTGATTAATTCCACACATTTTTCAAGAGTGATTTCGCCGGAGAAATATTTGAAAAATTCAGCATACCCCACTGTTTTTAATGCGGAATGGTTCTCATATTGCTTTAATGCATTTACCTCTTGTTCTAACCCATTTTTAATCATTAAATCTACGCGATAATTTATACGATCATATAGCTGTTCCCGATCCATTTCCAAGCCAATCCAAATTGGTGTAAAGTTTCTTTTCTTTTTCTGAGCTTTACGGAATGAAGTGAAAGGTTTTCCGGAAATTTCAATGACCTCAATTGCCCTGATCATTCTGGCATGGTTATGCCGATTGATGAACTCAAACACTTCAGAATTTTTTTCTTCAAGATATTGGTGGAGTGGTTCGAGTCCCTGGTTGCGGTGTATTTCTATCCACTTGTTTCTTACAGATAAATCTGAAGGCATTTCATCAATGCCATACACCAATGCATTAATGTATAAACCACTACCTCCAACAGCTACACAAACATCATGCTGACGGTAAATTTCATCCAGTTTTTCAATGGCTTCCAGTTCGAATTTTGCAGAGGTATAATCCTGATTAATTGAATGTGAGTCGATAAAAAAGTGTTCAGCCTGTTCAAGTTCAGATTGATCAGGCTTGGCTGTACCAATGCTCATTTCCTTGTAAAATTGTCTGGAATCGAAAGATAAAATGGGGCAGTTGTATTGTTTTGCTACCTCTATACTCAATGCTGTTTTTCCAATTGCTGTCGGTCCAACTATGATAATGAGTTGTTTATTTGAATTATACAATGACATGATAATTGGCAATCGTTTCGGGCACCAAAGTAAATCATTTAGCCCGGATTATGCAATAGCAGGGTAGCTGCTTTTTTAAATATTTGCGGGATCTGTCACTTTGTTTGATTTTTCCTCTTCAGATGGAAAAGCATGCTTATATTCCTCAAATCTTTCCATGACCTCATAAACATACTCGAAGGTTTCAATTCCACGGGCATAACCATATTTAACTGCTTTACTCCTGTAGAATTTAGGTTTTGATAAATTTAAAAACATAGAGTCTACATTATTAAACCAAACCATTTCGTCTTTACCATTCAGTTTGGCTAAAGATCTGGCATCATCCACATGACCCCTGCCACAATTAAATGTAGCTAAAGTGAAATATATGGCCTCAGTTGAATCGGGAATGATCTCGAGCCATTGTAAATAATTTTTATTGAGTTTTTTTATACCAGCCCTGATTTGTGCACTTGCACTTGAACCAGGTGAAATGCCATACGAAGCTGCAGTAGCTGGCATAAATTGAAATATGCCAAAAGCACCAGCCCAGGACACTTTATAGGTTTCAAATTTAGATTCCTGATAAATTATTGATGAGACTAACCGCCAATCCCATCCCAATGTCTGGCTTTCTTTCTTAATAATATCGTCATATGGTGAAAGGTGACCATCCATAGTGCTTGAAAACTCATGTCCTGCTTTATTCGATAAACTCCGTCGCTCAAAATATTTCCGTCTGACTTCACCAATGGTTGATCTGTTTTTTGGGTCATCCAGCCATGCATTTAAAGTATCAACCAAATGCCTGGAATTTAATCTTGCCGCAAAAGCCAGAGATTCTTCACTACTAAGTGTCAGGTTTATATCCAGATTTTTAGCGTAAAATTGATTCACCTTAGCAATATTTTCATCAGCAATGGTAAAATCTATCAGTCCTTTACTAACCATACGAATGATTTCTTCAGTAGTGATATCACCGTCGAGTGGTACAATATTGAGATTGAGATTGAGAAGAGCATTAATTCTCTCGATCTGGTCTCTGTGTGTGGACTGATTCCAGACATGTACGGTTTTATTTTTCAATTCTTCTATTTCCGTTATAAGTGAATCCTTAAGCTGTGATCGGCTCATTTTTCTCCAGCCATCCGGTTTTTTTTGAATTAAGACCTGCCTGGAGGTGAGGTGAGGGTTGGTGTACAATACTTTTCTTTTTCGCTCTTCGGTTACAGTCAAATTACAGGCAATCAAATCACCTTCAAAATCATATAATTGATTAAAAATAGAGTCAAGGTTTTGGGTCATGATTATTTTTAATCTGATGTCGTGATCTTTGGCAAACTCGTGTAAAAGTTCATATTCATACCCCATGTTTTTGCCCTTATAAATAAAGAATGATGCGGGACCGTTTTCAGCAAGTACAGTTAATACTTCCTTTTGTTTTATTTCCTCCCAGTCTACTTGTTTTAATTCTTTCGTTTTGTTTTTTTTTGTCTGACAAGCTCCTGCAAGCAGGAGGATAAAAAAAAGATGAATGGCTACTTTAAACATGTAAAACGAATATAAAAAAACTTTAGGACTAAGCCTAATTATTGTAGTTTCTGTCTCTGTAGTTACAATGATTTAATGTGTGATAAATTGATTGTGCTTTTTTGCATGTATTGTTTTTAGAGTGACTATATGCTTATGAATATTAGGCATTAAAGAAGGACAGGAATATTGTTATCTACTCAAAGTTACCGTTTATGGATTCAAATCGACAGGTCCTCAACTGAGTATTGGAAAACTGATTTTTTCTGACAAAATTGACTTTAGTTATTAATGTAAATAAAATTTTATGAAAAAGTATGTAATTATTGCGTCAGCTTTATTATTAGTTGGCGGTTTTGCGTGTCAGAAAGATGAAGCTGATGCGGCAAAAGATATTGTTGAAGTAAAAGAAGCCGATACCAGGTCTTTGGAAAGTTACTACGAGGATAATATTGAGAATAATACTCAAACCTTTATTGTTGATGCTAATGCTCCAATTTCGATAACCGGAAAGCATGGGTCGGTATTAACTATCCCGGCAAATAACTTTTTGGATGCCAGCGGAAGCTTAGTTCAGGGAGATATAGAAATTCAATTGATTGAAATCTTTGAAAAAGCTGATATGCTGCGTATGGATATGACTACGCTCTCTTCTGATGGAGATATGTTGATTTCGGCTGGTGAGTTCTTTATCAATGCTACATTACCAGGTTCTGATGAAAGCTTGCAATTAATCGACCTTATGACTTTGAATGTGTTGGATGATAATCCTAATCCGGAAATGAAACTTTGGAAAAACAACGGAAACGGATGGGAATTATTTGAAAGTGATGACAGAGCACCGGATGGGATTTTAGAGCCTTATGATGCGGGTTATGTTGCCAGTATTCCTCAATTAGGTTGGATTAATTTTGACATTGTAGGGCTTCCAATGGCTCGTGTAGATGTAATTGTTCCTACCGGCTCTGATCCTAATTTTACTGATGTATTTATTTCTTTAGATGGTCAGAATGCCATGATTCATGTACCGGATGCTCAATATAACGGTGTGGATATATACCATGCTGATGCACCAGAAAACCATTTTGTCTCTGTAGTGGTGATCCAAATGGATCCTGCTACAGGATTGAATACGTACAATATTGTGTATTCTACTTTTGTAGTTGCCCCTTTAACTATTATCAATTCAACACCATTGCTCAATGGTTCAATTGGTGGTATGGATAATGATATCAATACCTTACCTTAATTGAATAGTAATTCATTAAATGAAAATACCCTGGAGTTTTTTGCTCCAGGGTATTTTTTATGATTAAACAGTGGTTATGATTTATTTTTTTAGTAAATCTCTGATTTCTCCCAGCAATACCTCTTCGTTACTAGGTGCTGGCGGAGCAGCAGGTGCTTCTTCTTTCTTTTTCTTGGTTTTATTGTAGGCTTTTGTTATCATAAATAAAACAAATCCAACAATTATCAGGTTAATTAAAGCATTGATCCATAAACCATATCTGATGGCATTTTCTGGTTTTAACACTTCACCAGCCTCATTAGTTTCAGCAGGAGAAAGTATGTGTTTCATTTCAGCAAAATCCAGTCCACCTGAATAATGCCCCACAATTGGCATCATGATATCATTTACAAATCCTTTAACTACCAGACTAATCGCTCCGGCAAGGATAACGGCAACTGCAAGTTCAATTACATTGCCGGTCATTATAAAGGCTCTAAATTCTTTTAACATAGTTGTGTTTTTTATTTTCAGTTTACAATATAACTATTTTGTAGAACTATTGAACCTGGTTAACATGGACATCCATTTGAGGGAATGGAATGTTCAATCCTGCAGAACCAAACTCTTTATAAATTCTTTCATTCATTTTAAAGTAAACGTCCCAATAATCCTCAGTTTTACACCAAACTCTTAATGTAAGGTTTACTGAACTGTCCGCCAATTCAACCAGACCGATATATGTGGCAGGGTCTTTTAAGATTTTATCGTCCTCTTCAACAAACTTCATTAAAGTTGATTTTGCTGTATCATAGTCATCACCATAAGCAATTCCAACAGTGAAATCCACTCTTCTTTGTTCCTGCATGGTATAGTTAATCATATTACCATTGGCCATTGGTCCGTTAGGAATAATTACTGTTTTATTGTCTAACGTTAACAGAATAGTGTTAAAAATACCTATTTCTTTAACCGTTCCGATTTCTCCCTGAGCTTCTAAGTAGTCACCAATTTTATATGGTTTGAATATCAGGATCATTACTCCTCCTGCAAAATTGCTGAGCGTACCTGAGAAAGCCATACCAATTGCTAAACCTGCTGCAGCAAGTATGGCCACAAACGAGGTCATTTCTATTCCCAGTTTTGAGAGTGCTGTTATGATAACTAACACCTTTAAAATAACGGAAACAAGATTAGTGAGGAATAGCTTTAAAGATTCTTCAATTTCTTTTTTACCGAGTAGTTTGGAAAAAACTTTTGTGATACGTTTAACAACCATTAAACCAATAACCAAAATGGCTATAGCAATCAATAACTGTGTCCCGTATTCTACAACTTTATCTACCCACCAACTTGGGTCGGTATAATTTGTACTAGCGGGAATATTACTTGCATTTTCAGGCATATTTTATTTATTTTTTATAATTTGCCCACAAATATAATAATTCGCAATGTTTTTTTTGCTTTCTAAGTTATTATCAGTACTAATAGAGCCTTTTTTTTGGGTTTTTATTCTGATCATTTTAGCCTGGTTATTTCGTTATCGGGGTTATCAAAAATTTTTCCTCCGTTTATCCGTCATTGTATTAATCATATTCTCCAATTCTGCTCTTTTTTTAGGTTTTGTTAGTCTGTGGGAAGAGGAAGGACAAAAAATAGAGGATGTTGAGTACCACGATATAGCAGTTGTGTTGGGAGGTATGGCAGAGTATAATAAAGATTTAGATCGACTAAGTATCAGAAGAGGAGGAGATAGGATTTGGCAGGCAATGAATTTGTATTTTGAAGGGAAAGTCGGTAAGATATTGATTTCGGGAGATAATGGTTTTGTAACCTCAAGTGGTTTGCATGAAGCAACTCAATTCAGGGATATACTGATTAAAAATGGTATTCCACCAACCGACATTTTAGTAGATAGTTTGTCTAAAAACACATATCAAAATGCAGTAGAATCTAAAAAAGTTATTGACGAACTGAATAAAGATGTAAGTGTTTTGCTGGTGACTTCAGGCATTCATATGAAAAGGAGTAAGGCTTGCTTTGTTAAACAAGGTTTTTCCGATTTATCTACTTTTTCAACTGATCATTATGTTGGTCAGAAAATGGGGTTTAGCCATTATTTTATTCCAAATGCATCAGTATTGGTATCCTGGAAAAGTTTGTTACACGAGTGGGTTGGCTATATTACTTATGCCTTGAAGGGCTATTTATAGCTGAATTGTGATTTCTTATATGAATTTGTTGAGCATTGCAAATTTGACCAATCCGGCCACGTTTTTGGAACCGGTTTTACTTAACAAATTCTTTCGGTGAGTTTCAACTGTATAAGCACTGATAAAAAGCTTTTCGGCTATTTCATTTGTACTTAGTTCCTCACAAATCAATTCCAGTATTTCTTTTTCCCGCCGCGTTAATTTGATGTCGGAGACTACCTTATTGGAGTTAAAACTGTTCATAAAGGTATCCTGAACGGCCTTGCCATAATAATTTTTACCATCCATTACAGTTTTAATTGCTTCAATCAACTCGTTTTTAGAGGTTGTTTTAAGCAGGTAACCATCTACTCCGGTTTCCAATAACTTTCTGATATATTGATGGGTTTCATGCATGGTTAACATAATGATTTTTAGTTCCGGATATTTTTGTTTAACCATTTGGGTTGTCTCAATTCCATCCATTTCAGGCATATTAATGTCCATAAGAATAATATCGGGAGTATTAGTTTGCAAAAGCTCTAATACCTGTTTACCTGTATTGGCCTGCCCCATAACTTCTATGTGGTCTTCTTTTGAAATTAACTCTATAATGCCATCAAGAAATACCTGGTGATCGTCTGCGATAATTAATTTAATCATAATGGAATATTAATAATTATAATGGTACCTCTGCCAATTACCGAATCAAAAGCAATGGTACCATTTAGGTTCTCAACCCTGTTTTGAATACTTTTTATGCCTAATCCTTTATTTAACTTGTCAGAAAGACTGAACCCGATACCATTGTCTTCATAAATGATGTTCATCAGATTGTCCTGAAGGGTAAGTTGAAGGTCAATTTCAGTGGCTTTTGCATGTTTTAAGGTATTGCTTACCATTTCCTGAATCATAGCATAAATTTCCTGTTCGGTTCTTGGTGATAAAAGAGGCATAGCTTCCTCTAATTCCACAATCATTTGAATATTTTTGACCTTACTGATGGTTGCTGCCAAATCGTTGACTGCTCCTTTAAGTCCCAGCTCAGTCAATTTTCCTGATGTTAAATCATGTGAGATGTTGCGGACATCTTTAACGGCCTCAGACAGCAGGTTATTGACTTTTCTAAACAATACTTTATTTTCAGCCTGAATACCTTCAAGCCTGTTGTCAATATCTTCAAATTGTATTTTTATTGTAGCCAGATTACCGGCCAAGCGGTCGTGCAAATCATTGGCAATTCTTTGCCGTTCATTGTTTTGTCCTTCAAGCAAGGCTGCATATGACCGGGCTTCCTGGTTTTTAAGTAATTGATCAATTTCCAGGTCCTTTACTTTTCTTTTTTGACGAATGCTACGCAGAAAAAATAGCCCGATTATTAGAATCAGGAGTAGCGTGCCTATCAAAAAATAAATAGTTCGGGTCTTAATTTTATTTTCAATTGATTGTGCTCTGTTTTCAGCTGTTTTCAGTTCCAGAGCTTGCTTAGCTGCTTTAGTTTCATATTTTTTTTCTGAATCCATTACAGCTGTCACCATTGCTTCACTAAAAACGGAATCGCGGTAATTGAAAGCGTAATCATACATTATGATGGAAGAATCTGCTATGCCCAAGTAGACAAAGGTTTCACCCAGTCCACGGAATATGTCTCCAAGGTAATCATAAGCGCCACTGTGCTTTGATCGTTTTAAGGCTAAGCTAAAGTAGAATAGGGCTGAGTCATTTTTGTCAATATACTTGTAGGTATCAGCTAAACCATATAGTGGTACAACAGATTCATACTGCCTTTGCAGTTTATCATATATAGCAACAGATTCTAAATAAAAATTGATAGCTAATCTGTTACTGTCGAGTTGGTAATAAACATCTGCAATTGAGGTAATGGCTGCCGCTATCCCTAAAGAATCTTTATTTTTTGCATAAATATCTTTTCCCTTAAGATAATAGTAAAGTGCGCTATCCAGGGAAGCTTGTTTATAGTGCGCATGTCCTAAAGAAATATACAGAGATTTAAGATACTCAGGGTTACCTGTTTTTTCTTTAATAGTCAGGCTTTTATAAAGGTGATTCATAGCGATACTGTCTTCGCCAAGTGCAAAATGTAAATTGGCAATAGCCTCATGACTGGAACCTTTATGGGGAAGATAACCATATTCTCCTCTAATGTCCAGGCCTTCATAAAGGTAAAATCTGGCAGAGTCATACTCTGCCAGATTCAGGTATATTTTACCTAATAAGTGATAGCATTTTGCTTTAAAAAATGGGCTTTGAAACCTGTTAATGCTATCCAGAATTGTAAAAGTCTTTTGCTTAAATTGATAGATGTCTTTTTCGTACTCCTCCCCATAAAGATTTAATGTTTTTTCCATATAAAGAGAATCATAACCCATGCAAAAAGAGTTAAACGAAAGGAAAAGTATTAGTATTATATGTAGATGCTTTGTATTCAATTTGTCTGTATTATTATTTATACTCCTCGAATGGGACATCTTTAGTCTTTGCTTTTAATACTCGTTTTTCCTTTTTCCCATTTTTATGGTGAATGGTTACCACATAATATTCTATATCTTCAATATCTTCATATCTAATTGGGATATCGACAGATCTGAATTTTTTTCTGATATTTAAAATTTCATTCTCAGCTCGTATAATGATATGGTATTCATTTCCAATAGTTTTAGTTCTAACAGATTTAATTTCTGTATAGCGGTGTGGACCAATCGTGACTTTTGAAAATTCAGTTAAAACTGCGTTAAATGAACTGGAGTCTGGAACGTCAATCAATATTAGAGAGTCTTTATTGAAAAAATTGGTATTTGATGCTAATATATCCCTTAATGTAATCAACGGAATGTTTTCTTCGTTATCTGATGTATCGAACTTATGCTTTATTGGATAAATAGTTTTTTCTTTTAGTGCATTATCTTCAGGAAGAAGGATTCGGGCACCAATGTAATCACATTTCCGTGAAAGCTTGTATTCAGTTACTGCTTCAAATGTAACAACGTGCTTTCCATAATACCCCACCGAGTCATCAACTTCAATATCAAATATAAAGGTGGAATCATCTGTTTTATCATTGTAGATTATTTTTGAAGATAGCTTCGAAACTTTCATGTAAGGAGGCAAACATAGAACGAAATAACTGGAAGAGTCTTCTTTCTTATATCTCTCGGGGCTTGCGGGATCCAATAAAAGGTGGTAAGGATCATAAAAGATTTGATTATGCTCATCTGAATTAATATATTTTTTGTTGATAAAATTTAAATTCGTTAAGCTGGTGATTTGAGGAGGAGAATAATTTTGAACAACTGTTTTTTGCGAATAACAAATAGAGTTCGTCGATAAAATTATAAGGCAAAAGTATAAAAATGTGCCGATTAACTTTTTCATAAAGATTTGATTTTAAGGTTAAACTAAAGTACAAATTTATTTGACAGTTATGATTTACAGCTACTTATAATTAGTGCTTTTTCACCTCCCTGTTTTCAGGGATAAGAATCAGGTTTTAAAAAGGGAATAGAAATAAAGTTGGTTTTGCAAACTTTGGTACACTAACCTTAAAAACATAAATCATGAGTGCAAAACAAGTTAAACATTATAGATTGGCCTGGAATCCCGGGACAAATAAAGGATATGCTAATATTCACGTTGTAGGAGAGTCAAAAGCCAGGAAGTTACCTGTTAATTCAGCTTCTGAACTATCAGCTATCTCTGCAGTGTTAAAAGAGTCTCCCATATATTTCAGGACAACTGATGGTCTGATTTATTCTGGATGGGAACCGATTGATTAAAAGCTTTAAATCCAACAAAAAAGCCGGCTATCTTAGCCGGCTTTGAATTTTAAATTCGTTTAATGTTATATTAGTTCGCCATTTCGCTCATAAATTTGATGCGCATTAGTCGTAATTGATCTTCATCATAGTCTCCATCAAATTCATCATAAGCTTCCTTTAAATCGTCTGTTTCAGCTTCTTTAAAGTAATCGTAAATTTCTTCCTGTTCATCTTCATCCATTAAGTCATTAATATAATAATCAATATTAATTTTGGTTCCTGAGGCTACAATGGCTTCAATTTCATTGATAATATCATCTACTTCCTTACCGTGCGAACTGGCAATTGATTCCAATGGCATTTTAATATCCACATTTTTGATAATGTGAACCTTTAATCCGGATTTATTAATTAATGATTTAATCACAAAGTCCTGTGGTCGGTCAATATTATTTTCTTCAACATATTGCTTGATCAATTCCAGGAAAGGTTTACCGTATCGCATGGCTTTTCCTTGTCCAACCCCAACAATATTCATTAATTCTTCGTTGTTAATTGGGTATTGGATGGCCATATCCTGAAGTGACGGCTCCTGGAAAATAACAAATGGCGGAATATTTTTTTGTTGAGAAATTTTTTTTCGAAGATCTATCAACATTTTGTATAACACATCATCTGCAGCAGACTGTCCACCACCTTTAGCTGTTGTAATGAAATCATCCTTATCTCCGGCACTGTAATTATGTTCTTTTAATAAGGTAAAAGAAACAGGGTTGTCAATAAAATCCTTTCCTTTTGCTGTTAATTTTAAGGTCCCGTAACTCTCAATTTCCTTATTTAATAAATTAGCCACCAGACATTGTCTGGATACGGCGTTCCAAAATACGGCATCATGTTCCTTGCCGGCACCAAACAGCGGTAATATATCATGTTTATAGGCTATAATATCTGAAGATTGAACACCAGCGAGGAAATTACATACGTATTTTGCTTTTTGCATTTCCTTCAATTCCTTTACGGCTTTCAGGAATAGTTGTACCTCATTTTTGCCTTCAAACTTCTCACGTGGATTTTTACAATTATCACAGTGTTCGTTACAATCTGCTTCATCAAACTTTTCTCCAAAATAATGCAAAATGTATTTTCTTCGACAAACTGAGGTTTCAGCATAAGAAACGGTTTCGTGTAATAATTGCTTTCCTATTTCCTGTTCAGCAATAGGCTTACCATGTAAAAACTTCTCAAGTTTTTCAATGTCTTTATAACTGTAAAAGGTCAGGCAGTGTCCAGTACCACCATCTCTACCTGCTCTTCCGGTTTCCTGGTAATACGACTCCAGACTTTTGGGAATATCGTGGTGAATTACAAATCGGACATCCGGCTTATCGATTCCCATACCAAATGCAATGGTTGCCACTATCACATCCACTTCTTCCATCAGGAACATATCCTGATGCTTGGCTCTTGAATTTGCATCCAGTCCGGCATGGTATGGTAGTGCGTTAATTCCGTTTACCTGTAAAATCTCTGCTATTTCCTCAACCTTTTTTCGGCTGAGGCAATAAATAATACCTGATTGTCCCTGCCTTTTTTTAATAAACTGAATGATCCGCTTTTCAACGTCAATTTTGGGCAATACTTCGTAAAACAGATTATTTCTGTTAAATGAAGCTTTAAATATTGTAGCGTCCAACATATTCAGATTTTTCTGAATATCGTATTGTACTTTTGGAGTTGCTGTTGCTGTTAAAGCAATAATAGGAACGTTACTGATGGCCTCGAAAATTTCCCTTAACCTCCTGTATTCAGGTCTGAAATCATGTCCCCATTCCGAAATACAATGGGCTTCATCAATAGCAAAAAACGAAATTTTTACAGAAGTTAAAAAGTCAATATTTTCCTGCTTGGTTAACGATTCTGGTGCAACGTAGAGTAACTTTGTTTTGCCACTTGTGACATCTTCTTTTACTCTTTTGATTTCAGTTTTATTTAATGAGGAATTTAAAAAATGGGCTACATCATCAGATTCACTTACATTTCTAATTGCATCCACCTGATTTTTCATCAGAGCAATTAAAGGGGAAACAATAATAGCAGTACCGTCCGACATTAAAGCGGGTAACTGATAACACATGGATTTACCACCACCGGTAGGCATAATCACAAAGGTATTATTACCTTCAAGAACATTCATTATTATTTTATCCTGAAACCCTTTAAAAGCATCAAAACCAAAGAATTTCTTCAAGGATTTTATAAGTTCTGTATCTTGGACTGTTTTCATTTACTGTTATAAGTTATAAAAAAATAATTTAAAAAAAGAATGTCCCTTCCATTACGGTAGTATAAAGATAATGTAATTGCATTAAGATTGACACAATATTTCATCAAAAAAAAATTTTGTTAATGAATTGTTAAACTTTTAAAAAATGGAATATGAATTGATATATTTGCTACAACAATAAAATAAAGAAAGTTATGAAAAAAGCATTATTATCATTCCTACTATTAGGTACAGCAATTGTTGGTTTTAATTCGGGTGCAGTTGCACAGGAAGTTGAAGCTGCAAGTCAGGTTGTAAATGGTGCCGTAATTAGTGTGGATAAAGATGAGCATGATTATGGAACAATTGAGAATGGCGCAAACGGTGTATGTGAATTTACTGTAACAAATACCGGAAACGCTCCTTTAATTATATCAAACTGTAAAGGGTCTTGTGGATGTACAGTACCTACATGGCCAAAAGAGCCAATTGCTCCTGGTTCTTCTGCTAAAATCAGTGTAAAATATGATACTAAAAGAACAGGACCTATTAATAAGTCAGTAACAATTACTTCGAATGCTACTAATGCAGCAAGAAAGGTTGTTAGAATTAAAGGTAATGTTTTACCTAAGCCGTCAGGTAGTGCTCCGGTTAACTCAGGAGGTCCTGCTAATGGATAATATTAAATGAAGCTATTTTTTGCGATTATAATAGCAATCAGCGCCGTTCCTTCTGTTAAAGATGGAGCGGTGCTTTCATTTTATACCCATTCTTATTCCTTTCCTGATACAAATGAAGGAGAGATATTATCAACAGATTTTGAGTTTGAAAATACTGGTACAGCGCCGCTTTTGTTAACTGATTATAAGGTAGCCTGTTCCTGTACAAAAGCCGTTTTGCCCAAAAAGCCAATATTACCAGGTGAAAAAGGCAAGGTGGTAGTCACTTTTGATACAAACGACAAGTACGGTTATCAGAACAGGGTGATTGAAATTGTTTCGAACTCGGTAAAAAAAGTTGGTAAATTAAGAATAAAAGTGGTGGTCATCCCCAAGTCAGATACTTCTCAGGAGTAAAGCGTTTTGGACAGAATTTGAATGGCTTCTTTAGCTGGTTTAACATCATGAACTCTCAAAATATTGGCACCATTAATTAACGCTATTACATTAGCGGTAGTGGTGGCATTTAATGCCTCTTCAGGAACAATTTCAAGAAATTTGTATAGCATGGATTTTCTAGAAATACCAACCAGAAGTGGGAGGTTAATGATCTTAAGTTGCTTAAGTGAATTGAGTAATTCGTAATTCTGATCTGTCGTTTTGCTAAATCCGAATCCCGGATCAATGATAATGTCATTTACACCTGCATTTTTAGCCAGGTTAACTTGTCTGGAAAAAAAGAGGATAAGATCTGAAAGAAGATAATCATATTGGGTTTGACTTTGCATATTTTGAGGTGTACCTCTCATGTGCATAATACAAACAGGTGCTTTATGATTTGCGGCTATATTAAATATATCAGGGTCAGAAATACCTCCCGAAATATCATTTATCATATCCGCCCCGGCAAGAATAGCAGCATTGGCTACTTCGCTGCGAAAGGTGTCAATAGAAACAATTGTATCAGGAAAAGTTGATTTGATTGCTTTAATTGATGGTATAACCCTGTCAATTTCTTCTTCGGTAGAAATATGTTGAGCACCTGGTCGCGAAGAATAACCACCAATATCAATTATATCAGCCCCGTCGTTAATCATTTCTTCGGTTGTTGATAAGATATTTTGGATAGAAGCCTTCCGGCTCTCAGCGTAGAAACTATCAGGTGTTGAGTTAATAATTCCCATAATAACGGGTTGTTTATAAACTCTTAAATTACCTTTAAAATTCAAGCTAAAATCCGGACTAAAAATACTATCTTTCACGGCTGAATACGATTCACAAAATTAATATGTCTAAAACAGTTGACCAATATAAAAAAGTTATTGAAAAGTGCAGAGCCATCTTTTCTAAAAAAGCCATTGATTATGGCACATCATGGCGGATTTTACGCATTAGTTCATTGACTGATCAGATTTTTATAAAGGCACAACGCATCAGAACAATTCAGGAAACTGGTGTAAATAAAGTAGGAGAGGGTGTTGAAGACGAATTCGTAGCAATTGTAAACTATTGTGTAATCGGATTGATTCAATTGGAAATGGGGGAGAGCAAAGAAGAGATTTCTGCGCAGGAAGCTATTGAAAGATATGATGTCTTATCAAATGAGGCATTTGAATTAATGATGAAAAAAAATCATGATTATGGTGAAGCCTGGAGAGATATGAGAATATCTTCTCTGACGGACATGATTATGATGAAAATTTTAAGAACAAAACAAATTGAAGATAATAATGGTAAGACATTGATTTCGGAAGGAATTGATGCCAATTACCATGATATGTTAAATTATGCTGTATTTGCCCTGATAAAACTGGGAGAGGCAGCAGATGAAATATAGAAACAAATGAGTTTAAGAGAAAATAAAATTGAAATAGAAGGACGTTCAATGATCCTGAATATTATTGCCATACTACTCAATATTGTTGGGGTTTTCTTTGTGGCCAAAGGATTTCACGTCAGTTCGGGTGACAGTATGGCAACCTATACCACAATTGGGTTTATTTGCTTTTTTATGGGAATAGCAGGCTTAGTTGCTTTAAGAGGTTTATATATGTTCTCCTTTGTGGCCAGAGCCTTTGTAGGAGGACTGTTTATTGTTTCTGGTCTCGTAAAAGCTAATGATCCTTGGGGGTTTGCCTTTAAACTGGAAGAGTACTTTTCTCCCAGTGGTTTAGCATTTGATTTTCCTTTTTTTAGTGCTTTTGAAGAGTATACTTTACAATTATCAATATTAATATGTGTTGCTGAAATTGTTTTAGGAGTAGCTGTTATTGTTGGTGGTAAGATAAAACTAACTTCATGGTTATTAGTCATCATGATGTTGTTTTTTACCTGGTTGACTTATTATACTTTTTCCTGTGCTGAAACAGGTGAGTATTTAAGAAGTTTAAATGCTGATGTATTGACAGAGGCTCAAAAAGCAGAATTGACAAGGGACTGTGTTACGGATTGTGGGTGTTTCGGTGATGCATTAAGAGGTTCAGTTGGACGGTCACTGACGCCATATGAATCCTTTTGGAAAGATATTGTACTGTTTTATTTTGTGCTGATTATTTTTATTAACCAAAGAAAGATTGAGCTAAATACCTATAAACAGAACTGGGTGATGGTACCGGCAGCTTTATTAGTTGTAATCTTCTTTTCATGGGTGTTTGGATGGTATTTCCCAATTATATTCTATATCATCAGTTTACTGGGGGCTTTCGTGTTTGGAAACATGAATATAGGTAAGATGAAAAAACCATGGAAAATGGCCATTTTTGTTGGTCTGGTTTCATTTTTCTTTTCAATGTACACTACATTATATCTCCCAATTAAGGATTACAGGCCTTATAAGATAGGGAATAATATTCTGGCTGAAATGAATAGTGGATCTCCTGAGGTCTCAGATTATGTTTTATCTTATAAAAATAAGATGACAAACGAAGAAGAAAAATTTTCTGTAGATCAGTACGAGATTTATATGGATACAACAAAGTATGAATTCGTTGCCACTGAAACTAAGGTTCTGGTAGCTGGTGTTGACCCTTCGATAATGGATTTTCTGCTTCGGACTGATTATACCAATATTCCTGAGGCAGAAAAATCACATCCTGTTTTGGATTCCATCATTAGCGAAGAGTTTGAAAGTTACTATGTGAAAAAAATAGTAGTCGAGTCTTCTCTTGGGCGTACAGATACTATAGGTCTTTATGATTATGTGCCATATACAGTTGATACTATTCCCGGAGCCGATACGGTATTTTACACCAAGAAATCTGATGAGTTTTACGGTTTGTATGATCCATCATCACGATTTTATGTTGATGTTACACAATATGTTTTAAGTTTAGATAAGGTCATCTTAATGACTATTCGTGATATGGAGTCAATGCGTCATGCAGCTGTTGAGGATACCAGGGCTATTTTCGAGCAGGCGGTTGAATCCAATATTCCGTTCTATATTTTATCACCTGCTACTCAGGAACAAATTGCTAACTTTAAGTCTGAACACAATTTCAATGCACCAGTACTATCTATGGATGGAACAGAGATAAAAATAATCGTCAGATCAAATCCGGGACTGGTTATATTAAAAAATGCAACTGTTATTGATAAATGGGGTAGCAGAAGTATACCGGACTTTAAAGATATAATGGAAAAATTGAATTAAAACATGGCAAAAAAATTAATAGTCGGAAATTGGAAAATGAATTTGGATTATTCCGAAGCCAAAGCACTAATACAGGAAATAGCACAACAAAAAGATAATTTTAATAATGAGGCTGAAATTGTGGTTTGTCCACCAATGCCTTACCTAAGTGTATTTCACGAACTCCTGAAAGATAATGACTGGATAAAATTAGGGGCTCAAAACGGGTATGCTTATAATTCAGGAGCATATACAGGTGAAACATCACCTTCTCAATTAAAAAGTATTGGTGTTGACTATGTAATAGTAGGTCATTCGGAGCGAAGAGATATTTTTGGTGAAAATAATAAGATTTTACTGCAGAAAGTAAGAGCACTTTTAAAAGTTGGAATTACGCCAATCTTTTGCTGTGGAGAACAATTACAAGTGAGAAAGAGTAATGTTTACAAGGAGTTTATCATGAAGCAAATAGAAGATGTTGTTTTTACTTTAAGTGCTGACGATATCAGGAAAATTGTAATTGCATATGAGCCAATTTGGGCTATTGGTACCGGTAAAACGGCTACTGCCGGAGAAGCACAGGAAATACATAAGTTGATTCGTTTGAGACTGGAAAAGAACTATGGTGAAAAAGTAGCAAGGGAAATTCCTTTACTTTATGGTGGAAGTATGAAACCGGAAAATGCAAACGATTTATTAGGTCAGGGTGATATTGATGGCGGCTTAATCGGTGGCGCTTCACTAAATGCAGAATCTTTTGCAAAAATTAGCACATCATATTAATGAATTATATTGAGTTAAATATTGATTTTCTGTCGGTTGATCCCTGGAGAGAAATTGTAGTGACTTATTTGTCTGATCTGGAATATGAAAGTTTTACAGAATCTCAGTCAAACTTAAGTGCTTATATACAGGAGTCACTTTTTGATGAGGAAAAATTAACTTTTTTAGAGGAATTTAAAGCTCATATTAAGGGGTATTCCCATAAGGTAATACAGGATAGAAACTGGAATGAGGAATGGGAAAAAAACTTCGATCCTGTATACGTTGGGGAGGAATTGGCAATTTTGGCTCCCTTTCATGACGCCAATACGCCTCATCAACTTAAAATTTTTATTAAACCTCAAATGTCCTTTGGTACTGGTCATCATGAAACAACCTGGTTGGCTTCTAAAAGGCTTTTATCACTTGATATGAAGGGGAAAACCGTTCTGGATATGGGAACGGGAACAGGTATTCTTGCAATTTTAGCCGAAAAACTTGGCGCTGATAAAGTATTTGCTCCCGACATTGATGAATGGTCCTACCATAACGCCATTGAAAATTGTGATTTAAACAATTGTTCAAAAATAGAAGTTGCTCTGGGGACAGATCAGTTGATTAAAAATAAGAGATTTGATATAATTATTGCTAATATTAACAAAAATATCCTCATTCAGCAATTTGGTTCGTATTCCGAAGCTATTCATGAGGGAGGAACTTTATTAATAAGCGGCTTTTTCAAGACTGATGTTTCCGAATTAGTAGAAGTAGCGTCAAAATATGGCTTTATTTTTGAAAAGGATTATCAGAAGGACGAGTGGGCCCTTGTGGAATTTGTCAAAAATTAAATACTGCGGAAGATGAAAAATTATTTCTTAATGTGCTTTGTCTTAATCACTTTTGGGGCAGGCGCACAAACATTTTCAAACGATCCTGCGACCTTTTTAAAACAGGTCGATAAATATTTATCATCTTCAAACAGAACTAAAACCAAGGAGTTTATAGAGGTTTTTACACCTGTTTGGCTCAATCAATTTAGTGCCGATTATCAATCCAAGGTGGTTAGAACTTCAAATCTGATTATAGAAAAAAGATTGTCAGGCTATCCTAATCTTTATGGTTATTTGTTTTCGGCTTACAGTTTTGTTAAAAACGAACAGCCCCAATCCAGTTTTGACTCATGGCACACCACAATTGATAAACTCCTCAAGTCAAAAAAGGTGAAATCCTTCAAGCAATTTATTGAAACCTGTTCCGGGTTGTTTGCAGATGGAACTATTTTTAGTAATCAGAAGCATTTATGGGGTGTTCGGGGTGGAACTTACCAGTTTGATTTTGTGAAAAATAAACCAAAAATCTATTTCGAAGATGTCACTCTGTATTGTTATGTATTCAATAAAACACAGTCTAAAAGGACTGAAAAATATGTTGATTCAACTGTGGTAAGAGTAACTAAAGGGGATTATCAGCCACTGATTAATAAATGGACAGGAAGAGGAGGAAAAGTGGACTGGGTAAAAACGGGACTTGCCCCGGAAAAAAATTATGTAACAATTACTGATTATTCAATGACCCTAAAGGCTACAAAAGTCAGTTCCGACAGTGCTGAGGTTCATTCTGACTTTTATGAAACGCCACTTTTAGGTTCCTTTACAGATGTTGCAACAGCTTCGCATAGAAATGATGAGTTTATCTACCCTCAATTTGTTTCCTTTAGCCGAAAAATTGTTAAAAAGAACATTTTACCAAATATCGACTATGTAGGAGGGTTTTCACTGAATGGGAACAGTTTTGCGGGGGTAGGATTTAATAATGAGCCTGCTAGTCTGATTTTCTTTAAAGATGGTAAAACATTTGTGAAAGCCAGTGCCATGCTTTTTAAAATTAATGAGGGTGGGGTATTAGTAGAGAATTGTCGTACAACATTATACCTTGGAACGAATGATTCAATATTTCATCCGGGGTTAATTTTAAAATATGATAATACCACGCTTGATTTATCCAGAGATAAAAAAGGACTTGCCCAGGCACCATTTTCTAACTCTTATCACAGTATTGATATGTATGTCGACAGGGTGGTGTGGTATAAAAGTACAGACAGACTTGGTTTGGAATGGAACTTTGGAGCGAGTAATAAACTGGCTAAGTTCGAGTCAAAAGAATATTTTAATGCAGAATTGTATAGTAAGTTGCAGGGAATGAGCCAGGTCCACCCACTGGTTGCCGTTTATTCCTATTACTATAAATTCGATAAGCAAACCTATCCAATCAATGAGGCTGCAAATTATATGAGGTTGGCTACTGATCAGATTATTCCGGTTTTGCTCAATCTGGCCAACTATGGTTTTATTACTTATAATTCGATAGATAAAACCATAACCGTTTTACCTAAAACTAAGAAATATATTGATGCCAGAGCAGGTAAAAGCGATTATGATGATATTGTAATTGTATCAGATTTTAATCCGATTACCAAAGTACCTTTAACTAACCCTGATGGCTCAGAAAATAAAGAAGCAAGCTATTTGAACGAGCGGGCTGACCGTTTAAACAGACGTAAGTCATCAAAGCAGAATTTTGGTTCTATCGATCTAAAAACATTTGACTTATCATTAAATGAAGTGCAGCCGGTTAACCTTTCACAAACCCAAAGAGTAGTTGTATTTCCGGACCAGGGTGAGATTATTCTTAAATCAAGTCTGAATTTTATTTTTGCCGGTGCAATTAGTGCCGGAAAAGCTGAGGTTTACCTGAAAGACGGTGAGTTTGATTACAATGATTTTAAAATCAATATGTCGAATGTTGATGCCGCTCTTTTAAGAGTAAAACCTATCTATGGAGGCGGTGACCGATTGGTAGCAATGCAATCACATATCAGGGAGTTTGAGGGAGAAATCAGAATTGACGACCCGTCAAACAAATCCGGGTTGAATAAAAAAATAACCCATTACCCAATTCTGGCTACAGCTAAAAACGCATACATTTATTATAACGATAAATCCATTTTCAACGGTACTTATGATAGTACAACTTTCTATTTTAAAATGGATCCGTTTGAGTTTGATAGTCTGGATAATTACAATGAATATGCAGTGGCATTTGACGGAGAATTACGTTCGTCAGGTATATTCCCTGTTTTTAAGGAGAAAATCAAGATTCAGGAAGACTATTCATTTGGATTTAAGACTATGGCTCCTACAGAGGGGTACCGTTTTTACGGAAATGATGCTAAATATAAAAATGATATCAGGTTAAGTAACAGAGGGCTCAGAGGTTCGGGTGAAATTAATTTCTTAACCTCAAATACAAAAAGTGAGGATTTCATATTCTTTGCAGATTCAACTATGGGAATTTCTACCTTCAGAAACCGGTCCGAATCAAAAAGTGAAGGAATTGATGTACCTGATGTGATTGCCAATAACGCTTTGGTAACCTATATTCCAAAAAGCAAACTTTTAAAAACCCAAACAAAGCAGGAACATATGAGTTTGTATAATAAGGAGGTGATGATGATGGGAATGACAAGATTAACTCCTGATGGAATGACAGGTATGGGAGCCACTTATTTTGGAAAAGCAGAATATAAATCAAAAAAGTTTGATTTTAAACAATTTGTGATTGATTCGGATACAGCTGATTTTAACCTTGCTGATATCGATACCATTGCCAATACCGAAAATATTACGTTCGCCACTAATAACGTTAAGGGGCATGTTGATTTTCAGGAACGAAAGGGTAGATTTGAGAGTAATGATGGTATTTCAGTAGTGGAGTTCCCGGTTAATCAATACATATGTTATATGGATGTATTTACCTGGTTAATGGATGATGATTTATTGGGTATGGAGAAGAGAAAGGATAATTTAAATATTGATTCAGACCTCGATATTGCTGAGTCAAACTTTTTCTCGATACACCCCAAACAGGATTCTCTCAATTTCAGATCACCGAAGGCATTGTTCGATATTAACTCTAAGATACTTGACTGTGATAAAGTGGAGTATATAGATGTGGCAGATGCCAGAATCAAGCCGGTTGATAATAAGATAATCATCAGGAAAAAGGCCAAGATGGATCCGTTGGAAAAGGCCACTATTATTGCAAACTTTATTACTAAATATCATACCATTTCCAATGCATATGTTGAGATTAAGGCGAGAAGAGATTATAATGCAAACGGTGATTATGAGTACATTGATTCTAAGAAAAAGGAACAGTTGATTCATTTTGATAAAGTTCAGTTGGACACCGCATTCCAAACCATAGCCAGTGGAAAAATTGAAGAAAGTGCTCAATTTAAGCTAAGTGAGCAGTTTGATTTTTACGGTAAAGTAAACTTAAAAGCTTCAACACAATTCCTGACCTTCGACGGAGCAACCAGAATTAACCATGACTGTGATCAGTTTGCAAAAAACTGGATGAAATTTAAAACAGATATTGACCCTAATAATATTCTGATTCCTGTAAGTGATAATATGAAGGATTTGAATGGTAAAGATATTGCGGTTGGAATGATTCTTAGAAACTCCAATGATTATGATAGCTTAAAGGTTTATCCAACATTCCTTTCGTCTGTGGAGAGTAAGTCCGATCATACTTTGTTTACTGCTTCAGGGGTATTAACATACAATGATCAGGCTAAGGAATACAGAATTGCAAGCGCTGAAAAACTGATCAACAGAGCTGAAAAAGGAAATTACATTAGTTTACATGTTGAAAGCTGTTCAATGAAAGGAGATGGTGTTGTTGACCTTGCTTTAGGTATTCCGGATGTAGAGTTTAAAACTGTTGGAACCATTGAGTATAACACAGCTGATCGTAGAACATCTATGAATCTGTCCGGTAGCCTTGCTCATTTTTATGATGAAAAAGCAATGGAATTTATGACCAACGGTATTGCTATCACAGAAGGGTTAACCGGGGTTGACTTTAACCGAACTACATTGGAGCAATCGATAAAGGAATTGGTAGATGAAAAATCAGCTGAAAACTTTAAATCAGACTATACAATTAAGGGTGAGGTAAAGAGAATACCGAAGGAGATGCAAAAACCAGTCTACTTTACTAATCTCAGATTGGTATGGGATGACAGAAATAAAGCATTCCTGTCAAAAGAAATTACAGGAATTGTAAACTTGTATAATAGCCCAGTAATGAAAGATTTTACTGTAAAATTAGCGGTGGCTTATTCTGTAAAACAATCTGAAAGAGGTAATAAATTAATGTATATGGTTGATCTGCCAGGTAACAAATACTACTATTATCACTTTGCCCGATTGAAAAAAGATACAAGACTTCAGGTGTTTACAACCGATAAATTGTTGGAACAGTATTTATTAGAGTTAAAAGAAGATAAAAAGAAACATAAAAAATTATCTTTCGATTTTTCAAACAAATCTATTTATATCGCTCAGTTTAAAAGTTTATTTGGTGGCTAGAAAATAAATTTGGTTATTTTTGAACTTTTCTGCACTAGGACCGTATATTTATAATGAGATAAAAAAAAGAGATACTTGAATTTTGTTACAAAAAACATAATAGTTTCCATCATTGCGCTGGTTTCTGTACTTTCCGGGTATTCTCAAACCATGGATGACATTAAGAAGGAGGCGGATGATCTGTTTAAAAAGGAAGCATTCATTCAGGCAACACCTCTTTACCTGCAACTGTTAAACGTTGAGCCTCGAAACCATGAGTTAAACTATAAGTATGGTACTTGTTTGTTATACAGTTCTCAAGACAAGTCTGAGGCCATCAAATTCCTGAATTTTTCAGTTAAAAACCCGGGTATTGACAATATGGCTTATTTCTATCTGGGGAAAGCCTACCATTTGAATTTCCAATTCAATAAGGCCATCACTAATTATGAAAAATTCAAATCAATTGGTTCATCTTCGGATTTAAAAAAGCACAATATTGAGGCCAATTTAAACGCCTGTCGTAACGGTCGTCAGTTGTTAACCAATGTAACTGATATGATTGTTCTGGAAAAGACGGAGGTTAAAAAAGAAGATTTTTATGAGTTGTACAAATTGAATGATATCGGTGGTTCTCTTTTGATCACAGATATGTTTCAAACGAAGTATGACAAAAAAATGGGACACCGCCCGATAATTTACTTCCCGCAGGAGTCACCATATATCTTTTATTCCAGTTATGGTGAAAATGGTAATTCGGGATTAGATATTTATGTTAGGCAAAAACTTCCAAATGGTAAGTGGTCAGAGGCAATTAAAGTAGTTGGTGATGTTAATACCAATGAAGATGAGGATTATCCTTATCTGAGTCCGGATGGTAAGTATCTTTATTATTCTTCCAAAGGGCACAACTCTATGGGAGGTTTTGATGTGTTCAGAAGTAAGGTAATTATTGAAGGGAGTTCATTTGCATCACCTGAAAACATGGATTTTGCAATTTCCTCTCCTGATGACGACATTTTATATCTGGTAGATAGTCTGGACAGAACGGCTTATTTTTCATCTGCCAGAGAAAGTCAAAAAGGCAAACTTTATGTTTATAAAGTCAGGGTTGAAAAAATTCCTATGAAAATATCGGTTATCAAAGCCAGTTTCAAAAATGAAATTGATCCCGGTAACCGTGAAATTGAAATTGTTGTCACCAATTCTATAACAAAAGAAGAAATTGGAACTTTTAATTCCAGACCAGGAAGCGGGGATATATTGCTGACGATCCCGAAAAGTGGAAAATATGATTTTGAAATGAATGTAAAAGGCCATGATCAATACCATGGTGCTGAGATTTCTATTCCTTATCTCAAGCAATTCCGACCTTTAAAAATGCAAATTACACACCAGTATGATGATAATGATGAAGAGTTGATCATAGTAGATCAGCTGTTTGATGAGCAATTTGATGATCCGTCAGAAGTCATGGCAGAGGTATATCAGGACATGGCAAAATTATCACCAAATTCAGCTAATTTTAATCTTGATTCCTTAAATAAATTAAGGGGATCGGATGACGTATTTATTGAGGCTGGAATTGATGTATATGCCACACCTGCTGATGTAGAGGCTGTAATTGCAGGTTCAATTGAAGATTTAAAGAAAATTAATGAAGACAATGAAGTCAATTCTTTAGTGGCACATAATCTGGCCACAAAACAACATAATAAAGCAACAGAAAAGATGGCCAGGGCCAAAATATTGATTGAGGAAGCCGAAGGAGAGACAGACGTAGCTGTTAAGAATGAAAAATTAACAGAAGCCTATAAACTGACACAGCAGGCAATTGCGCTAAATAAACAAGCTTCTCAATTGGTGTCGGTAGGAGAGAGAATTGAAGATGACATTAAAGCCAATGAGAAAAAAATATTAGCCTCTGATAATGCCCTTTTAGATATTAAATCTGTTGAACAGGATGATAGAGAGAGACTGATATCGTTTGTTGGAGAACATTCGGATTTACTGTCAGATGCTCAAAGCAAGGAAAACAAAAATGTATTGGATAATATCGAGAGCGAAGGGAACGCTCAGAAAATGGAGTTCAATAAAATTTCCACAAAAATTTCTGATCTTGAACAACGGGAACGGGAATTGAACAATACAGTGACACGGTTAAGTGAAAAACTGGATGCCACTAAGAAAAAGAAAGACAGGGCTGCCATTGAAACTCAAATAGAAGATGCTAAAAGTGAGTTAGATGCTGTACAAAGTGAAATCAGACGTTTTGAAGGGAGTTTAGATGAGTTTAAAGCAGGAGATATATCCAGTATTGATTTAGCTGAGGCCAGTGCAGCAATCCGGGATCGTGATAACAGGACTGATGAATTAACGGCTGAAATTTCCAACACGCAAAAACTAAAGGTAAAATATTTGGTAGAGGATCAGGAGTTTAAAAGTGATGTTACAAACGCCAATACTGTATTTAAAAACAATAATATAAGTGGAGAATACGCCAGCCTTGATGGTTTAAACGAATCAATGGTTAAAGCCAGAAGTTTTACAACCGAAAGAGAATTTGATAATGAAATTACACTATTAGAAAGTCAATATGAGGCTTCGACCAATGAGAGTGAGAGAGCTAAGATTCTGGAAGCCATTAACCAGTTAAAAGATTTAAAAGCTGAGAAGCTTGGACAGGGAGCAACCGATCTGGCAACAGAAAATACGAATATAAAGAACAATTTGATTGAGAATTATGATGATAGAATAAATGAAGTAAAACAGATCAGGGATGTGGCTGAGCGAAGAGCTCAGGAAGCTAAGCTTAATGAAACTTTGGATGAGGCAGTAAAAAAGGAAATTAAGAATAAAGAAAAAGCGCTAAATCAGGATCCTGAAAATGAAGACTTAATAACTGAATTGAACGAACTTAAGGCAGTTGAAAAAGAGATTAATGATGAGTTAATAGCTTATGCAGATTGGAAAGAAGGACAAAAAGACAACAAACAGAATTCTGATGTTAACTATACTTATGAGGATGCGTTGACAAGCGCTAATCCGGATTATAAAACGAGGGTTAATGAAATCTACAATTCTGATCTGACTGATGAAGAAAAAGCGGAAGATTTAAAGTCATTAAATGCTACAACTTTGTCAAATGCAAAGGAAAGATTACAGGAAGTGGAGGCCACATTAAACCAGTCTGCTGATGATGAAACCGCATTGGTTGAAAAAAAGCATTTAACAAGATTAGTTGATGAACTTGAAACGAATAAGGCATTACCTCTGATTGAGCCTGAGGTTAAATCAAATTTAGAAGACGTTCAGGAAGAAGTTGATCCGAATCAACTGGTTCAAAATTATGACAGTAAACTTGAAAAAATTGATAAATCAGCAATCAATAACTTAGATAAGGAAAAGGCAAAAATGCAGGTTAATAATGAGCTGATTCAAAAAATTAATACTGAGTTAAGCAAGTTAAATACAGCTATTGAAGCAAAAGATGAAAATGCAAAAGTCTATAAAAAGCGTATTGAAAACCTTGAAAAATTAAAAACTTCTGTTAGTGAGGAAGTGGCTTCCAGCAAAGCTATTATTGATGAAATTTCGGAGGAAAATCCTGACCTTGCAAATTCAGTAGAATCTTTGTTCCCTAATTATACCAATCAGTCGTATGAAATTAATGAATTGGCAACCGACCAGGAGAAAAGAGAAGCTATCAGAGCGTTAAATGAAGAAGCTATTAAAGCCATTTCGGATAAAAGAAAAGAACTGAAAATAGCATATGCTGCTAACCCAAGGGATGAGTTGTTATTCAGTATGACAGAACTGGAAGAATTATCTCAGGCTCTGGCTACAAATATTGAAGAGGACTATTACGGTGTTGTGGTTTTTGATGAAGATGAGAATTTCTCTAAAATTAAGTCAGGAGTGTCTATTTATGATATTATGCCTGATATTGATGAGAGAATGGAGATTATTGAGGAAGAAGCTATTTCAAAAAAGGATCTTGAAAAAAAGAAAATTGCGCTTAATGAAGAAGTTGTTTCCAAGATTGATCAAAATATCAGAAAATTAGAAAATGCGATTAATACACATCCAGAGAATACCAAACAATTGAGCAAACGTATTGAAAACCTGGAAGAAATAAGATCATTAAAGGTAAAAGAAATTGAAGATAGTAAAACCCTGATAGGAGAGGAGTTCCTTAAGTATAATATTGTAGTAAAAGTGGAGGATGCAAATCCGGATTATTTAACGGAATTACAATCCATCAGCGCTTTGGATAATGAATCAGATCAATCAGAGGCAGTAAAAGAATTGAATAAATCAACAGTTAAATTAATAGATGAAAAAATTGCAACCCTGGAAAGTGAAATGACAGGTGCAGGATCGGATAAAAAGAATGAACTTTTAATACAAAAGTATAAGGAATTAAAAGCTACAATTGAGGCGAATCCTGAATTACCGGCTGCAGGTTCAATTTCTGATATTGCTCAAAACAATAATCCTGATGATCCTGGAATTGAAATCGATAATACTACTGAAAGAGATTCCAGTGAGAATACAGGTACAGTGGAATTCCCGGTTATTTATGAGGAAGCCACGATAGACGAAATTGTACCTGGTTACAATGACCGTATTACAAATATTCAGGAGAGTTTAAAACCGGTAGCGGAAATAGAAAAGGATAAAATTGCTTTATATGATGAGGCACTCGAGAAAATAGATTCTGAAATAAAAGAGCTTGAAACCTATTCAAGAATCGATTCTCCGAATAAGGATTATGCCGAAAAGAAGAGTGCTAACTTATTTGAAATGAAAAAGGTGATTGAGGGTGAAAAAGAAAAGAGCCAAACAATAATTGAATCAAGTGAAACACCTTCAGACCTGGCATTGGATATCACTGATATTATGCCGGATTATGAAACCAGAAAAGAAAAAATCGAATACGATTCTACATCAGATATTGATAAGAAACAAAGAACAAATGAGTTGAATAACGTTCTGTTATTTGAAATAGAAAAAGAAAGAGAGAGTTTAAAAGAAATATTAAAAGACGATCCTTCAAATGCTATTGAAATAGAGGAAAGTATTGAAAAATTGAATGAGTTAAGTAGTGCTATTCAGAAAGAAGTGGATACCAATAACGAATATCTGGATGCGGCAAATGCTGATGAAACACTGGCTATTGAACGAGATGCAACTGGTAAGATCAATCCGATTGATCCGGATCATTTTGAGGGTAGACTTGATCCTGAAAAGGTCAGTTTGATTAAAAAAGATTTAGGTATCATTGAGAATTTTGAAAATGACATTGAAAAACTGGAAAGAAAACAGGCGAGGCTAAGCGAAAAGGATGCGCGTAAGTTGGACAAGGAGATTGAAAAATTAAAAGTGAATAAGAGTAAACTTCACAATCGATTAATCATTGACCTTGAAACTGTTATTAGTGAGGATTTAAAAGAAAGTTTGGATGAAGCGAAAGAAAATGCAATTCTGGTTAAGAGTACTGGAGAGGTAAATGATGATATCAGAAATGCAAATGAAGGATTAGAAATGGCACAGGAAAAAATCAGTGCAGCGAAAGCCTTAAGAGCAGAAGCAGCTGATACAAAAAGTGATATCCTCTCTAACGAATTACTTAAAAAGGCCGCCATGTTTGAATACGAAGCCAAGGAATTGTTAGAAAAAAGTAATAGAATTTATAAGTCAGCAATTGTAATCAGTAGTGTGATTGACTCAGATGAGGTGGTTATGAAAGTGCCTGAAAATGAAAATGAGAAAAAATCGGCTCAGCTTTATGACTTAGCTGATGAGATGGAATTAGAGGCTAATAAGTTGCAATTAAGATCTCAGGAGCTAAAAGATAGTATGGAAACGGTTAAGAAGAAATACCGTCAGGCTATTGTTAATCAGATTGAAGCCATTGAGGATAAGGAAGCGGAACTTAGAGATAAAGAATACGATTTGAGAGAAAAAGCGGCTGCTATAGAAGAGGAAGAGAATTTACTGGCTGATATTATTCCCAACCAGGTTTCGAAAGAGGTGTCAAATGTAGATCAGCTGGCGGTACTGAAAACATCAGAATATAAAACATATTATGAAGAGAAAACAGCAGCGGATGAAAGCTTTAAAGATGCAAATAATGTCAATGCCAGGATCGAAGAATTAAAGGCAAAGGCGGCAAGGAAAATTAAAAAAGCCATTGTTACCGGTCAGGCTGTTGATGAAGCATCACTTCAGGATGATGAAGAGATTAATAAGATTTTGGATGAAATTAACATTTTAAGAGCGCGTCAGGAAAGTTATAGAAATGAAGCCATTCAGCATTATCAGGAAGCAGATCAAATTCTTAAAACCATGCCACATTCCGATAATATGAAAGAGAATATGATGGCAATGGCAACAAATAAAATTGCCCCTGAAACTAATATTACCTTAACTGCTGAAGACATTGATAATACAGTTGTTCAAAACAACCCTCCTGCTGACCCATTGGTGCCACAGGACAACAATACGACTTTCCCTGTTGTTGAAGAAGCTTCAAGTGATTTTGTTCCTCCAACACGATTAAATGGTCAGATTTTTAGAAAAACAACCAGTGCTGTTTATTCAAGAGATAACCCAATTCCGGTTGATGCCAAGCAACCAGAAGGATTAGTGTATAAAGTACAGGTTGGAGCCTTTAGAAATGCATTACCACCTGAACATTTTGATAAATTTGCACCAATCTCAGGGCAGGTATTAGATAATGGGGTGACACGTTATATGGTGGGTTACTTTACCAATTTTGTACCGGCTAATGATGCAAAAACTGAAATTCATGGTATTGGAGGATATGATGACGCTTTTGTTGTGGCTTACCTGAATGGTGTTAGAATCTCAATTGCAGAGGCCAGATCAATCGAAGAAGGTGGTATTATTCCAACATTGGCTAATAATAATGAACCTGTTGTAACGAACGATAATCCTGATACGGATGTTAACAATGCTAATCCGGTTGTGGACAATTCAAATCCGAATAATCCTGTAGTTGACAATACGCCAGTAAATAACAATCCTGTGGTTGACAATACGCCAACCAATAACACTCCGGATAATACCAGCAATAATACTTCTAACGCGAGCAACAGTTCAAACAATAACAATGACAATGATGTGAGTTTTGTTGCCAAAACGGAAAAGGAACGTGAAGCTGCAAGTTATTACCTTGACGTCCCTGATGCAGCACCTGCGAATCAGGTAGAAATTATCCACGGATTGTTCTACACTGTTCAAATTGGTGTGTATAGTAAGCCTGTTCCTGCAAGCGAATTATTTGATGTATCACCTTTAAACAGTCAGTTAACTGAGTCCGGAAAAATCAGATATTCAACAGGTATTTATGCTTCTGTGGAAGCAGCAGTTGTAAGAAAGCAGGAATTGATTGAAATTGGATTGGTAGATGCGTTTGTGACTGCTTATTATAACGGAAAACGAATTACAATAGCTGAATCACGCGCCCTGCTTGAAACTGAAGGACCAGAAATATTATCTGATGGTAAAACCATTTCTGATGTGACAGAATCACCAGCCGCCAGATATAATAAGGATAATATTTACTATCGAATTCTAATCGGTAAGTATGAGAATTTTGTACCAAGTAATGTGGCGAATTACCTGTTTAATGACGATAATATTGTTTTTGAAACCGAAATAGATGCAGATAATAATGTCTATCTGTACACTCAAAAGTTCGCTGATTTAAATGATGTTAAAAAGCGATTAGTTGAAATCAATGAACTTGGATTTGAGAATATGAAAATTATATCGTATTATAATATCCAGATTATTCCGTTTGGAGAGGCCATGAATGTTTTAAATGGTACGCAGGAAAATGACTTAAGTGAGTATGACTATCCTGAGGGAATTAGTGTAGATGATATTTTCTATGAAGCAGATGCTATTTATTACCGTATTGAGTTTGGAACATTCTCGAGTGAAATACCAAATGAAATTATGGTGGCCACAAATCAAATTACGGAGTATGATATAGAACAGGAAACAGATGCTGATGGTAATATCATTTTAAGAACATCAAATATAGAGACCTTTGAAGAAGCGCAGGGATTATTAGATAGAGTAAGTAGTGATATACCAGAAGCGGAGATCGTTGCTTTCCATAAATATGTTAAAATTAGTGTAAGTAAAGCCAGAGAAATAAAAGGGAGATAATTTATGACAGAAACAATAGTAAAGGAAAAAATTCAAAGCGAATCAGAAGTAAAAAACACCAATGACTTAATTATTTATAATGATGATGTCAATACATTTGATCATGTGATTGATTCACTGGTTAAGGTATGTAAGCATGAGCTAATTCAGGCTGAACAATGTACCTGGATCATTCACTATAATGGAAAATGTGCAGTAAAGAATGATTCGTTTTCAAAACTAAAGCCAATGAAAGAGGCTTTATGTGAAAGAGGAATAAATGCAAAAATTCATTAATCATTCTATTATAATAGAAAAGAATTATTATTTTTGCACCCACTGAATGGCCACGTGGCGCAACTGAATAGCGCACTTGATTACGGCTCAAGAGGTTACAGGTTTGAATCCTGTCGTGGTCACTAAGAAAGGAAAGCTCAGCACATAGTGCTGAGCTTTTTTCATTTCAAGACCGAATCGAATGCATTCGAATGGGTAATGTTTCAAAATGAGTGGTTTTATTAAGTGGCATTGTAACTATTTGAAAATCAGCAAATATTTTTATTGCATAAATAGATTTAAATGAAGAGGTTTGTAATGAACCTCTTTTTTGATGGCTTAAAATAGCCCTAATGTCAATAAGTATGTTCTAGCTGTTTCAAAACGGGTGGTGAAAAATTCTAATTATTAATCTTTATAGTAAACTACATGAAGTGCTTAAGATGCTTATCTTATAAGACAATAAAATATGGAAAAACCAAAAAACAAATTCAAATCTATAAATGCTTAAATTGTAAAAGGAGGTTTCGTGAAGAATATAGTTATCAATCAAGACTTGTTACAAACCAACAAATCATTACTCTGGTTAAAGAAGGTTGTGGAATACGAAGCATTGGTAGAATATTAAATATCTCGCCTACCACAGTTATTTCAAGAATTAAACGAATTGCAAATTCAATTCAAAAACCAGCTCCTATTCTTTTAGGAAGATCATATGAGATAGATGAATTATGTACTTACATTGGTAAAAAGAGAAGAAGAGTATGGGTAACATATGCTCTGCAAAAAGAAACAAGAAAAGTCATTGATTTGATAGTTGGAACAAGGAGCAAAAAGACTATGAGAAAAGTTACTGATACTGTTTTATTGTTAAGGCCAATACTGGTGTTTACAGATAAGTTTAGGAATTACAAAAGTTTAATTCCTGGGTCAAT
Source organism: Putridiphycobacter sp. (assembly GCA_965230195.1). Taxonomy (GTDB): domain Bacteria; phylum Bacteroidota; class Bacteroidia; order Flavobacteriales_D; family Crocinitomicaceae; genus Putridiphycobacter. Next base: position 2,810,252 of record OZ245997.1, read on the forward strand.
CCACATTACCAGGAAAAGATGTATCAATCATATTGAACGAATGAACCTCAATTTAAGAACACATCTGAAAAGACTTAATAGAAAAACGATTTGCTATTCAAAATCAATGGTGATGCTTTTGGCCTGTTTAAAAATCTACTTTTGGGCTTAATTCAGTTTAGGAGTAATCTAAGTGTAGTTTGTAACTACACTTCAATATCATTACACAAAAATAGCTAAGGCAAAAATCATAAGCGTAGGTTAAAACTACGCTTGAGTATCTGCTAAGTTTTCACTTCAGAATTCGGAGCACAAAGAATCGCAACGCGATCTTGCCAGAAGAAGAAGGTATAGTATGGTACTGGAGCGGATAGTACTACTCAATTAGCGATAAAGCTAATTCCACAGAGTTAATAAGTTCTCTTTTATTGGTATTGATTTTAGAAACCACCAAAATACCATTATAAACCATAAAAAAGTAGGAGGCCAATGACCGCAGGTCTTTGCCCTTTTTTAGTTGTCCTTTCTCCTGACCTTTTTTTAAGTATTCGTAAAACAGGTTTTCGAAAACGAGCCTGTTGTCAGACAGAATATCCAGGCAACTATTGTTGTTGGGAATGAGTTCTGTGGTATTGTTTACGGCAAAACACCCTTTTCTGTCATTGTCCATTACAGCTTCATTGATGGCCATATTAAAAAGATCAGAAAAACCTTTCCTGACATTTGATTGGTCATTCAATAACCTACTAATTTTGTCAATGCTTTGTTGACGGTAAAGCTCAAAAGATTTTTTAAATAGTTTTTCCTTGTCCCCAAAAGTATCGTACAAACTGGCTCTGCTTATGCCCAGATGAGTCACCAGATCCTGTACGGATGTGGCAGAATACCCTTGCTTCCAAAACAAATTCATAGCTTTGGTCAGGACTTCATTTTCATCAAATAGTTTTACTCTTGGCATAATACAAAATGTGGAAGCATATCAATATGCTTCCACAAAATTAGTTTATTGGAACCTTCGTTCCAAATAATGGGCTAAAAATTACTGGGCAAATACTGGATTAATATTAAGGCCACCATCAACATTATACTCTGCACCTGTAATAAAAGAAGCTTTGTCAGAAGCGAGGAACGCTACCATTTCAGCAATTTCTTCGGGCTGACCATATCTTTTAAGTGGAATGCGTTCCTGCATCATATCTCCTAAACCTTTAAGCTGTTCTTCCGGCATCCCTGTTTTACCAAAAATTGGTGTTTCAACGGGGCCGGGATTAACCACATTTACCCTGATTTTTCTTGGTGCCAATTCGGTAGCTGCTGCCCTGCTGTATGAATTTAGAGCAGCCTTTGTAGCACCATAAATAGATGTATTAGGCATACCGGTGTAGGCATTAACTGATGATAGGTTTATTATACTACCGCCATCATTCAGAATCGGTAAAAATTTCTCAATCGTAAAAACAGCACCTTTAAAATTAATATCCATTAACGTGTCAAATCCTTCTTCGGAATTTTGTCCGACAGCCATAGGAATAAAAACGCCGGCATTTACAAATAGTATATCAATGCTTCCTAATTCATTTTTTATCTGATTAACTGCCTTGTCAAGTGCTGCCAAATCTGATACGTCAGCAATAATTCCTGTAACACCTAAATCTGCCGCAGCAGATTCAACTCTTTCTTTTGAACGTCCGGTGATAACTACTGTTGCACCATCTTCTTTTAATTTTTTTGCTGTTGAATAACCGATACCGTTGTTACCACCTGTTACTACTGCTACTTTTCCTTGTAATGTACTCATTTCTTAATTTGTAATTGTTATTAATAATACTAGAACGATCGTTCTGAAACGCAAACTTACAAATAAAAGAACGAACGTTCCAAATAAAAATAAATTATTTCAAAAAAAATAAAAATGATCGTCAAAAAATGGTAGTTTTAGTGAAGCATCAATTACACACTGATGAAAATTTTGGACATTTTTAAGTCAAAAAAAGGGAGGACCAACAAAGTAAGAGGAGTGGAAAAACTGGATCAGATAGAAAAAGAAACTGGTTTATGTTTTCCAACAATATATAAGCATTTTTACAAACTGTGTGATAGAACTATTCCTCATGAATTAGTAGGTACAGACTTATATAATAGGAATAATGAGCTAAAAAAGGGAGCTATCGAGCTACTTGAGGAAGATGATTCAAAATTTGTATTTGACAAGAATGATTTTGTATTTATGATGCATCAGGGATATATGTTTTGGTATTTTAGAGCAGATGGGGATGAAAATCCTGATGTTTATTATTACCATGAAGGAGATCTGATTCCTAACAAAAAAGAAAAATTAAGAGACTTTCTTAAAGAATATGTGCAGAAATGAAATTTTAAATAAAAAAACACTAAAGGAAAATATAATACTTTCTATTTCCAATAATAATTTAGGATATACTTTTGCAAAATATAATGACCGAATTTACTACTTTACTCGCAAATCAAAGAATCCGGAAGCTTATGATTATTTTAAAATGAAGGTTAGCTTTAAGAAAGGAAAAATTTATTGTTCTCTTCAATCAATAGTTGATAAACGTTATAAGGATGAAATATTTCTGACTAATGGTTTACTAAACAGGCATGAATATCTGGTTAATCGTTTGAAAAAAAATAAACCATTTCCAGAGAATGTTTTCTATAGGTTTGAAAATTCAATAGAGTCACTCAACAAGACTTTAAAACAGATTGTTACTGACTTACATATAAGAGGAACTTTCTTTAATGCTGAGTCAGATTATAGATTTGAATCACCAAAATATGTAGAGTCCATGAAGTATATAAACTCACTTCAAATAGATAGTAAATCACTCAAAGTTCTTATAAATGAGGAGTTTAAAAGAGTAAAATATTCAATTCCTAAAAATGAACACCCGATTTTTCTTGGATTGGTTAAGGTACTAAATAAAATTCAGTCTCCTGATTATACTATTCAACATCATTTAATTGCATATGAGTTTATAAATATGTACATGAATAGAGAAAGTAAAACATGACATTTATTGACTTAATAACGAATAGTTAACAGTGAAACAATTATGAAAAACATTTTAAAATATTTGGTCTTATTTTTAAGCCTGGTTATAGTATTTACAGGTTGCCGTGTTGCCTATAGGGTTATTTTAGGAATTGACTCAACTCCAGCTTGGAAAACCGATAAAAGCCTGGTAAAACAAGCTAAGCGGTACGGTATTCCAACTGAATATAATTTAGCATTTGATACTACTGCATATTATCGCAAATTGGATAGTTTGTATTCTGGATTAGAGGAAGTACTTGATACTAACGATAAAGATTCTTCAGGGTATTTTAAATTATTTAGAGTATATAAAGATGACACACAACCGACGCAATTCAGGTTATTTGATCAGAAAGGTAAGGGAATATTTAAACTTGTAAATTGTTATGTAGATCCGCCAATACCTATGGATTGGAATGTAAATGGCTGTTTTGACCAATTTCCACCAAAGTTGGATATTGAGAGCTTAAATTCACATTACTATGACTTAAACTTTCTGCTGGAGTGTTCAAGTACAGTAGATAATAAAAAATTAAGTATGGCTGATTTGCCTGAATCAGATTATTATGGCGTAGTGATTTGGAATGAGTTTTATCTGAAACCTTCCCGTAAATTGATCAAAACGATAAAAAAATATGTTGAAGATTCAGATCAGTCTGTTCACCTCATTTTTATCAACAATCAAAATGCATTTTTGTGGCAGGTGATGGATTCAAAACAAAAGCAAAAAGTAAGGGAGTTTATTGCAAGAAAGACGAAGTGATAATTATACCTTTGACTACTATTAAACTATCTCAAAGAAATCGTTTATGGAATATTCCGAAGTTAATAGATTATCCAGATTAACAGCTATTTTAATACAGCTTCAAACCAGGAGAATTGTTACGGCTGCAGAGTTATCTGAAAAATTTCAGGTCAGTAAACGAACAATTTACCGTGATATCAGGGCATTGGAACAAGCTGGTGTTCCGGTTGTAACCGAAGAGGGGAAAGGATATATGTTAATGGAAGGGTATAAAATGCCACCGGTAATGTTTACCGAAAAACAAGCAAATGCACTGGTTCTGGCAGAACAATTAGTATTGCAAAATAAAGATGCCTCCTTTATAAAAGACTATTCGGAGGCCATGGATAAAATAAAGGCAACGCTGAGGTACAGTACCAAAGACAAAGCTAATTTATTGGCTAACAGAACACAGTATACTGAGGTACTGCAACAGGAAAGGAACAGTGATAATTTATCGGACCTGCAAAATGCGTTGACCAATTATCAGGTAGTTAAAATAGATTATACTAATAAGGAGGGGAAGCCTACAACCAGGTTAATTGAACCCTTTGCGTTATTGAGTAGTGAAAACTGGTACTTAATAGCCTGGTGCCGTTTACGTGAGGAGTTTAGATTTTTCAGGTTGGATAGAATTTTGAAAACAGAAATTCTGATAGAAAACTTTAAACCTCATAATTTAACTTTACAGGAGTATTTTGACAAATACCAATAATTTTTGACTCAAATTAACCCTTGCCATAGGGTTGTCTCTTGCCCCCTCTACGTTTGTCTCACATTAATTTTAAAACTAAAAAAATGACAAACGAAATGAATTCAATTTATGATGAAACCGGATTTCCAAAACCTGAATTAATTGCTGTAAATGGCGTAGAGTTGGAAGTATTTGAAGCAGGAAAAGAAAATATAGGGAAGCCGGTTGTGTTGTGCCATGGCTTGCCGGAACATGCCTTTTCCTGGCGTCATCAGGTACCGGTATTGGTTGAGGCCGGTTATCATGTTATTATTCCAAATCAACGCGGTTATGGTCATTCATCATGTCCAACTGAGGTAACCGACTATGATATTGAACATCTGACCGGTGACCTTGTCGCATTGCTTGATCATTACGGATATAAGGATGCCACTTTTATTGGCCATGATTGGGGTGCAAATGTAGTATGGCGATTATCAATATTACATCCGGATAGGGTGAGAAGATTGATTGCACTGGCCTTGCCTTATCAGGTAAGGGGAGAAAGACCGTGGATAGAGGTAATGGAGGAGTTTTTTGGTGCAGACCATTATTTTGTCCACTTCAACCGTCAACCAGGTGTAGCAGATGCTGTAATGGATAAAAACACCTCTAGGTTTTTACGTAATATTTATCGAAAAAACATTCCTCCTGTTGCACCCGAACTGGGAATGGTAATGATTAATCTGGCTAATGCTGAAGTGCCACTTGGAGAGCCAATAATGACCAATAGTGAATTAACTGTTTTTGTTTCCTCTTTTGAATTAACCGGGTTTACAGGGAGTATAAACTGGTACAGAAACCTTGATCGTAACTGGCATTTACTGGCAGATATAGATCCAATCGTTCAACAACCTGCTCTTATGATTTATGGCGATCGTGATATGATTCCTAAGTTTGAAGGCTTACCGGAATTTGTGCCGAATGTTGAAACGGTTAGCCTGGATTGCGGTCATTGGATTCAGCAGGAATTGCCCGAAGAAACAAATCAAACGATATTAAAGTGGTTAGAAAAACAAAATATCTAAAACTATAAGTACGAATTTACATGAAGTAAGTACGAATAATAAAAAGGATAAAAAATAGCAGCGAAAGACTAAAATTAAAGGTTGTTTCCTGCTATTTTTGTTTTTGTATTAGATGTATTTAAACACATGCCCTTCGTATACAATTAAATGAACTCATTTGAACAGATTAACCTTCATATTTTTATTTTTCTCATACCAATTATTCGGTCAGATTGGCGGGAATAATGAATTTTATCCGTTAACCCCAATTGACACGATTTATAATTCTGAAGAATTAAAAAATTCCCGTAAGCTTGATAGTTTGAATAGCGAAAATTATTTTTTTACGTATAAGAATAATGAATCTGAAAGTGGTTTGTTTTTTACCAAAAAAGAGCATGACCAATGGATGGTTTTTGAATTTGAATCTGATTTATTCAAATCGTCAAATACTGTAATCAAAGGATTTCGCAGAGAAAGTGATGACTTAATCAGTATTCAGGTTTTAAGATTCCCTTCAGGAGCTTGTTCAAATACCTATGGTGTATTCATTCTTTTAAATATAAGGACATGTAAAGCAATGGAGTTTTGGAATTATCACTATGAAGAATGTTATGATGAATTGGGAGAGGTATATTTATCCTCTGAATGTAATGCTACGATTGAAGTATCCGGAAATAGTATTAAGGTCAATAATAACAATTTAAAAGACAGTTTAAACTGCTTTGAAAGTGCAGAATACGAAATTCATGGTGATAAATTGATTAAGACAAAGTATTATTTTAAACCAACGCAAAGATTATATCCGGTTATATGCACCAATAATATTTGTACAGGAATGAAATTTACTGCCTTTAAAAGTGAATTTCCAAAAGTAGATTATAAAAAGTCACCTTTGTATGAGTATGGTTTGGACTCCGATCGGTTGGGGTATGAAATTTATAAAAACGGAGAAATTCAATTTTTTCTTACCGTTTCCAGTGGTATAATTACAGGGATTACTTTTGTTTCGTCAGAATACACCTTTAATGGAATTAATACCACAACCAAAGTAAATGACATACTAAACATGTATCCTGATTCTAAAATTTATATGGATTTAATTTCCGAATGGGAATATATTTCAATTCCAGATGAAAAAATTACGCTTATTTTTAAAACAGACCACACAAACCGTATTGGGATTTATGGTCCTGAACCAGAAGATGCAGCTAATGGTATCAGGAGAAAAGATGCTGAAGTTGATCTGATAGAAACTTTTTAAATTAGATAAGAGACCATATAAAAAATGATTGATATGATGAAAACAAATAAAATTTTATTCCTTTTAATGTTAGGCCTGTTAGTTGGATGTAATCAGGAATTTGAACAGCATAAACCAAATAAATTTAAAGGGCTTTGGTCGCTGCATATTATGGAACGGTTAAACCCGGAAACAGGAGAATGGCACGAGTGGAGAGATGGAATGCAAGGCTATATTCTTTATGACGGAAACGGTAACATGTCACTTCATTTAACTACAAAGGGCTATGAAGATACGGACTTAAGGTTTCCAAATTTTGTAGATTCAATACCAACAGAAGCGCTTAAACATCTGACTAATTCTTATGTGTATTTTGCAAAATATACAATTGATGAAGATCAGAGTATAGTTGAACATGCCAGGATATCACATTCCAATCCCGGCGATTGGAACAAAGTGGTACGAAGAAGATACAGGTTTAATGGAGATACTTTAATCTTACAACCTGTGGAAAAAGAAATTTCCGGACTAAGGTTAAAATGGATAAAGCAGGAAAACTAAAAGATAAAATCGCCATCTTATGACTTGTTTAAAAATCATTGTTTAATTCAGAGATAATGAAAACAAATTTTCTTTCAATATTGATTCTTATATTAATAATTAGTTGTACACCTGAAGAGACTGATGTAAGAGAGACTAAAACACACTCAATGTCAAAAAAAAGCTTAACAGAAAATCGAAAAGAACATGAAACTTTAAATGATTCAATCAGAATTGATGAAGATTCAGTTTGTATCCCGGAATTTGAAATTGAAGTACAGCTAAGTCCTAAGGCGGAATCAAAAATTGAAGAAAGTAAAGAATCTATAATTGTAATGGCATATTTTTCAGGTATCCCTAAAGACACACTAATTGAAGAATATGAAGAATGGGGAAAAGTTGTTATTGGATCAGAAAGGAGAGAATTATGGGGCTCAAAAATAGCTGCATTTAAAAATGTAAAAATTTCGAAAACAGCTTACGAAGATCTGTATAACAAGAATTTTGAAGTTTTAATAAATGTTTTTACCGGAAGGCATTCTTCAGAAAGTAATTTATTGAGTTGTGAAATACTTCAGAAGGGTATTAATGAAATAAAAGGAAGAAAGCATTCAGTGAAAGGAGAGTTGATCTATGGAGAATAAAATGTGACGTATTATAAATGCAAAATATGTAACGAACACTGACTGGGATATGCTGTTGCACTATTTGGTTTGTTCTCATTTCATACCATACCAATAAACTTCTGACAGTTTTAAATGTAAATTAATAGATTTGTAAACGATATGGAATTGCCTGAACTTTATTTTAAAACCGATACTGAATGGCGGGAATGGTTACATCAAAACCATTCTGACTATAAAGGGGTATATTTAATTTTTTATAAAGTAGAGAATGAAGAACCTTCTATGCGTTGGGAGGAGGCGGTAAAAGTTGCTTTGTGTTATGGTTGGATTGATTCTACGGTTAAGAGTCTGGGAAATGGTAAACGTAAACAGTATTTCTGTCCAAGAAAACCCAAGAGTATATGGAGTGCACTCAACAAAAAATATCTTAAGAACCTTTTAGCAAATGACTTAATGCATGAAAGTGGCCTCAGAAGCATTGCTATTGCAAAAGAAAATGGCAGTTGGACGGCTTTGGATGATATAGAAAACTTAGTGATCCCTGACAATTTACAAAAGGCTTTTGATCAAAATAAAACTGCCTTTAGCAATTTTCAAAGTTTTGCACCATCTTATAAAAAAGGATATTTGTATTGGTTAGGTCAAGCTAAGCGGGAAGAAACTCAAAATAAACGTATTGCAGAGATTATCAAATTATGTGAAGCCAATATTAAATTGAGAGATGCAAGATAAGCTAAGTGATATCTGGTCCGTGCAAATAAAGTAACATGATTTAGAACTTTTTTTGACTTTGAAATTAGATTGTTGTTAACCTCTTTTAACAGCTCTGACTTCGGAGTTAAGATTGACAAACCATATATTTGACGTAGTTTTTGAGCCATGCTCAATGTAACTTTCATCCAATGAATTTGGTTAAGCATAATAAGTAAACTAAGCAATGAAGATAAAATTTCTGATAATAATGTTGATTTTGATTGCTGGTATCTTTGACAATTTGGTTGCTTGTAGGGTGCATTTAACGAAAAGGCAGTACCAAGAAACTAAAGCGGAAATTGAAGAACTTGTTACCTATAATATTAATGGCTATGATTCAAAGGTACTGATTCGAGGGGTAAAGCGTGATAATCCTATCCTGTTATTTATTCATGGATTGGGATATTCTGACATGATGTTTACAAGATGTTATGATCAGAAATTATTGGATGATTTTACAATAGTCAGATATGATCAAAGGGGTGTGGGGAAATCAGACAGTAAAGTAATTGAGGATTCTTCCTTAACCATTGAAAACTATATATCTGATCTTTTGTGTTTAACCGATTCAATTCAGATCAGATTTCCTGATGCGAAGATCTATCTTTTAGGACACTCCTGGGGAACAGTTTTAGGTTTGGAAGCGTGCTACAGAAGCCCTGAAAAATATGCTTGTTATATTAGCATGGCGCAAATAGTCAATCAAAAAAAAGCGGATAAGATTTCATATGATTATGCGCTGAAAAAAGCGAAAGACGAAAAACTTTCGGATTGCATCAAAATACTTAAGGGTTTAAATAGAGAAACTTATAATCAAAATCATGATTCGTTACTGATGCAACGGGGGTGTTTGAAAATGGTTGGTGGAACGTATGGTTCACCAGAGGCCATAGATGATATGAAGAATTGTGCGCTCAGGTCTCCTGAACATGGATTGTTTGAGCTTCTTTTTACCCCGGGAAAAGCTAAGAAAGTTGAGAGATTAATATTTCCGTCTATGTTGGAAGTCAATTTCTTTGAAACCATTTCAAGAATAGAGGTACCAGTATTCTTCTTTGGCGGAAGGCATGATTATTTGGTGCCAAGTGTGCTAAGCCACCAGTATTTTGAGACAGTTCATGCTCCCGTTAAAGAATTTCTATGGTTTGAAAAGTCAGGGCATCTTCCGCTTTATGAAGAAAACGATAAATTTACTACTGAATTGAAAAGAATTAAAAGCCAATTGAATGCCTCAATCGATTAGTTTACGGATAGTCAACAGAGTTAATATTTTCAGTTAAATCGCAGATGATATTTGAATTCAATAAATATAGAATCACCTCACAAAGCAATCGGGAACTGATTATTTCAATGGTTAAAAATTATGTGATTTTTGAAATAGTCATAACAATAATTGGCTGCGCATTACTTGGTTATTTTCTTTCTCGGAATAATGATTTTAGTAAAATTGGAGTCATTGAAATAGGTTTGGGTTTTGCTTTTATTTTAACATTTTACAATCTGTTTAGGAATCTAAAAGTATTAAGAAAAGGGGAGGTATATATTTTCAACAGTACTTACAACAGTATTACCAGAAATAATCAAAGTATTAGTGCTTTAGATCAGATAGACAGGATTCAGATCATAGAACATGATGATTCTGAATCTTCAAATCAATATGAGCTTCAGGTGCATCTGAAAGAAGGGCATACCATTTATTTTCAAAAAACAACAAATTTGGGTCATCAAAAACAGCTTGGTGAGGCAATTTCAGGCGTGTCGGGTGTTCCGTTTAACTATAAGAGCAGGGAGGAATTATGGGAGGAGGAATATATTAGGGAGCAAGAGATTGCTTTTCAAATAAATGTGAAAAGATTCGAAGAAAAGTACAAAGATAGATCAAATGAAGAGTTGAAGGAGATTGTAATGGATGGAAGTTCCTATGCTGATTATGCTAAGCAGGCAGCAAGGAATTTGTTAGACCGTAAAAGCTAAACCTCTTTAAAATCATTATTTTTGATAACCAATTAATCAATAGGAATTAAGCATACACTAAAATGAGTCAAATTTTTTTTACATCCGACCACCATTTCGGACATGCCAATATTATTAAGTTCTGTGAAAGACCATTCAAAGACGTAAAGGAAATGAACGAAACACTGATTAGGCGTTGGAATGAAAAAGTAAAGCCGGAAGATGAAGTCTACCATATTGGTGATTTTGCTATGACTAAGGATAATGAATTAGTCAGTAATATTCTAGACAGACTGAATGGAACAAAATATTTGATTGTAGGTAATCATGAAGGGGCTGCATTGAATAACCGAAAAAAGTTTAAATGGGTAAAGGAGTATCATGAATTAAAAGTTAAAGACTCTGATTGTAAAAACGGCGTACAAAGAATCATTTTATTCCATTATGCCATGAGAGTCTGGCGGAGCGATTTTAGAGGAACCTGGCATTTATATGGTCACAGTCATGGCAATTTGCCGGATAAGGAAGATAGACTGGCATTTGATATCGGAGTGGATTGTCATGATTTTTATCCTTTGTCGTATAAGGAGGTAAAAGCCATTATGAAAAGAAAAAAATGGTCACCACCTTTTGATGATATTGAGATTTGATGGACAGTGAAAAAGAAAAAATATTAGATACCATTTTTTCAAAACAGTTTAACTTTTCAGCTAACTGGAGCATTATCGCAGATTCTGTAAAAATAATCTCCTGTAAGAAAAACACAAGTATCAGGTTACCCAATAAGTTAGAAAGAAATCTTTTTTTCCTTCAAAGCGGAGCTACCGGTTCTATTCTTTTTAAAAAGAATAAATTGATATGTGTAGATATTTGTCTGGCTAATGATTTCTTTGGAGATTATCAATCATTGATTACAAATCAGGCCAGTCCATTGGAAATAGTTGCTATTACTGATTGTACTTATCTTTCAATTCCATTTGACAAACTCTTGTTAGTTTATGCACAACATCCCGACATTGAAATGGAAAGAATAGGAAGGCTCTCTGCTGAATATCTGTATGTTTTGAAGAATAGTGAAATAATGGATATTAAGACCCTTTCAGCTAAAGAGAGGTATGTTAAACTATACGCCAGAAAGCCGGAGGTAATACAGCAGATTCCGGTAAAATATATTGCTGCCTATCTCGGGATAACAGCTGAAAGTATGTCACGAATAAGAAAAGAAGTGGGTAGGGAACATTTACTATCATAGATCAATTTTTTTACAGATGAGTAGCAATACTTTTGAAGCGAAAAATCAAAAGTTTATAATTAATGTATCATCCAAGACTATACGGAGAGTTTTATGATATGGGACTCAAATATGGAACGTTACTCCGGGAGAAAGCAAACTTTATTCTCCCGGAAATAAGTAAGCAAAAAAATGAATTCGGACTTAAATCATACTGGGAATTGAAACATTTTTATCCCGAAGTAATTGATGAAATCAATGGATTTGCAACTGGAATAAAAGCTAAACCTGAGAATTTAGGTGCTTTTTTACTAAGTCTTGGCATTTTTGAAACTTCCGGACAATGTAGTGTTTTTGCTTTTAAAAACAATGATTCCTTAATTTTTGGCAGAAACTATGACATGCTCTTTGACCTTAAGAAGTTTACCGAAAGCAGTTTAATTGCACCAAAGGGTAAATATGCTTATATCAGTCAATCTGATGTTTTTATTGGGCGTTCAGATGGTATTAACGAGAAAGGACTATCTGTTGCCATGTCATTTGTTAATGGTACTGATATTCAGCCCGGAATAGGATTTCATTTTATCATTAGAAAAATTCTGGAAGACTGTGAAACCGTTGATCAGTCCATTAATCTGATTCTAAATACAAAAGTAGCTTCAGCAAACAATTTCCTGATTGCAGATCAATCCGGGAATATGGCAGTAGTTGAATCGGCTCCTCAAAAAAGTATAGTCAGGTACCCTGAACATGATGAAAACTACATTTATATTACCAATCAATTTGAGTCAAAAATGATGAGACCTTATGACCAGGGCGGAGTTGAATGGAGTAAAAGTGCAGAGCGTTACAAGGGGTTGAGCAACAAATTATCATCACTTGAAAGTATGGATCTGAATAAAGCAAAATATATCTTATCGGATGAATGTGTTTGTTTAAACCTGAAAAAAGAGAAATTTGGAACAATTTGGTCAGTGGTTGCTGATTTGAATCAACTTAAAATTGAGCGTGCTGAAACAAAACCAAAACCAACAAATTATAAACCTGAAAAGAGACTCGATTGGTGGTTAAAAAAGAGAAGAGGTGATAGCTGATAACAATTAAGACAGGTTAAAAAGGATAAGTCCCGCTTGACAAAGTGACATAAAAAAATAAGGGTACAATATTTGAAGGGAGTGATAAAAAGATTTTATGGAAACTGTCTTACTTATAGTTCTGATCATAATTGCTTTGTTCCTCTTTTTGAGTAGAATATTGAAAAATCAAAACAAAAGTGAAAGTGAGCTTGGCATATTTGAACATCCGGCTACCTTTAAAAAGCCTGGTATTGAAATGGTTTCTGAAATATTCACCCAGGAAAAAAACAGTAATTACCATATCGGTAATTCCATTGAATTCTCAAATAAACTAATGGAGAATGAAAACAATTGAATTAGTTTATCTTGCGATTGCCATTTTTATTTGGGTTACAGGTTATTTTCATAATGGCCGCTTTGTCAGGCCAAAATGGAAGATCCCCGGGAAGTTTATTTTTTATATTAGTATCTCTTTTTTTCTGGTACATTGGTTTGAACATTGGGCACTGATATTTATAATTGGTCATCCGTTAATCGGATTGTTGTTTCACGTTAAAGTATGCAGAGAAAATAATATTAACTGGCAGACTTGTGAGCCTGTAGAAAAATACCTGGACTTACAAAATAAGTGGGCGAAAGGAGATTTTAGGAAATCAACAAGTAATTAATAATTGTTTTGTTAGTTAATATGATATAAATTAGAAATCCCCATTAATAGTCAAAATCAAAAAATGTAATTTTAATTGTAATGAAAAGTATAGTCTTTATATCAATAATACTTTCCTCCATGTTTTCATTGTGTTTTGGGCAGGATGAAGTTTTAATGCCATATATAAAAGGGGATTTATATGGTTATGCTAATGCTAAAGGAGAAATAATTGTTGAACCAAAATATACTTATACCAGCCCTTTTAGAGATGAAGTTGGAAAATTCGTTCTTTGCGAAAGTCTGGGGACCAATAATAAATACGGATTAATAGATCAAACCGGTCGGGTAATCCTCGAACCAATTGCCAGACATATAGAACCATTCGATTCGAACGGATTTGCTATAGTAAAGGATTATAATTATACGCTTGGTATAATCAATAAACAAGGTGATTGGATTATACCTTTAAAATACAAGCATATTGAGGTTAATTCACAATTTATAATGGTTCAAAATGCTGAAGGTTTTCTGGCTCTTTTTGATTTAAATGGAAAACTGATTGTGGACTTTGAATTCAACCTTTTTCAATTAACAGATACGGATTTAGTGGTGATTAGACATGATAATCAGTATGGATTAATTCGAATTCAGGACAGTAATTATGAGATGCTTATCAAGCCACAATACGATTATATAGGGTTCCTTGATAACCAGCTTTTTGTTGCAGAAAAGGGAGATAAATATGGAGTTGTTAATCAAAAAAATCAAGTGATTATACCATTCGAATTTGACAAGCTAAAAAAAGAAAAGCATTTAATCCTGGCAGAAAACAGAATTCCGTATAAAATCGATTTTAAAGTTGTTGAAAATATGTCAGATAATTCATTTCAATTCCGAAGACTCAGTCAATTGGAAAAAGAATTTGATGATACCAATAAGATTGTGTACTACTTAGTACCAAAAGAATACAAAGAGTCATTATTCTTTTCCGGATTTGATACAAATGAAAAGACTTATAAGAGGGTGATAAACAATGCATTTAATAATAATGGTGAAGCTGTTTTTTCAGCTGAGCCTGGTAATATTGAGGTAAAGGGAAACCATCTGATTGAGGTAAGATCTGATAAAGGCGTTAAATTATATGATACCAAAGGAAAATTGGTGTCATCAGGAGAGTTTAATGATGTGTACAGACTTAGTGAAGGGATAATGGTTGTGCGATATTCGACAAGCACAGTAAATCAGTTTAAATATGGTTTTATTGACACAACCGGTAAGGTTATTATTCCTTTGGAATTTGACGAAGCTTATTCTTTTTATGGTGGATGTGCGCCAGTTAAGCAAAATAATAAATGGGCATTAATTAATAAAAAAGGTAAATTGATGACCGAATTTAAATACGATCACCTGCAATATGCAGGGGACAGACGTTATGCATTTTGCATTGAAAACCATTGGGGTGTATTAGATTTTAATGGTAATATGATTATGCCTGCAAAGTATAAGGAATATGGGAGGGGTAGGTATAAAAAAAATGAATTTGGCGCCTATACTCCAATCAATTTTAAAGACGGAACAGCAACGGTATATAGAAAATTACCGGGGTTCTGGCAGCCGACCAAAACTTTAATCGATACGAATGGTGTTCAAATATTTCCATTTAAGTACAACGAAATTGTTCCACTTGAGGGTGGACTGTATAAGGTTCAGTATTGGATTAAGGAGCTTGAGCGCGATCGGGTAGGGATAGTAGACACAAGTAATAATGAAATCATTCCGGTTTATCAAAGGGAGATTAACTGGCTGCCGGTAGAACAGGTTTACCAGGTTTATTCTCAGGATAATGAATATTCCTATTACGATAAAACAGGTAAAAGAACAGACTCTCCTTATAAGGAAATTGAGCGAAATGGATTTAGAGAGTATAGAAAGTTACCAAACGGTTTTTATGCGGCAAACTACCGAAGTAAAACTATCTATTTTACACCTGAAGGGGTCATGCTATATAAAAAATAGGTTGATTCATCTAAGTCCTATTCCAAAAAACTATTTAAGAATAAAATTATTTAATTGCTTGAAAATAGTCTTGTTAGGTTGTTGTTTTGTGTTTCAAATGTTCTTAAAATCCAATTTACTGTAACAGCTGTGTTTTAGTTGTGTCTAAATCATATAACCAATTAATTAAATTTTATGATTTGCAAATCACAATCAAAACTTTTAGGGGCCATACTGTTTTGTATGACCACAATAACTATTAACGCTCAAACACAAAAAACAATGACACAAGAACAAGAAAACGTATTAAATGCAATTGAAACAATGACAACAGCTTTTCAAAACAAAGAAATTGATGCCGTTATGGCCTGTTATGAACCCAATGCAACAGTAGTATTCGAACCTGAGAGCCCGGTAAATGATACCAATGTGTTGCGGGAAATGTTTACAGCAATGTCAATGGCAAATCCTGTATTTACTTATAGTGGCCATGAAGTATTCATTGCAGGGAATATTGCCACGCATATTGCACCATGGGAAATGACTGCAAAGACTCAGGATGGTGAAACTATAAAACAAAATGGTCTGTCGATAGCGGTTTTAAGAAAACAACCTGACGGAAGATGGTTAATAGTTATAGATGACCCTCATGGACAGTTTTTAATGACTAAATAACTACTATTATAACAATTTGCCTTTCTTGTAAAGGCAAATTGTTATACCTTAAAGCAAAAGTAATGGATAATAAAATGTTTGATATTAAAAGTTCGGATAATGTTTTGATTGAACAGGCACTTGAAGGTAATAAAAGTGCACTGGAAAATCTGATTAAAAAACATCAGGACTGGATTTATAATATTGCCCTGACTTTTATAGGAGATAGGGATGAAGCGGCAGATTTAACTCAGGAAGTTTTGGTTAAAATCGTCACAAAACTGGACTCATTTAAGCAAAAAAGTATGTTTAAGACATGGGTGTACCGCATTGTAAAAAATCATTTTTTTAATATGAAAAGGGGCAAATATGAAATCAATGCACCAACCTTTCAACAATTCGGAGAAGGTTTGGATCAATTGCCGGATGAATCTCTTTCCAATTATTCTTACGAAGTAGAAGAAAAGCTTTTGGTAAAAGAAGCTAAAATCAGTTGTATGAAAGGTATGTTACTTTGTCTGGATCGCGAACAACGGATGATCTATATTATTGGAGAATTATTTGAATTTACGGATGTGATTGGTGGTGAGATCATGGAGATTTCTAAAGAAAATTTTAGGGTAAAGTTACACAGAGCTAAAAAACAACTCTATAATTTCATGGATAGTAAATGTGGTTTGATTAACAAAAAAAATCCTTGTCGTTGTGCCAGAAAAACAGCCGGGTTTATCAAAATGGGATTTGTTGATCCGGTCAATTTACATTTCCAAAAAAATACCATTGCCAGTATTAATAAAGTAATCGACAAAAAGGTTGAAACGTATAGTGATGAGGTCATTTCAAAGTATCAAAAACTATTTCAGGAACATCCTTTTGTGGAGGGGCCGGATAAACTTAGGTCGATAAAAAAACTATTATCATCAAAGTCCATCAAAGAAACATTTAATTTTGACTAACTGGTTATAGCATGAGTTGATAAGGTTTTTTCTTAACGATAAAAGGGGTAACATTCCTAAAACAAAACGTTATACTGAACGATTGAGGCAATTAATTGCTTATTTTAGACGTTAATTGTTATAGCTAACCCTCTTAAAAATACTTACGGACAGCTTAATATCTCTTGACTTCCGGAAATATTTTAACAAATCACAGAGAACGACATGAAGAAAATATCCTCATTTACTTTTGTATTGTTGGTAACTCTTTTTGCCAATGGTCAGCTTACCACATCCAATTTACCCATTGTTAGTATAACAGTACCTGTTGCGGTTGATGCCATACCAGATGATCCAAAAATATCAGCAGAAATGGCAATTATCAATAATCAGAGTGGGATTAACAATATTAATGATCCTTTTACTGATTACAATGGGAATATTGGGATCGAAACACGGGGAAATTCAACTCAGGATAATGATAAAAAGACCTACTCAATTGAATTATGGACCAATACCGGTACTGATACATCAGTATCCCTGATCGGAATGCCAAAAGAAGAAGACTGGATTCTTCACGCCATGTACATTGATAAGACATTACTAAGGATTCCAATGACCTTTTACTTTAGTCAAAAGATGGGGCATTATGCCAGCAGATGGCGATTTGTTGAACTGGTGATTAATGGTGATTACAGAGGCGTTTACATTTTAACCGAAAAGATAAAAAGAGATAAAAACCGGGTTAATATAGCAAAATTGAAATCCACAGACATCTCCGGAAATGAAGTGACAGGAGGTTATATTTTAAGATTGGATTGGTTAGAGGATCCTCAAGGGTTTACCTCCAATTACAATGCTATTAGTGGTGGTCCTATGTTTTTTCAGTGGTATTATCCAAAAGCAAATAATATCCAACCCCAGCAGCAACAATACATCAGTAATTATATGAACGAGTTTGAAGAAGCTTTACAATCATCTGATGGATACAATAACTTAAACAAGCATTATAGTCAGTATATAGATTTAACTTCATTTGCAGACTTTTTGATTGTCAATGAATTGAGTAGGAATTCTGATGGATATAAATTGAGTACCTATATCCATAAACAGAAAATAGGTCAGGGGAATAAATTCCGTGCCGGACCAATTTGGGATTTTGATCAAACCTATGGCGTTTCATCAGTTTGTGGCGGGACAGATTATATTGGATGGAATTATACTCAAAGTCACCCAAATTGTGAAGATTTTGAATCAATGCCATTTTGGTGGAATAAACTAATGGCAGACCCTGTATTTGAAAATCATCTTAAATGCAGATGGGAAGCTCACAGGCAGAGTTTCCTTCACAAAGATTCAATAAATGAGTGGATAGATAATCAGGTTGCCTTTATTGATCAGGCAAAGGACAGGAATTTTGTAAAATGGAATATCCTCGGACAACAGGTATGGGATCAACCGGATCCTATTCCAACTGATTATTCCGGTGAGATTACTTATATGAAAGACTGGATTTCAAACCGAATTGACTGGATTGATGCCAATATACCCGGGAATTGTGCACAAGATCAGGTGTCAGTTAATGAAAAAGAAATTTTGGGTATCGAATGTTACCCCAATCCTTCCCACGGGCAATTCAATATTACATTACCCGAATATGGCCCGGATGGAAATTGGATAGTATACACATCAACGGGAATGAAGGTTAGTGAAGGCAATACAACTAACGCATATTTTACAATTGATATTACTAATCAATCACCGGGTTATTATGTTCTTCATGTAATAGTGGGGGGACACATGTATTATAAACAACTAATCAAAAATAGGTAATTCTCACTATACTATGCACGCATCACATTGGAATATGCAGATGATGTTTATCAAATAGCTGCTCCAATTTTTCATAATCATTTTCCATGGTCTTATAAATCCATGTATAATGGTGCGTTTTTAAATGTTCCAATACTTTTAAGGCTTCTTCATCCCCTAAAACCTGCTTTAAGTTTTTATACTCAAGATAATTGATTGCAATATGTAAATAAGTACCATCTTCCGAACCGCCTCCTTCAGGTAATTGTACCGGAACAGTTGGGTACATAGCTTTGATCTCTTCCATTAAGGTTTCAAAAGTATCATTCCTGCTTAAACTATACCAATGCATTTGTTCATGGATAAAAGTGGATAATATTAGTTCTTCGGTGGTGTCCCGGGTGCTTAAGGTCAAAACCGGGTGACTGTGCGGAATAGTATTATCCCGAATCATGATTCTTTTAGTATAAATATAGGGTTCAAGATCATATTTTTCCAGAATTGTTGTTAAGCGTGTTTTAATACTATTTTCGCTTTCCGAACCTGAAAAAGTTTCAATTACCACTGGTTCGTCTTTCGCTGGTTTAGGTTGGTTGTAAATATTGGCACTCTCCACTGAAGTGGCCAGCCAAAAGTAAGAATCAGCCACCCCTTCTTTAGTCATGATTCCTTTAAGGGTATCGTTTGCCAAAAGACCTCTACACCAGGCCGGACCGGATCGAAAACCAATAGTGAAAAATACTGAATCTTTGTTTTGTGTGACATCTTTAAGGTTTAAAGGAATGGGAATCAAATCAGGGAGCATGATCATTCCTTCATGTTTTTTAAAATCAAAAAACACCTCCGCTTTTTGATCACCTTTCGTACTGGTTTGAAATACACCTTTCCAGGTATTACCATCAGGTATTTTTGCATTTCTGCAACTTAAAAATAGTAATGTAATAGTAGTAATGAGGACAAATAAACTGTTTTTTTTCATCTGTTTGTTTTTAAATTCATTCTATTAATTCATAGTGATCATTGAACATTTCCTTTATTTCTATTTTTCCAGAAGTTAATAAAGGAATCCATTTTTGATTAAAAGCATCCCATTTTGAACTTTTTTGGCCGGCCAGGGCGAGGGTTTTACTTTGCCAATGGGTGATTAGAATAAAAGTATTGTTCACTTTTTTGCTTTCCATAATACGGATATCTTCAATGCCTTGCTGCTCCCAATAAATTGGGATGGATTGGAGTAACAGTTTTTTTACTTCTTTTAGTTTATCTTCCTTTACTCTGATTTGCAAAAACTGCATGAATAAATGAGTCTGGTCCGGGCAAACTTCATTTTCAGGATACAATCGGTTAAGCGGTACATCATTCATCATAATGACTACAAAATAAGGGCTTAGAACTAAGAGAATCGTCCCGTATTATAAATCCGAACCAATAAATGGACTAATTTTTCAAACTTTTTACAAATTCTGTCGGTGTTTTTCCTGTAGATTTTTTAAAAGCTGTATAAAAGGAGGATTTACTATTATATCCAACATCATAAGCTATACCGGATATAGAGTATTTATCCAGGTCCGTTTCTGATACTCTTCGCTTAAATTCTTCTATTCGATATTGGTTTAACAGTTGTGAAAAGGACAGGTTTAAGTGATTATTGATTATTCTGGAAAGTAAATGAGAACTGATATTAAGTCGCTTGGCCATTAAGGAAATATTGAGTTCCGGATTAGTATATATTTTTTCCTTTTCTAACAGATTCAATAGATCTTTTAAAACAAAGTCGTCGGTATTTTGAGTGACTTTTGCAGATCCGTATTTTACATTAAAATTGGGAATGAGGGCAGAATTGGAGGATAGCGCCTGATAAGCGATTAAGTAAACTATAACTGATAAAAGTACTGTGCATACAAAGTTACCTATAACTGAATAACTTCCTGTAACAGCCATGTAAACAATACAGGAAACCAGAGCTAAAACAATGCTAAAAATGAAAACTGAAAGTACCTGAAGCCATTTTACCCGAACCTGAAGGGGAATCAGGTAAAGCGTATGGTCTTTTTTAAGCGTATGGTTGACTGATCTTCTGATGATAAATAAGTAAACTAATAAATGGATGAAATAGACTGAAAAACGGGCAATTGAAGCAAAATCTCCCGGATATTCTCCATTCATGAATGCATCTACAATTTTTATTTCTGATTCGTTTGACAGGGCATAATTTTGCTGATTGTATAATATTGCGACAAACACCAAAATATAGGGAACAATATGGAGGAGGTGAACAAACTTAAAACGAAACTTGGGATTGATAACCGAAAGGGCATAAAAGTAAAGGATAGGTCCTAAAAGCAAAACCATTCCCTGCGCAAAACCTGCAATTCCTAAAACTGTTCTGTATAAATAACTTGAATACCATATATTGTTGATATTAATGGCAAGAATAGTGACCAAAAGTAATAAGATACAAACAGATGCTTTTTTATTATCTGTAGACCTGAAAAGCAGCATAAATATTAAAAACAGACTCTGAGAAGCTGATGCGATTAATATGACAGTCCACAAATTAAATATCACGTGATAAATATAAGATAACTTACTAAAGAAGTTGTGAGACCCGTATAGTAAAAAATTATTTTTGTTACTTGTTACTTGTTACTTGTTACTTGTTACTTGTTACTTGTTACTTGTTACTTGTTACTTGTTACTTGTTACTTGTTACTTGTTACTTGTTACTTGTTACTTGTTACTTGTTACTTGTTACTTGTTACTTGTTACTTGTTACTTGTTACTTGTTACTTGTTACTTGTTATAACTATCAACCGAAAACTATGAACTGATTAACTTATTACAATAAAAAATTAACTAAAAATTTGCGTAGCTATTTGGCTTCATTTATATTTGTAGCCAAATGACTTCATAATGAATTTGAGACGAGATATTTTTCAGGCTATTGCCGACCCAACAAGAAGGGCTATCATATTGCTTCTGGCTACACAACCTCTGACTGCAGGTTCAATTGCCACTCATTTTGACTCGGCAAGACCAACTATTTCAAAACATATTAAAGTTTTAACGGAATGCAAGTTACTTACGCCAAGTCAAAAAGGGAGGGAGATTTATTACGATATCAACCCTTCAAAGCTCAATGATGTTGATCAATGGATAGGGCAATTTCGGTCCCTTTGGCAAAACAGATTTGATCAATTGGATAATATTCTAGGCAATTCTAAATAAAATAGCAATGAAAAACAATTTACTTTTTGATTTTAATGTAGATAAATCAGCAAAAACCATAACGGTAAAAAGAGAATTTGCTGCTGGCTTAGAACGGGTATGGGCTGCCTGGACAAAACCAGAAATTTTAGATCAATGGTGGGCAAATAAAGGCTGGACCTGTACTACAAAATCAATGGAGTTTAAAGAAGGAGGTTACAGACATTATGTATTAAAAAGTCCTAAAGGAGCAGAGTTCTGGAGTATCATGAATTATAATAATATTTTATTGCTGGAGGAGTTTTCAGGAACGGAATGTGTGCCTGACGGAGAAGATAAAATTGACAGAGAAAGACCTATATCAAAGTATAGGGTGATTTTCAGTGAAAATAATGAAGTCACATTGATTGAACATACCACAACTTACCAAAAGCTGGAAGATTTGGAAGATGGACTAAAGTACGGATTTAAAGAAGGGGTAACAGAGGCCTTTGAAAGGTTAGACGATTTTTTGAATTCATAACAGTAAATAAGAATAAAGTAAAATATAAATGATATAAAATCAAAAAAATGAAAAAAACAGGAATGATAGCAATTGCAGCACTTATAATGAGTTGTAATAGCAATACCAATACCCCACAGCAAAATCGTACGGATGAAACGACTCATCAAAATGAGGTTAAAAAAGACACTTTAACGAAACACCTGAAACCGTTTAATCCTGAATTGCCGACTATTGGACTCTTAATGTTTAATGGTGTTTTACAGGGGGAAGTTGTTGCAACCTCTGATGTTTTTGGAAAACCCAATCAAAATATGGAACAATTGTTCAATGTAGTTACCATAGCAGAAACGGAATATCCTGTTACAACTGAAGAAGGTTTACATTTAGTACCCGATTATACTTTCGAAAATTGCCCAAAATTAACAGCTTTATTTGTGCCCAGTGGTTATGATATGTATGCACAAGTCCGTAATAAGGAAATGGTCGATTTCATCAAAAGAAAAAATGAAGAAACCGAATATGTTGTCAGTAATTGTGCCGGAGCACAACTTATTGGTCAGTCCGGCATTGCGGATGGACATAAAATTGTGACATATATTGGAGGTGGAGAACAGTTGCAGAAGGATTACCCTAATTTAATAGTTCAGGATGATAGTTTGGTGAGATATGTGGAAGACGGAAAGTTCAGTTCATCAAATGGAAACCTGACCAGTTATATTTCTGCACTTAAACTACTGGAAAAAATGACAAGTCCTGAGCATAGAAAATTTGTTGAGCAATATTTATACATTGACGAGCTTAGGAATTGGAAAGAATAAGTACATTGCAGCAAAATAATTTTAGAGGAGGTTTGCCTGAAGTTTTGGGAAGTATCAATAAAACAAAACAGAGATAATGAAAATAACGAATGGTAAAATACTGGTCTTTTTTGGTATTATTCATCCACTTTTAGGAATCTCTCCTTTTGCATTTGGAAAGCAATTTGAGGGTTTTGCTGAAAAGTTTTTTTTCAAAATTAGCGACGGTCTGTCAGAATTCCCATTATTAAATGGGCAAATGAATTATGAAAACTTTGCTGCTTTTTGGTTTTTCTACTTTGGACTTTTACTTATCCCATTAGGGTTTCTTGTTGGTCATATTGAAAAAACGAGTGGTCAGCTACCCAAAAAGTTCATTATAGCTTATTTAATTGTGGTGTCAGTTGGTGTTTTTATGATTCCGTTTTCAGGAATGACCTTTCTAATGTTACCTCATGCCATTTATATGTTAGTTCAATATAACAGACAACAAGCTGCTTAATAGCCTGAGTTAGATATACCAAAATTTTTACAGAAGCTATTAAAATAGTGAGATTTTTTCAGAAAAAATGAAGGACTAACGGGTTAATTCAAGGCTTTTTCAGATAAAAGATTGCATTTTAAGGACTTTCCTATGGATTTTTTGTCAATTCCTTTGTGACGTTAAGTCTTTTCCAATTAACCCGTTAGTCCTTCAAAACCTAGACTTATCTAAGAAATTGACAAAAAACTGTAGACGTTTTGGTATATCGAACTCAGGTTAATAGATGTTAATAACAGAAATTCAGTAGGTAAATGGGGTATATTTGAGCTTAAACAATAAATGAGCTTTGATAATGCGATTTTTAGGCCTTCTATTATTTCTTCTGGGATTCAAGGTATTTTCTCAACCGGAAACCGGATATAAGTATACGCAACCTGAAACGTCTAGGGATGGATGGGAAACAGGTAGTCTGAAAGATTTAAATATTGACACTACATTAATTTATAAGCTATTTAATCAGTTGAATGGCGGAGAGCACAAAATTCATAGTGTACTTTTGGTAAACAATGGTCAATTGGTGATTGAAGAATACTATAACGGATATTCAGCAAATAATCCCCATGATCTTCGGTCTGTGACAAAAAGTATTCGTTCTATTTTAATGGGAATAGCCATTGATAAAGGTTTTATAGAAGATATTAACGATCCAATATCAAAATACCTTAAAGTGCCTATACCTCAAAAAAATATCAGTGAACTAAAGAAAAAAATTACAATCAAGCACCTTTTAACAATGTCTGGTGGGTTTGATTGTAATGATTGGGATAAAAAATCGAAAGGGAGGGAAGATAAAGTATATGGTAAGAAAGACTGGTTACAGTATGCCCTTAATTTACCAATGATAAATGAACCGGGAACAGTATCTCATTATTGTTCATTGGGAGCTATTTTGATTGCAGAAATCATAAGCCAGGCCTCAGGTATGACAATCGATCAATTTGCACAGAAACATTTATTTACTCCTCTGGGAATTGATAATGTAAGTTGGGGCCATACACATCAAAAAGTGATTCCTTCTGCTAAAAGATTGTACTTGACCACACGGGATATGCTAAAAATAGGGCAATTAATTCTTGATAAAGGGAAGTGGGGAAAGATTCAGGTTATATCTGAGGCATGGGTCGAGGAGTCTACTACCGTAAAAACTAAAATTACGGGTATCGATTACGGGTATTTTTGGTGGAATATTCCTTTTAAAGTTGAGGGGAAAGTCATTCATTCGAAAGTAGCTACAGGAAATGGAGGCCAGTATATTATGGTAATACCTGAAATGAAAATAGTAGCGGCTTTTACGGGAGGTGCTTACAATTCTGAGGAAGATAAATTGGCTTTTAATATAATGAGTCATGTATTTCTGCCAACGTTTAAATAGATCATATCCCCTAAGTCAGGTTTAAAAAAATTAATTGATTGTTTTTTTGGTATTGCTTGTAGTTTAGTTAGGATTCCTTATTATATTTGCAAGAAAAATCCTGACATGAATAAAGAAAAAGAATATCTGTTTTCTTATGGCACACTTCAATTAGAAGCAGTACAAATTGCAATTTACGGGAGAAAACTCTATGGAACTGCAGATGTTTTGGACGGTTATGAAATAGAGCAGTTAGAGGTTCTTGATAAAAGTGTACTTCAAAAAAGTAAAAAACAATTTCATCCTATTGCGGTTGCTTCAAAAAATAAGAGTAGCAGTATACAGGGAGTTATTTTCGAAATTACACGGCAAGAGCTTTGGGAAACGGATAAATATGAGGTGATGGATTATAAGAGGGTATTAAAAGTCTTCCGGTCTGGAAAGGAAGCATGGGTATATGTTAAAAACAAGGATTAAAGCAGGAAGGCTTGTCAAAGAATATTAAAACAGAACAGGATAATGGGGGCATACAATTTAACACTTAATATTAAGGAAGATAGTCTGAGTTTGGATAATATCCATTTAAGTCAGACAAATAAGTTGAAATTACAGCAATTATTGCAGGAGTTTGAGTACCATGAAACACTCAAAAAATATGGTCTCAACTGTGATAATAAATTACTATTATTTGGACATACAGGATGTGGGAAAACCAGCACGGCCAGGGCGGTTGCAAAAAGACTTAAGAAAAAAATAATCATTTTGAATTTAGGAACAGTAATCGATTCCAGATTGGGACAATCTGCAAAAAACATAACAGAGGTTTTTCAGAAAGCTGCGAGAGAAAATGCTGTACTTTTTTTGGATGAATTTGATTATATTGGAAAAGCAAGGGATAACGATCAAAAGGATTCAGGTGAGATGAAGCGACTTGTAAATAGTGTGATTCAATTAATTGACCAATTACCACATTCAACATTATTAATAGGAGCTACAAATCATCAGGCAGTTATCGATACAGCCCTCTTAAGACGATTCCAGTTGAGGTTAGAAT
The DNA here is from genome assembly GCA_965230195.1 of Putridiphycobacter sp. Classification (GTDB taxonomy): domain Bacteria; phylum Bacteroidota; class Bacteroidia; order Flavobacteriales_D; family Crocinitomicaceae; genus Putridiphycobacter. The sequence goes on from OZ245997.1 coordinate 2,836,738, forward strand.
TTGAAAAACCTTCACAGGATCAATTGGATGTCTACTACAATTCATTGTTACAAGAATTTCCTGAAAAATTCAGAAAACTGGAACGCGTTTACAATTTGTCTTATGCTGAGGCAAAAGATATTACTATCCGTGCTGTTAAAAATAATATCATAACGTTAGAGGAAGCTAATAAACACAGGAACAGTAAATAGATTTTGATAAGCCCATGGAAAATATTACTTACAATTTAAAGACTGTTAATTCAAGAATAAAAAAGGCCTGCAAAAATGCAAACAGGAATCCTGAAAGTGTTCGTCTCTTACTGGCCACTAAAACTGTGGAAACTGACAAGATTAATTTTGCACTTAAACAGGGAGAATCTCTTATCGGAGAGAATAGGATTCAGGAATTAAAACAGAAATACTCTGCGATCAAAGATTTAAAGCCCGAAGTGCACTTTATTGGACACTTACAATCGAACAAAATTAAGGAAGTATTAAAATTTGCAACTTGTATTGAGTCTATCGACAGATTTTCTATTGCTGAAAAATTACATAAGCGTTTGATCTTTGAGAAAAAGGAGATTGATGTTTATATTCAGGTTAACACTTCGTTCGAAAAAAGTAAGTTTGGTGTAGCTCCAGAAAGCACAGTTAAGTTAATAGAAGCAGTTTCAAAGTTCAAAAACATCCACATTAAAGGCTTAATGACAATTGGTTTATTAAGTTCAGAATCGACAGAAATAAGGAGATGTTTTCGTCTGTTGAAGCAACTTCGGGACGATATTAACGGACTCAATATTCCCAATGTAGAAATTAAGGAATTGTCAATGGGAATGAGTGGAGATTTGGAAATTGCCATTGAAGAAGGAGCCACAATTGTTCGTGTAGGAACTGCAATATTTGGAGAACGACAGTATCCTGACAGCTATTATTGGAATGAAATGACGTCGGATTGAACAGTATTGAGATAAGGTAAGTATTTAAGTCAGTAATTAATTATTATTTTAGTGGCCCGATAATCTCCAAAGCACGCTGACTATGAAATTGATATTCACTATAACTTTATTTTTCCTAAGTTTTAATCAGGTATTTGCCCAGCATGCACCGGTTCGGAAGAAATTTAGTTTTGACTCCAATTTTTTAAATGAAACCAGAGAGTTTTGGGTGGGACTTCCAGAGAATTACGATTCAGAGAAAAAGTATCCCACCATGTATGTAATGGACGCGGAATGGCAATTTGATATTGCTTTGGCTATTATGAGAGAACTGTCGAAAAACGATAAGATTCCTGATCATATTGTGATTGGAATTCCTAAAATCGATTATCAACACAGAGGGAAAGACTTAACCTTTACAGCAACAGAATTTGGTTCTGATGGAGAGCCGGATTCAACCGCAGCGGCATTTTTTAATAGTGAAAATACGGGAGGAGGGATGCAATTTTACAAACACCTGACAGAGGAGGTAGTACCCTTTATTAATTCCAGGTTTTTAACTAACGGATTTGATGTATTTATCGGACATTCATTGAGTGGTTACTATGGCGCATATATTATGACAATGGATAATCCTTTTAATGCTTTTCAACTCTATGATCCCAGTATTTGGTACAATCAGGGTGATGCTATCAAACATTTTTCCTCAACTTTCCGAAAAGGGTTTAAAACAAATGTATTTATTTCAACAGCTGGTGGTGGCAGAGACCGACAGCAATATAATGTAGATACCCATAAAGCATTTCATGATGAATTGATAAAACATAAGATTAATTCAAAGTTAAAAGTTTATAATAACGAGAATCATGGATCGGTTCGTTTGGTTAGCCTGATTGATGGTTTGTCTGATTTGTATGATGGTTTTTCAATTGGTTATATTTTTCCTACTGATACCATAACAGTTGCTGATGCAGACAGGCATTATCAGAATTTTTCGAAAAAGGTAGGTTTTGATTTTCACTGTCCTGTTGATGCCTATCGTTGGATTGGGTATGCTAATTATACTCAGGGGAACTGGGTGGAGGCTATTAAGGCTTATGATTTATGTGGTGCATTGGACAAAGATATTGTAATGATGACTGAACTGGCAGATTGCTATTTTCAAACAGGAGCATTTGCGCTCAGTTTGGAAGCCTATGTAAAAGTGCTTGGGCTTGACAACAAAAACGAAGAAGTCAAGTTAAAAATTGAAGAGATTAAACAATTGATAGCAAAGGAGGAATAGAAATCTTTGAAGTCAAATGTAGGAGTAGATTATTTTCTTTTATTATGATGAAGTGGAATAACCTGAATCATGTAATTGTATACTTTTGCTCTTTATTACTAATAACCGAATGAATATTATGAAGAGATTAGTCTTATTATTTATTTCTCTGTTATCAGTTTCAGCTTTAGCTCAAGACACATTAACAACCTATTATGTTTATATGTGGAAGGAAACTGACGATAAGGATGCAGCTAAATTTTATAGTCAAACATACAAGACTGAATTGGGTGTATGGAAAGTAGAAAAATATACGATTAGTGGACAGTTGATTATGACTGGTTCCTATGAAACGGAAACACTTGAAACGGAAACAGGAGAATTTATTTTTTACAGAGAAAGTGGTGAGGTCAATGTAAAAGGTGCTTATAAGTGGGGAAAGGAAGAAGGAGAATGGGTACGTTATCATAAAAATGGAAAATTGCAGGATAAGAGATATTATGAAGGAGGAAGAATTAAAACGATTCAGCAGTGGAATGAAGATGGAGAAGAGCTTGAGCCTGTTTATGATTATGTGGATACAAACCCTGAATATCCAGGTGGAGCCGATTCTATGGCAGCATTTATTAATGGTGAATTTGAATATCCTGAAATTTCAAGAAGAATGGGTGAGCAAGGGACAATTTATGTCCAGTTTGTAGTTGGAAAAGAAGGAGATATAGAGGATGCTTTTGTGATAAAAGGGGTTTCTCCTGCACTTGATAAAGAAAGTGTGAGGGTAATTAGTGCTATGCCAAAATGGGAACCTGGGAAATATGATGGCAAAGCTGTGAAGGTAAGATATACTATTCCAATCAGGGCACGTTTGGGAAATACTAAGAAAATAGACAGAAAGAAACGAAGATTAGAAAAAAAACAGGAAAAATTGGATCGTAAACGATTGTAATTCTTGTCGCACTCCTAACCAAAAATATTCCGGTAATAAATTTGCTTAACCGTTTACACAATTTTAACAATTAGTTTTCAGTGGTTCTACCGATATTGAGGTTGTCGATTAGTCTTTACATGTCAGGATTATTCGAAACCTAAAATACATGAAAACAATGAAAACCCTGTTCTCCATTCTTACACTTTTATTGGTGTCGTCTTTATCGGCACAATCTTATCAAATTTCCGGATTGATCACCGATAAGGACAATGCCGGATTGGATCTGGCCTTGATTTCACTATACAAACAATCCGATTCAACCTTTATAAAGTCTGAGTTTACAGATGAAGATGGCTCATATCTGATTTCAGGAATTATACCTGATAAATATTTGATGAAGGTAAAACAGTTAGGATTTTTGGATTACAACATGACCATTGAAATTGATCAGAACAAAACTTTACCATCAATTCAACTGACCATTGATCCGCAAATGTTGAATCAGGTTACAGTTAAATCGGAGACACCATTTGTGGTTAGAAAAATTGACCGGACGGTTATAACCCCGGATGCTTTGATTGCCAATGCCGGAAGCAATGCACTTGAGGTATTAGAAAGAGCGCCAGGATTATCTGTTGATCAAAATGGTGCCATTATTCTTAAAGGAAGATCTGGTGTGGCTGTGTTTATTAATGATAAACCATCTTATCTTTCGGGAACAGAATTGGAAAATTATTTACGAACCTTACCTGCGGGATCAATTAAAAATATTGAAGTGATGGAAAATCCACCTGCTAAATATGAAGCTGCAGGGAACGCCGGAATAGTTAATATTAATTTAAAAAGAGGGACGGTTAAAGGGGTCTATGGCAATGCCTCTGTTAGCTACCGTAAAAGCAGGTATAATAGTAGTAATAATAGTCTCAATCTTAATTATGGCAGACAAAAACTTATCGTAAGGTCTAATATTTATGGTGGATTATGGGAGAATTTTCAGGATTTGAATATTAACCGGTATTATCTTGATACTGATAATGTATTACAGTCTTCTTTTGCTCAAAATTCCTTTAATAATCGGAAAGGGAAGTACCTTAATGGTAGAGTAGGTGTGGATTTTTATCCAACAGAGAAGCTTACCATTGGCTTTGGTTATAAATCGTCAACGTCTCCCGTAGAGCGAAATACTGATAATACCGCATTGGTATCGGATGCAAATGGCCAGTTATTACAAAAGGTTTTAGCTGATAATATTAGTAATACCAGTTTCAGAAATAATTTGGTAAATATGTATATTAGTAAAGTGCTGGATTCAAGCGGCACCACACTTTCGCTTGACGCGGATTATGTACGATATCAATCTGGTAACGATCAAGTATTTAAAAATTATCAGTACAACAACGAAAATTTGCTCATTTATGAAGATCAGATTAATGGTGAAATCCCTTCTGAAATTAACATTTACGCCATTAAGGCGGATTTTATAAAACCATTAAAAAGTGCTTCCAGATTTGAATCAGGTGTAAAATCAGCTTTTACCCAAACAGATAATGAAGCCATTTACACTAATACAGTTGGCGGGGTAACTTCACCCGATTATAACCTCAGTAACCGCTTTCTTTATGATGAGTGGATTAATGCTGCTTATGTTAATTACAGCACTGCTATAGGTAAAATTGGTCTGCAATTTGGATTAAGAGGAGAGGCAACCCGGTTAGAGGGGAATCAACTTGGTAATCAACAACAGCCTGATACCAGTTTTACAAGAAGTTATGCTGCACTGTTTCCAACATTTTATGCCTCCCGTCAATTAGACTCCCTGGGTAAACATGGTTTAAACTTATCTTATGGGCGTAGAATTGACCGACCTTATTTTCAGGATTTAAATCCATTTGTTAGCCCTTTGGATAAGTTTACCTTTTATACCGGTAACCCTAACTTATTACCAACTTATGCGCATAATGCTTCCTTGACTTATTCTTATAATAACAAATTAAATATTTCCCTGTCGTATTCTAAAACGGTTGATGGTATAATGGAGACGTTGGAAATTCAGGATGAAATTTATTATAGCCGTCCTGGTAATATTGCCTCAAGTCAGTTTATATCCTTATCGGCAGATGGTACTTTACCGATTACAAATTGGTATAGTATTAATGCTTATGCACAAGGTGCTTTGGCAATGTTTGACAGTGACTTATATGATCAGAAACTACGTTCCAGAGGCATTAATGTTTACCTATCAGCAACGAACACCTTCAGGTTGAAAAAAGGTTGGAAAATTGATGTTAGTGGAAGGTATATGAACGATCAGGTATCATCACAACTTGTTATCAAAGGTTATGCTATCCTAAACTTCGGACTTCAAAAAAATGTAATGGATGGAAAAGGTAATATTAAAGTTTCAGTGAATGATTTACTTTACAGTCAGATTGGGAGTGGTATAATCAATAATTTAAGTATGACTGATGCTGACTGGAACAGTAAATTGGATTCCAGAAGTGTAACAGCAGCATTCTCATACAGGTTTGGAAAGTCTACCACTAATAAAAGAGGACGTAACGGTACAGGGTCAGATAGTGAACAAAGAAGAGTAAAAGGGTAAATCACCATTTTGAACAGCTTAGTATAATTGATCTGATATTTTACTGATAAATCACTGATTATTTAATATATTTGGTTAGCAACCAATCGGGTTGTGAATAATTAAAAATTTAAATCAATAAAAGATCACGAAGATGGAAAAATTTATGGTATTGTATTACGCACCGGCAGAGGCAATGCAAAGTATGGCAACAGCTACAGATGAAGAAAAAGAAGCAGGGATGGGAGCATGGATGGCCTGGAAAGAGAAGGCAGGTGATGCTGTAATTGATTTCGGATCCCCATTTATGCCCGGAGAAGCAGCAGGCTCTGACGGTAATTTCGCACCTGTAATGAATGAAATTACAGGCTATTCAATTATGCAGGCTAATTCAGCAGATGAATTAAAAGGATTGTTGAAAGACCACCCACATTTAGGATGGTGGGATGGTTGCAGGGTTGAAATTAAGCCTTGTATCTCTATGGGGTAAAAACTTCTTTATGAGTAATGAAGGCAATAAGGTACTAACTTGTTGCCTTTTTTTATGTTTTAATTTTACAGATAACCAGGAGAATTCATAATTTTACAATGAATGGCCAAAACTTTAAAATTAAGTCAAATGCAACATATACTTTTTGATTTTTTAGCTAGACATATTGAACTTACGGATGATGAGCGAAAAGTGTTTAGTGAAATGGACCTCTTTAAGTCTTATTCTAAGGGTACGTTATTGTTAAAAGAAGGAGAGTATGCCAGGCAATCTTACTTCGTAATTAAAGGGTGTCTGCGCTCCTATTACCTTATAGACGGAGAAGAGAAGACCACGGCTTTTTTTCTTGAAGAAGACGGCATATCACCTGAAAGTATTGTGGAGAATGCGCCATCAAAATATTTTATTTCATGTGAGGAGGATTGCGTGTTGCTGGCAGCCTCTCCGGAGATGGAGAAGACTGTCTTTAAGGAGTTTCCTAAATTTGAATCTCTCTGTCGTGTATTAACAGAAAAGGAATTGGCAAGGAAGCAAGCATCATACGCCGATTTTTTTAATTCTTCTGCTGAAGAAAGGTATTTAACGATAATGAAAACCAGGCCACAATTATTGCAGCGCGTCCCTCAATATCAGATTGCCAGTTATATTGGCATTAAGCCGGAGTCCTTAAGTCGGATTCGCAAAAGACAAAATATCAAATAATTTTCAAAATTAAGTGCTTTCTTAACCCAGGTCAATGAACGACGTCATTGCCGATCATAATTTTGAATTGTAAAATTAAAATTTGAAATTATGAAAATCAGAACAAGCTTTATTTTGGCGTTACTTTTTGCCAGTTTTACTGTGGTCGGGCAAGATTCAAAAAAAGATCATCCGGCTTACAAGCACTTTATCAGTAGTTCACTGTTTATGACAGTTAATCTCTTGCCCGTAGCCAACCCTCCCCGGTTTTATCAACTCAATTATGGTCACCGTTTTACGCCTAAAGACGCATTGATTGTTGAGGCCATAACCTGGCAGTATGAAGCTCCGGTAGGCATTCCTTATGGACCTTCATATGAAGATCCCGCGGAAAATTTTCCGGGACTTGTCAGAGATTATGGTATAGGACTGGCTTATCAGCGGTTTTGGTGGAAAGGTGCTTATTCTACCTTGCACACCGTACCTTTTTTCAAACAGTACCTAAACGAAGACAAAGAAAAAATTCAAAACGGATTTATGCTCTTCATGACATTAAGGGCGGGGTACCATTTTAAATTTCTTAAAAACAGACTGTTTTTAGAACCATCAGTGGCTTGCACCTTTTGGCCTGTTAATACTAATATGCCGGAATCGTTTCAGGTGGTAGAGGATAGATGGCCCAATTATTTTCTGTTTGAGCCGGGATTAAATGTAGGCTTTCAGTTTTGAGAATAATATTGGTATTTTTGGGCTGAAATAACTTAGATCAGGACATGATACATTTGATTGTGGGGAATACCGGTTCCGGGAAAACAACTTATTCGCATCAGTTAAAAGAAAAAACGAAAGGTATTGTTTTTTCTATTGACCAATGGAATAAAACACTGTTTTTCCCGGATAAAAAAGAGACTGATGGTTTAGAGTGGTTTTTAGATCGAATCGATAGGGCTGAAGAGCTTATCATGACTCAGGTAAAACAATTGGAGAGTATAGAGGTAGATTCAATTCTTGATTTGGGACTGTCGAAGTATAGTCACAGGGAAAAATTCAGAACATTTGCCCAAATGAATGATTATGGTTGTATTATCCATTTTTTAGATGTACCGGCTGAGGAAAGGCTGAGACGTGTTATGAAACGCAATGAAGAAAAAGGAGATAATTATGCGTTTGAAGTGACCAGGCAAAACTTTGATTTTATGGAAACATGGTTTGAAGCACCTGACGAAGATGAATTATCCGGTGGGGTGATAATCAATACTTAAGAAAATTTCCGGATATAATTTAGGACAACTGGAATCACTCTTGAAACAGCATTAGCGTAATGTCACTTCGAGTGTCCCGAAGGTATTCGGGATATATCGAGAAGTAAATCCAAAACAGTTCAAAACAAGGCGGTATTTAAGTTGATGTTTCGTTGTGAAAATTATATCAGTTTGAGTATTCATACCTAGTGTGTCAATCGAGCGAAGTCGAGATTAAGTCGAGGTATCGGGAAGTGACCTGATTTTAATCAGGTTAATAAGTTATTCCTTAACCAAAACCTGCTGAAGTACAACTTTACCATCAACTGAAATTTTAATAAAATAGAGTCCCTTTGGGAGATTTGAAATATTGATTTCGTTTGAGCTTAACTGAAGCGTGGAAAAGGCTTTTATTTCCTGACCAGCCACATTAATAATACTTACTTTTAAATCAGGATTGTTTTCAAAATCTATTTTAAGGATGTCGGAAACCGGGTTCGGATAAACAGCAATGCTATAGGGGGTATGATTACCTGTACTAAGGTCAGTATGAACCTGTATACAACTATTAATAGAGTCCAGGTTACTGTAGTGAAGGGTTAGATTATTGAAAAAACAACTCAGTTCTCCGGCACCGTTCAGGTCAGGTTTCCCTCCTGGTGCATTAATTAGTGATAGCGATCCTATACCTTCAATCCACACGGCATTAGGAGATTGAGCCAAAACAGAGTCTGAAGCAGTAAGGTAGAAATGACGGTAATTATCACCGTCAATGTGAAGACGGGGAATGATAGAGTCTAATACAAAATAGCCGGCATTAGTTGGAAAAGGACTGATTGGATTACTCATTAAAATGGAGTCACCAACCTGCATTGAGAAATCATATAATAATATCTCGGATGGATTCTTTTCTTCACCAATCTTTAAGAGGTAAACCTTCTTTTCTGTAACATCTTCTCTTAATAAGAAAGTTCTTGAAATATAATGATAGCCATCAAGGATGTGATAAGTCTGACCGTTTACAACTGTATCGGCATCAGTATAATAAATATCTGTAGTACAGCCCTGAAAACAAGTGGTAAGATGCCATTCGTTAAAATATTGTAACATTGGTTTATAGGTTTGTGCTGTAGCATTATTAATAACTGTTAACAGACAAAAACAAATTACAATTCTTAAATGTATCATAAACCTGACTTAAAGGTATTAATCCGATCAAATGTATTGTAAAAAACAACATAATGCAAGGAAAATAATTTCAGGAATAGGAATGCTGATTTTAATATTAAAAACACCAAGCATAATGTCTGAACGGATAGAATGATTTGATTAACTTTGAAATACTAATATTAAATTGTTGGCTGTCTGTGAATCCCAATCTTTCAAACTATATTCAAAGATATATTGATATTACTGATAAAGAGTTAGAGGTGTTTGAAAAGTACCTAAGCCTTAGGAAAGTTCGAAGAAAGGAATTTATTTTGGAGGAAGGACAAATTTGTACCTCAAGATACTATATAAAAAAAGGTTGTGTCAGGCTGTTTTATATTGACCAAAAAGGGAACGAACAAATTATCCACTTCGGTATAGACGACTGGTGGATTACCGATTATGATAGCCTGATCAGTCAGGTCCCTTCTAAAATATACATACAGGCCATTGAAGATACCGAAATTCTGGTGCTGAATGAATCCGAATTTGAAGCTTTATGTCAGGTTTTACCTAAAACTGAGCGTTTGTTCAGAATGATTATGGAAAGAACATATATAGCTGCTCAAAGGAGAATTGAATTCATGTTCAGCCTTTCCGGTAAGGAACTTTATGATACATTTATTGCAGCTAACCCTGGCTTTGTTCAAAGGGTTCCACAATATATGATTGCTTCATATTTAGGTATGACGCCTGAATTTATTAGTAAGATAAGAGGGCAGAAAAATTAACGTTAAAGAAAATAATACCTACCTTTTAAATCAGGTTGTTATTAAAGGTATTATTGGTATGTATAAAAAAGTAGAAGAATCTCAAACCCTTCTGATCAATACGCAGTCAGCGGAGTTGATGCGGCAAAACAAAAAAATCATCAGGTTCGGATTTGGCCAGTCTCCTTTTTTGCCGCCTTCTGTCGTACTTAATGAATTTAAGAATAAAGTTCATCACAAGGAATATACTTCTGTTCAGGGGGACCTGGAATTACGCCGGTTGATGTCAAAATTTCACAAAGATCATAATGGTTTGGATGTATTACCTGAAAACATTTTACTGGCATCAGGTTCAAAAAGTTTATTGTTTACAGCGTTGATGGCACTTGATAAAGCAGACGTATTTATTCCGGCTCCTTCCTGGGTGTCCTATGCTCCCCAGGCGCAATTGTGCGGGCATCACATTATCCGGTTAAAAACTTCGTTCGAAGAACGGTGGCGGATAACACCTGCTGTGATTAATGACTCCATCCGATTAAAAAAACACCATACATCAGTTTTAATTTTGAATTATCCTGGTAATCCAGATGGTCTAACGTATTCTGAAGAAGAAATCATTCAATTGGCGCATGTTGCAAGATCCCATAATATATTGGTAATATCGGATGAAATTTATGGTTTGTTGACTTATAATGACGAACATGTTTCATTTGCTAATCATTACCCTGAAAGAACTATCACCACTACCGGTATATCAAAATGGTGTGGAGCAGGAGGGTGGCGATTAGGGGCAGCTTTTTTGTACAATGGGATTGAGCCTCAGTTTAAACAAGCTTTGACAGGAATAGCATCAGAAACCTATTCCTGTGCCCCGGCTCCGGTTCAAATGGCTTCTAAAGTATTATACGAAAGTTATGATGGAATAGTGAAGTACCTTGAATATCAAACCAACATCCTGAGTACCATTGGTCATTTTTGTACTGAAAAATTAAAATCTTTAAATATTAAGGTCCATCAACCTGAAGGAGGTTTCTATATTTTTCCTGATTTCTCATTTTATAAGGCCAGGCTAAATGATCTGGGAATTTATACTTCAACACAGTTTTGTCAACAATTACTGAATGATACTGGTGTGGCTACTTTACCAGGTTCAGCCTTTGGCTTTGAGGAATCGCATTTTGTAGTAAGGATTGCTTTCGTTGATTTTGAAGAGCCTGGAATGAATAATAATTTCGATATCAATCTAAGTTGTCCAAAAGTCGTTGATGGAATGAATAAGATTTGTCAGTGGGTAGAGGCAATTTGATAAGCGGTATGCAGATATTTCTATCAAAAATTTGATAAAGGTTCCTTTCTTAATCATGATTAAGATTTTTCCCGTTTTCACCCTTTAGTTTTGTATTCAAATAGAACTTGTTTAAAGTTGAATTTGGATATTCGAGCGGAAAATATTGGTATTAGTAGCAAAACTCATTTTTCTTTGCATAGCTATTTCGCTACGGAAATAAAAATAGTTGAAGCTAATGATATCAAGAGTTTTCGAGCAGTTTTCAAGTTTAAATTTACACAAGTTCATAATAAAGGATGATGAAAAAAACAGTTTTATTCGGTTTAATCTTATGTACTGTCCTGAGTTGCTCTAAGGGAGAAACAGAAGTGAATAATATCAAGTCGACAACAAAAAATAATATCATGGAAAAACACATTGATAATAATTTACCAACCATAGGCATTTTGGTATTCGAAGGCGTAATTATAAATGAGGTGGTAGCACCACTAGATGTATTTTCGAATACCGATCCTGATGGGAAATCACTCTTTAACGTGGTTTTAATAGCTAAAGAAAGAAAAACGTATAGTAGTGCGCATGGACTGAAAATTGTACCTGATTATACAATTACTGATGTGCCCGAACTGAAGGTTCTGGTAGTTCCAAGTTCATATCACCCCGAAAATCAGACTTCTGATGAGGATCTGGTTAATTTTGTAAAATCACAAAATCAGACAACAGATTTTATTGCCAGTCATTGTGCAGGTGCATTTTTAGTTGGAGAGTCAGGTATTGCTGATGATAAAAATATAGTAACTTATGTGACTGGTGGAGAGATACTGCAACAAGAATATCCTAACCTTAATGTAGCTGATGATGCAGAAGTTTCAGTAATGGAAGATGGTAAATTTATTTCTTCAAACGGAAGCCTGGTCAGTTATATTGCATCACTTGATTTACTTGAGAAATTAACAAGTTTGGAGCAAAGAAAGTATGTTGAGGAGTACATTTTATTAAACAGATTAAGGGAAAATTAAACTCAGTTAATAGTTTGAAAATCTGAAAGTACAGACAGAAATGTTTGTACTTTTTTGTTTAAACAAAGCACAAAATTATTACATTTGGAAATCTCAAAATTGAGTTGAGTCTCCAAATGAAAACAATAGTTGAAACCGAAAGGTTAGTTTTAAGAGAATTTTCTCCCAAGGATGCAAATGATATGTTTCAGTTGAATGCTGATCCGGAAGTCATCAAATATACCGGAGATCCACCTTTTACATCAGTTAACGAAGCCGAAGTTTTTTTGAAGAATTATTCCGATTATGAACGAAATGGTTTTGGTCGCTGGGCTGTTATATCAAAGCAAACCGGAGAATATTTGGGTTGGTGCGGACTTAAACTTAACGAACAAAACTTAGTGGATATTGGTTTTCGTTTTTTCAGAAATCAATGGGGAAAAGGGTTTGCTACAGAATCAGCAAGGGCTACCCTTAAAGTAGCATTTAATGATTTGAAAATTGATGAGGTAATTGGAAGGGCTTCAAGAGATAATCTGGCTTCTGTAAAAGTGCTTGAAAAATTAAACATGAAGTTTTGGAAATTTGATGATTGTAAAGGAATTGCAAATTCCGTTTATTATAAACTTAATAAAGAACAGTATGACCTTGGTGTAGGTTAATTTTTCTAATTTGTTTAAAAATCATATATTTTATAGTTTTTAACTTAAAATCAGGTCTTACTGTTCTTCTTTATCTGTTTATCATTGAGTTGTAGTGTAAGCTGGTACCGGAATTATTTTATTTTTTGTTAACTCTCAGTCAAACCGTTTATATTTGAGTGTATTTTACATTTGTTTTGAACTAAATTCAAAGTCTCATGAAGTATCTGTTTTGTTTGTTCTTATTTTATACTCTAACCGGCAATACACAAATTTTAACACCATATCCTGAAAATCCTGTTATTGATACTTTGCTCACAACAAACCCTTCGGAATTTTGGACCAGGTGGAAGACTGACCCGTTTATAGTTGATTGGGGTAATGACAGTTTAAGAATGTATTATGGCACTAATAATTATGGTGTTATTACGCAAATAGGTACAGCGGTATCAGAAAATGGAAACGATTGGGTTGAAAATTTAACCGGACCTGTTGTACCTATAGGCTCAGCAGGAGCATGGGATTCCGAAGCAGTGGAAACCCCTGGCGTAATCTATGTACCAACGAACCACGATACTATGAAGTATATGCTTTATTATTCTGGTGGAGCACGTGATTCGGTTTTACTGGATACTGTACTTTCGGGGCTGTTTCCTGAAGTTATTTTTCAAATGGGGATGGCGTATTCTGCTGACGGGGTTCACTTTACCAAATACAATGATCCGTCAAATGATTCAAATTCAATATACAATGAAAGTGATCCTGTTTTGAAAATTCCTTATTCATCAGGAGGATGGCCTGATACAATAAATACATTTTACGGATCGGTTGCAGAGCCAAGTCCTATGTACGATTCACAGGATGGAAAATTTAAAATGTGGTATATAGGGTTAGGATGCGGTACACCAAATTGTAGTCAGGTTAACGACAATCGATTCAGGGTGCATTATGCTGAATCCTTAAATGGGATTGATTGGAGTGATCCAATGGTTGTTTTAGATATTGGAGTTACAGGTGATTTTGATAGCCGCCTGGTTTATGCACCAAATGTAATCAGAGTAGGTGACGAATATTGGATGTTTTATGGTGGAAATGATTATGCATCAGGAACCTTTTTTCTGTTTTCTCAACAAATTGGGTTGGCTAAGTCGTCTGATGGTATAAACTTTACAAAAATTATGCAGAATCCCGTGATTTCAAAAGGGGCTTTATCAACCTGGAATAATATGGGAGTTAATTATCCGGCTTCAATTATATATAATGATACATTAAGGGTTTATTATAGTGGACTTGAGGATTCCATAGTAAATTTTATACCTCAAATTGGCTATTCGTTTATGGATTTAGGAGCTTTGAAATTGTCTGAACCTAATTTTAATTCAGGTATAAAAATGTATCCAAACCCTGCAAAAAACAGGTTAATGATAGCGAACCATTTGTTAAAAGCAGAAAAAGTAGTGATAACAGATATAAGAGGAAAGCTTATTTTTCAGTCTGATATCAATATTGCTGAAGAGGTAGACTTAGATATCTCAAATCTTAGAAAGGGAATTTATCTTGTACATTTTTTTAATAACAGAAAAAAAATCCATACCGAAAAATTAATACTAAACTAACTATGAATATTGAAGATTACAGAACATATTGTTTATCGAAAAAAGGGGTAACGGAGTCCATTCCATTTTCAAAATTGCCTGATGTATTGGTGTTTAAGGTAATGGGAAAAATGTTTACTGCAACCGATATTACCACTTTTGAAAGCTTTAGTGTAAAATGTAATCCGGATACAATAGATTTACTCCGGGCAGAATATCCTGCTATGAAAGAACCTGCTTATTTTAGTAAAAAACATTGGAGTAATGTAATTATTGACGGTTCAATACCTGACAAATTATTATATGAATGGTTAGACATTTCATATAATTTGGTAGTTGCCAATTTAACTAAAAAACAACAATTGGAATTAAAATCGAATCAGTGAATAAAGAGTATCATATATTAAATGGTGACGCATTAAAGGAACGTTTGTCTGAAGAAATTAATGGAGAAATAATAGTAGCAAGAGAATGTTTGGTTGATGGAGATGTTAACGGGCAAACACTGGAAACTTTTTATAAAACAAGGGCTCACTTTTTAAGTCAGAATTATGCTGATGTTAGTTCAGAAAATTATTTCAGGGATGTAGTACCTGAATTTGAAAAAATGCTTTCCATTCCTGAACATAGCAAGATAAACTTATGGTTCGAGGATGATTTATTCTGTCAGGTTAATTTTTGGTTTGTAATTCATCTGCTAAAACCAGGTTTAGCAAATAAAAAAATGTATTTGGTAAGACCAAAAATCAATACGGAATATGGCTTTGGAGGCATAAATAATGAAAATCTCTTAGCTTTAGTTGACGATAGAGTGAGGTTAACTGAAATTGACCGGCTTTCATTGATGTGGACACATTACCAAAATCATAATTTAGAGGAATTGCTAAATACTGCTTTAATGTTGGAAAAAGAACATCCGTATATCTTGAAAGCAGTGAGAGTACATATTCAACGTTTTCCTGAAAATGGTGGCTTGGGTCGACCGGAACAAGCTATACTAAAAATTATAAGTGACTTGGGAACTAACGAATTTGGGCCTGTTTTCAGAGAGTTTTGTAAAAGGGAAAGCATTTACGGTTTTGGTGATCTCCAGTTCAAGCGATTATTTGATATTGTGACCAACAAGATTTAATTTTATTGATTGACAATTTTTTTTTGATAATTCAGGTGTATTAGCAGACAAATTGATAAAAAATAATCAGACCTTTACTGTATGCTTAAAGGCAATGGTTAACCTGAAAAATCCCTTAATTACAATATGTTTATTATCAATATAACTTATAAAGTCCCCTTAACTGAAGTCGACAACCATTTAGAAGCTCATGTTGCCTATTTGGATGAACAATACCGCTTGGAACATTTCCATGTTTCGGGGAGAAAGGAACCAAGAGAAGGCGGAATAATTATTTCTTTAATCAAGAATAAGAAAAAATTAGAAGAAATTATAGACCTTGATCCATTTAAAATAAATGATCTGGCAACTTATGAAATTATTGAGTTTACACCTTCAAAGACAAGCCGAAATTTTAATTTTCTCGTTAATAGAATAGTATAACAAAAATATATTTCTGTCACGTTTTATAATAGTTATTTGTCTTATATCTTTATATAAAATTCAAGGTTTTGAAAGATTATCATAGTCAGTTGTTCCCCTATGCCTACAATATATTAGGATCGGTTGAGGATGCAAAGGATGCTGTTCAGGATGTTTTAGTTAAGTATTTGTCAATTAAATCTGAGATCGAAAATGTAACCGGTTATTTGATTAGAGGTGTAATTAACCAGTCTATCAATTTAAAAAAGAAAAGAAATAAAATCAGGGTAGACCAGTTATGGCTTCCTGAACCTTACGCAACTGAAAAAACGGACAAAAATATTGACCGTGATACAATTATTTCCTATTCAATACTGGTATTACTGGAAAAATTGACACCACTGGAAAGGGGAGTTTTTATTTTAAATCAGGCTTTTGATTATCCACATAAAGATATCGCTAAAATACTTGATATTACTCAGGAGTACTCAAGAAAACTCCTGAGCAGAGCTAAGAGTAGATTATCTGATTCAAATACCGTAGTTAATGTCAAACAGGATACCCTTAACTTTATGGAAAGATATATTGACATTATAAAGAATGGTAAAACAGAAGAACTGGAAAAAATGTTGGCGGAAGATATTTCATTAACTGCTGATGGAGGAGGAAAAATAAAAGTGGTTAAGGAGAGAACTGCTGGTAAAAAGGAAACACTCGAACTTTTATTTTACGTTTATCAAAAATATCAAAAAGCATTGGATGTTAAAATCTCTGAGGTAAATCACCAACCTGTTCTGGTATTCTATCATAAGAATAAGGTAGCCCACTGTCAGGTTTTTGAAGTCGAAAATGAAAAGATCAAGAATATTTTCGCAGTCCTTGTACCTGCTAAACTTAATGCTGTTATTTAACCTGTACCAAAGATCAAAATCGGATCATAATCACTTAATATTTTGTTTAGGTTAAAAAAACTTGTCACGTTTTTTAGTGTGCCTTGTCATTATAGGGAATACTAAAAAAACAAAAATGAAAACATTATTAAGAATTGATTGCAGTGCAAGAATCGAGGGTTCTCACTCGAGAAAAATGGCGGATTTTTTCGAGCAAAAATGGCGGGAAAATAATCGTGATGGACAGGTAGTTTACAGAGATTTGGCTAAAATGAATCTACCCCATATTCAAAATAAAACTATCGAAGGGTTTTATACGCCTGCAGAGTATATGACTTCAGAAACGTTGGAGGCAACAGCTTTGTCAGATTCATTGATAACGGAGTTAAAGCAGGCAGACGAGATATTATTGAGCACACCTTTATATAACTTAAACATTCCTTCACCACTTAAGGCATATCTTGATCAGATAATAAGAGTTGGACATACATTTAATTTTAGTGAAGATGGTAATACCGGACTCCTTGAAAACAAAACAGCTTACATCATCACCAGTAAAGGTGGTGTATATAAAAATACACCAATGGAAAAATTCGATTTTCAGGAACCGTATTTAAATGCTGTTTTAAACTATATCGGTATTAGGGTAAATGAAATATTTTCTCTCGAAGGGACAAGTGATGAACAGGTTTTAACCCAAAACAAAGAACATTTAGAAATTGAAATACAAACCATATTTAATAATTAAACCAATACTATGAATAACAAGAAACAAGATTATTTTAACGATCAGATGGAAGATAAGGCAGTAATTATTAAACCAGATGAAGGGGAACAGTTTAAAATGAATGGAATGTCATTAACTTTTAAGGTGACAAGCGAAATTTCGAATGACCAATTGGGGCTATATGAAATTGTTCTGGGACCACATACTATTGGAGCGAAATTACATTACCACCGTTTTATGGATGAAACATTTATTGTTAACAAAGGAACATTAACATTATTAATGGCCGGTAAGGAAGCAATGGCTAAACCTGGTACTGTGGCTTATATTCCGCGATTCACCCCTCATGGATTCAGAAATGATACAGACGAGGAAGTAAGATTAACCTTATTATTCAATCCTTCTCAAAAAAGAGAAGGATTTTTCCGGGGGTTATACGAAACATTAAATGAAGTACCAATTGATCCGGAAAAGTATTTGAAATTGTATAATAAGTACGATAGCTTTCCGGTGGACACATCAAATATGATTCCTGTTTCAGATTAAATTAGTAATAAGTCTCATTACTATTTATAAGGTTTTAAATCTCCATGTTTTGAAAGAAAAAGTTGATACATTTATTGTATTTTGTGGTCATATCACACTAAAACTTGGAAAAACCTGATAAAATATTTGATGTTCTGATTATTGGTGGAGGGATTTCGGGCAGTTTAACTGCCTTGTCCTTACTCAGGGAAAACAAAAGACTTAAAATAGCGATTATTGAACAAAGCTCTGATTTTCCTCAAAAGGTTGGTGAATCTACATCAGATATTACAGTTTTGATATTCCAGCAATTGGGGATAAAACACTTACTGGATAAGCACCTTGACAAAGCGGGATTAAGATTCTTGTTTAACGAAAGTAATGTCAGACTGGAGTTTGCCAGTCCTGCTTTAAAAGGGACCCATATTGGGTATCATCTCGATAGAAAGCAACTGGATACCGATTTATTGGAAGAAGCATCCCTGCAAGGAGCAATGGTGTACAGACCTGCGATAATACTTGACTTTTATGGGGATAACTTTAAAAATAATTTAAGGATTGATGTAGGAGATACTGTTTTAAACCTGCAGTCAAGGTGGTTGGCTGATGCCTCAGGTCGTTCAAGGTTTATAGCCCGTAATATGAACTGGAAAGATTTACAGGTGGATTTGGAAACTGCTTCAGTAATGGGGCATTTTAGTGGAGTTTCACCAAATGATCAATGGGACTTTCCTGAAAATAAGTATTGGAAAAAAAAGGCAGCTCGAAACAGGGATCATAGTACTGTTCATTTTATGAGAAAACACAGTTGGTGGTGGTTAATCAGACTCAATGATGAAATAACGAGTATTGGTGTGGTTTATGACAGATCCAAAATTAAAACCCATAGTCCGGAACAGTATTTTGAAGAAACTTTAAAAAACGACTCAGAATTAGGTGTGATTACCCGAAAAGCAAAAAAAATCAACGGTCGAACCATTGAACAACTCCCATATATAACATCACACTTATATGATAAAGGGCGGGTTTTAGTAGGGGATAGTGGTGCTTTTACAGACCCATTTCTAAGCCCGGGACTTGAAATGATCTGCCAGCAAACACAAACCTTGGCACGGTTAATATCTTCAGAAATTTCAACATTAAAGTTTAATAAGGCAGAGTGGAGGAGGTATAATAATTCATTTATTGAATCATATAAAAGCAGGATGATTGTTTACAGGTACGGCTATCAAATAATGGAGACCTATGACATATTTGTAAACTGGCTTCGTTTGGGAAACTTTGGCTACTTCGGATTATTCGTTTTTCCGGCTGTATTATTTAAAAAACGGTTGGAAAAACCATTCAGATTAAATCAATTGGATAAAATCACACTAAAATTCTATTATGGAAGGCTAAAACGAATTTACGAGAAGAAAAATAGTAGAAGGTTGTTTAATAACCGGCCTTTTTCAGTTTGTTATTCAGGAGTTGAGGTGCCTCGTAACTACCGTTTTTATTATATTCCACTAAAGCTGTGGTTTAGGTGGATTTCGGGATATCTCAGACTTGAGTTTAAGTTAGCTACTCAATTTTTCAGATCAAAACTATAATCTGACACCTACCGAAATTTGGGGAAAGATAAATGTTGATTTAAGTGATTCGTTTCTGGAAGGAATGCTACTGGTTGGCCCAAGATAAAATACACTTCTGAGTTGTGGGTTCAAATAAGCCCATTGTCTGAAAAAATAGAATTCATATCCAACATAAGGTGTGACTAAAAAGGTTTTTAATCTTACCTTTTCAGCAAAAGAAGGTTGTTTGATGTCAAAATATTCCCAGCCAACAATTAATCCTACGTAAGGGTTACTCTCTAATTTTTTGAAAATATCCAGTTTATAACGTCCCATTACAGCTAACTCAAAGCCTAGTCTGGCTGAAGAGGTATCCATTCCAACATGATTAAACATATCGTCACGAAATCGATTTGGAATGTCTAAAGCAGCAGCGAAGAGGCCCAGATTGAATTTATTATCACGTGAAACATTATAGGTGATACTACCAGCTATTCCATTAAGCACAAAGCTTGAAGGTTCAACTTCGATACGCCAATCTTTGTCTTTTGAAGGACCTTCTTTCTGTGCGATAACAATTCCGGAAAGAAAAATGGTCAACAAAAGCAAGATGGTCTTGTTATAAATAAGGGAATTCATAATTTGGGTTTTGTATTGTCTCATTAAAGATACTCAAAAGGAACAAAAAAAGATTGATTTTCTCGCTCAATTCATTGATTATAGTCAGTATCGTTAAAATACGATTTACTATCATTATTTCAATTATGACCGAAATCAGCTGGTAAAATTGTATTATATTTCATCCGTATTTTAATTTTGTTTTTGATTGTCAAACTTCGGTTTCTTAAACTTTACTGATGTCTGACAAGTGTTGTTGTGCTCTAAAGCTTATGGTCATTTTTGCTTCCCTCACTAAAGTCATTAAATTATCTTGTATCTTACTGTTTAGTACAATTGTGTTGGGGCAATATGATCGCGGGACGCTGATACTTTCTTCCCATCCTGAAGAAGTCGTTGAGTTGGTAAAGCAAGGTAGAATCGATTTGGATGATGTAAGGGAGGTCACAAATTTTTTGACCAACAGGGATATCAAAACATATAAAGGACATTTGATTCCCAAACGAAAAAAGGCCTTTATACGACATATCAAACATATTAGTGAATGCCTGGAAACCATGTATCAAAAGAGAGCTGTCAATGACAGCGTAACTTATGAATTGCTTTACGAATTGGTTTTATTTGAGAAATCGCTGATTGAAAAAGCAAAACTAAACAGTAAAAACGGGCCAGGTTTTCTGGATAAGTTTAAATTATGGTTTGATCACCAAAGAAGTAAATGGATATTCCGATTCCCAATTGACAAAGCACCTGAAAAAGATATAGCCAGGACTAAGAACTCGCCTTATTGGCATCAAACCCAGGGGAAATTGTATAAGCATTTTGGGCGGTTGGCTAAACTTAAAAAAATTAAAGCAGGGAAAAACATGGTCGTACTGTTTGACAAGTTAAGTTATAGCGGATCAGCTCCAAAAATAAGAGCAATGGACCTTGATCTTGATAATGAGTGGTCTTTAAAATGGGGAGACGAAGTTCATACAGATGTAGTAGGATCAAGAATTTTTGCAGCACTGGGCTATGATGTAGATCACCCATACTATTACGAAAAGGATCAGTTGACTTTAATTTTTGATGGTTTCTCTACTGTTAATAATGCTGAAATGCTGTGTGACAGCATGTATAAAATCTATAAAATTGATCTTAAGCAGTTTATTTACAGGTCAGGAAAGATCAATGATGAGATGATTACAAATGATCCGGAATTAGCACCGTTTAAGAACCAGAATTATGTTAGATTCATAAAATGTGCCATTGAAGGCAGGCCGGATCGTGTTAAAAGAATTGGTCCCTTTCTGTCAAATGAGATGAAAAATGAGAGTAGAAGAGTACTAAGAGGGGCTTTATTAGCACATGCCTTTATTGGAAATTGGGATACAAGTGAAAGAAACACCCTTTTAACAACAGTTCATGATGGTAATTATAATTACAGAATATCAGCAGTGTATTCCGACCTTGGTACTGGTTTTGGTGTCAAGCTAAATATGTTACCAGTCGATTTTAAGGTAGGTCTGGTCAATGAATTTGGTTGGGAAGTTGCAGAAATGAAAGGCAACAAAGTGATTTTAAATTTTAAAGCAAATACCATTTCAAAACCTTTTAAAGAAGCGACTTATTATGATTTAAGATGGATGGCACAAAAAATTCATGATCTGGATGAAAAAACATTAAGAAAGATTATCAATAAATCCGGTTGGCCACCTCCGATAGCAGAACTGTATTTTCACAAATTAGCTTCTAGAAGGGCATCTATCCTTTCTTCGTTTAATATTGAGGATCAACATCCGATTAATTTTGATAAAAACTTAACTATTAAAGAAAATGGAGAGCTTATTGTGGAAAATGGTAAATTAATTGTTGATTATAAAAGAGCAGAAAACCCGGAAAGTTTTTTGTTTGAAAAAGGAAGGTTTAGAAATTATGGCCATTAGAATTTATTTGATATTGTTTGTAGTGATTCCGGTATGTGTCTTTGGCCAGGGAACAGAAGTACAGCGAAAATATACGGTTGAACAACCTCTAAATTTCCAATACTTCATTAAAAATTCCGATCAGATTGGAAAAGTTAAAATGAATTATCATTCAAGTGTGGTTTATTATGATTTGTATTTTGATACTCCCAATCACGATTTATTTAAGAATAAACTCTCTTTAAGATTAAGGAAAAGGGTAGGGCCTGGTAACAATATGACATATGGTTTTCAATTAAAGAGTGAAATGAAGGCAATAGGAGGAGAGCGGTTAGAGGTTGAAGAAACGGAACTGGATTTTTATCTAATCAAAGTTGGTAAGGAATGGGTGGGTTTATCTTCTGTTTTGGATCAGATTTTTTCTGAAAATGTTGGAAAAAACAATGATGATATAAAAATCTTGTTGAAAGCCATTAAAGATTGGATGGCATTTAAGTCTGGAGCACCAATTAGTCCTTTTCAAAAATTAAAATATTTATACCCGGATGTGTTTACGGATACTAAAATAGGAACATTAGAACCAGTAGTTATTGGGATATCTGATCGTTTGAGAAGTCATTTGTATTTGGATAGGTCAGTTGAAAAAGATTCGATTGTGAGTTATTCTGGAAAACGGGTTGCTATTTCTGAGTTGCCCATTTTCTTTAGGGAAAATCCATTTTATTTATGGCTCTATGAAACATCATTCGATATTTCAACTTTTTATCCTTTGCTTGAATCTGAGCACAATTCTTTTGAGATCACTGAATTTGAAGTAGAGAATAAATTGATTGGGACCAATAATAAATTTATAGGCTCAATAGAAACAGAATTAAAGACTAAGTATAAATTGAAACACAACCTGGACTCAAAGTACAGACAATCTGTACAGTATTTTTATCATTAATGTTTCCACTCTCTATAACTAATATAGGTCATTAAGATGATAATTATTGCTCCCCATATATAAAGTATAGAAGGCAGATCTGACAGATTGTTGTACTGATAGATAAATGCCCATATAAAAAGGCCAATAGTTTTAGTTAATACTGATATCCACATGCCAAGATGTAAATACGATTCGTAGGGTGTGCACCTTTCCGTGTGAAAATGAAGTTCATCAATGAATTCATGTACAGTTCGTGTAATGAAAAGTGCAATAAAAAATGGTAACATGGCATAGCCAAACCAATAAACCAGAACAAGTGATGCTTCCATCAGAACTGATACTACTAATATGTTTCTATGGACCTGAAACTCTCTGTCACTAATGTCAATTCTGGCTAGTTTTTGATGGGTTATTGAATCCAATCCCCAGAAAATGGTAAAAACCGTGGATGCACCTAAAACCAAAACCGGCCAAAAAACTGTAGGTACAGAATCGAAAAATGTCATAGTTTAATTGTTATTGCACTTAATAATACCATTAACAGGCAGGTTAACAGGTTTACAGTTTGGCTCCAGAATACTGAATTTGAATGCTGTTTTAAAAACAGTAAATTGATGGCTCTCCACAGTGTTGTAACTGATACAATGATCAGGAAACTGTTGATGCTAAAGCTTAGGAATAGGAAAATGCCTGTAAGCAGATTGAGCATATGCATAAACATAATACTGTTAGACACACCAATTACAACAGGAAAACTTTTAATTTTTAAATAATGGTCCTGATTAACATCCGCAATATCTCTAATCATACTTCCTATAAAGACCTGAACACATACAAATGCGTACATTCCCATTACCAGTGCCGGGCTGGTTTGTCCGGCTCCTATAATTACCAAATTTCCCCATCCAATTCCTATGAGTAGATTTTTTACCAAAAATATATTCTTTAACCGTATGTTTTTTGCCCCTGTTTTAATCTGTACTGTATAAAAAAAGCCTAAAATCGCTGAAACAATTAAAAAAGTAAGACTAACCTCATTTAAAGCAAAAAAGGCGAATGGGGCAGATATCAGAAAAATCAATAAAGTAATCTGATGAAAAGGAGTTTGGATAATGGCTTTAATATTTTGAATTAAACTTTTTGTAGAGTCCAAACAATCATTTAACCGGTATATAATCATCACACCTGTAAAATTGCAAAGCAATAAAGAAGCGAGAGCAGGAAAACTTTTGTTCTCATTCATTATGTAGCCACAGCCCATTAGTGCTGCTGCGGCGAATGATAAAAGAATCAGTCGTCTGAAATGAGGAAAACTAATTTTGTATTGCACAAGGCTAATATAGCAAGATAATCCATGGCTTTACCCTTGTCAATAAGATCATTTAACCAATCTTAGTAAAAATACGAGTGAAACATTTTTACTTTTCCCATAATCCTCCTTTAATAGTCACTTATTTACTTAAATTTCGTATTAAGATTAAAAAAATCACATAAAAAATTAAATATTTCCACAAGGTGATAAGTGGTTGTTTAATAGTGTTTTGAGTAGTGCTTTTGGTTGTTAATATTATTAAAAAATAAATAAAAGGTTAAAAAAATGTGATAAAAGGCTTGCGGGATAAAAAAAGGTGAGTATCTTTGCCCTCGCAAAACGAACGGGGTTTGCAAGAAAGCAGGGTTTGATTAGGAGATTTGAGGGATTAAAAAGGGGGGTGAAAAATATTTTTAAAAAATGTTTGGAGATTAAAAAAAAGGGTTTACCTTTGCGCCCCGCAAACGAAATGAATAGCGATTCATTTTAGGGAATTTGAAGGAGTGGAAAAGATTAATAAATTTATTAAAAAAGGTTTGTTAATTAAATAAAAAGGTTTACCTTTGCGCTCCCAAAAGTTATAAGACTTATTCGGCATAAAGATGTCACGTAGAAGTTCTTTGAAAAGATTGAAGATTGAGAAATAATAAAGCCAAATAATACAGTTTTTAGATATAGAAACATTAATAAATTTATACAACGGAGAGTTTGATCCTGGCTCAGGATGAACGCTAGCGGCAGGCTTAACACATGCAAGTCGAGGGGTAACAGGAGAGCTTGCTCTTGCTGACGACCGGCGCACGGGTGCGTAACGCGTATACAATCTACCTTATACAGGAGGATAGCCCTAAGAAATTGGGATTAATACTCCATAGTATTATGTTTTCGCATGATTACATAATTAAAGTTCCGGCGGTATAAGATGAGTATGCGTGATATTAGCTAGTTGGTAAGGTAACGGCTTACCAAGGCAACGATATCTAGGGGGTCTGAGAGGACTATCCCCCACACTGGTACTGAGACACGGACCAGACTCCTACGGGAGGCAGCAGTGAGGAATATTGGTCAATGGAGGCAACTCTGAACCAGCCATGCCGCGTGAAGGAAGAATGCCCTATGGGTTGTAAACTTCTTTTATTTGGGAAGAAACCCCTCTACGTGTAGAGGGCTGACGGTACCAAACGAATAAGGACCGGCTAACTCCGTGCCAGCAGCCGCGGTAATACG